>DAQQ01000031.1:0-9831 GCA_002508465.1 Methanosarcina sp. UBA7 | reverse complement strand
TAAGGTTTCAATTTTCTTAAGGTTTCAATTTTCTTAAGGTTTCAATTTTCTTAAGTTTTCAACTTTCTTAAGGTTTCAATTTTTAAAGACCAATTTTCTAAAGGTTCTACTCTCTAAATACTCCATTTTCCAAATTGTGGTGCAAATCAATAACTCACTTAAAACGGTTCTTCAAATGATTGCGCAGGAAAGCTTGAAACTCGGGATTAAAGCATCAAGGGACGCAACTCTGGCGCTTGCATTCCTTGCTCTTGTTAAAGGGGCTGTAGGTATTTACTCCGGAAGTACAGTCTTGATTGCGGATGCTGTTCATACAGGTCTGGACATTTTTGCGTCTATGGCAGTTTGGATTGGGCTCAAGATAAGCCTTAAAAGTAGTGGTAAGCATTTTCCTTATGGGTACTACAAAGCAGAAAATATCATAGCTCTCTTTGTTTCTCTATTAATCCTGTTTTCTGGCTTTGAACTGCTAAAAGAAGGCTTTACAGGCGTAAATACTACTTCTCAGACTGAATTTCAGGGGCTTGCTCTTGTAACAGCCGTTTTTTCAGTACTTACAATATATGGCCTTTCTATATACAAACGAAACATAGGCACAAGGATCAACTCTCAGTCTTTGATAGCTGACGCGATGCATTCCTATACGGATGTATTTTCTTCGATGATAGTTGTTGTGGCAGTCCTTGGCTCTATGCTGGGGATCTCGAAACTTGACAGTTTCGGTACTATTGTAATCTCTCTCTTGATTTTCAAAATGGGGGTTGAAAGTGCCAGGGATTCAATGCTCACCCTGATGGATGCCTGGCTAGATGAAGAGGAAAGTGAGAGAATTAAAAAAGACATACGCAATATCCCTGGACTGATAAAACTTGAAGACCTGAAACTCCGAAAATCGGGACTTGTGGTTTTCGGGGAAGCTACGGTTGAAGTTGAGGGTGAAACCGACCTGAAAAGGGTGGAGCTGCTTTCAGAGGAAGTCAAGACAGCTGTTAGAAAAGAAGTGGAAAACCTGGAGCATATTGTTGTTAATGTAAAGCCTGTACAAAGGAAGAATTTTAGGCTAGCTCTTCCCGTTTTCGATAGGAATGGGTTTCAAGCAAAGCTTTCGGGACACCTTGGAAAAACCCCCTATTTTCTCTTTGTAGATCTTGAAGAAGGTAGGATAGAGAACTGGGAAGTTTTCGAAAATCAATTTTTTAATTCTGATAAAAAAGGAGGCATGAAAGCCGTGGACTTAATTATCAGAGAAAAAGCAAATGTCCTTGCAGTAAAAACTGTTGGAGAAGGTCCATATTACATGCTCCGAGATAATTTTGTAAAAATTCTGCAAATTCCCGATGGGGTAGATACTGCTAGAGAAGTCCTGGACAGGTTCCAGAACTTCGAAGAAATCACAACTCCTATGAAATGACATGGAGATCGGATATGAAAATTGCAATTGCAAGTGGAAAAGGAGGAACCGGGAAGACTACGGTTTCCTTAAACCTTGCCCTTTCCCTTTCAGATGTACAGCTTTTTGACTGTGATGTGGAAGAACCTAACTGTAACCTTTTCCTTGGCTTTGACCTTGAAAAAGTAGAAGATGTCGTTTGCCCGGTGCCTGTAATCAATCAGGAAAAATGCAGTATATGCAGGCAGTGTTCGGACTTTTGTCGTTATAATGCTCTGGCTGCACTTCCTGACAGAGTTTTATTTTTCCCTTCTCTCTGCCACGGGTGCGGAGGATGCGCTGTCCTCTGCTCGGAAAAGGCAATCCGGGAATCTGAGAGATCCCTTGGAGTAATCGAAAAAGCAAAAGGAGAAAGTTCCCCGGAGTTTTACAGGGGGCTTTTAAATATCGGGGAAACGATGACATCAGCTGTTATCAAGACGCTTAAAAAATATATTGATGACCGAAAAACTGCAATTCTCGATGCCCCACCCGGAACCGCCTGCCCTGTTATTGCCTCTATCGGGGATGTGGATTATTGTGTGCTTGTGACTGAATCAACCCCTTTTGGTTTCCATGACCTCAGGCTTGCCGTAGACGTTGTAAGGTCGCTTAAAGTTCCCTTTGGTGTTATTATTAACCGCTGGGGGTTAGGGGACTCAAGGGTTGAAGAGTACTGCAAGGCCGAAGGGATTCCTATCCTCCTCAAGATCCCAAACGATCTTAAAATTGCAGAGCTCTATTCTCGCGGTATTCCCTTTGTTCGAGAAATGCCGGAATGGAATGAGAAGTTTATCGGTATGTTTGAGGCAATAAAACTCCAGCTTGCAGATACAGAGGAGGTGAGGACATGAAGCAGCTTACAGTAATCAGCGGAAAAGGGGGAACTGGAAAAACAACCCTTACAGCAGCTTTTGCCTCGCTTGCAAAAAATGCTATTATTGCCGATTGCGATGTGGATGCATCTGATATGCATCTTATCCTGAAACCCAAAATACTGGAAAAAGAAGACTACTGCGGCCTTGAGGTTGCCAGAATTGACCCGGAACTCTGTATCGAATGTGGAAAATGCAGAGAATTTTGCAGGTATGGAGCGGTAAGTGAAAATTTCAAAGTTGACCCTTACGGATGCGATGGATGTGCTGTCTGCACCGTTATATGTCCAAAAGGGGCAGTCTCCATGGAAAAAAGGATTTCAGGTCAGGTTTTTTCTTCCGAAACCCGTTTTGGGCCTATGGCTCATGCAAGTCTAGGCATAGGAGAAGAAACAAGCGGAAAACTTGTAAGCGCTGTTCGAAGTAACGCGAAAAAGCTTGCAGAAAAGTATCATAAAGATTTAATTATAATTGACGGGCCTCCTGGAACAGGCTGTTCCGCGATTTCAGCTATTACAGGTGCGGATCTGTTACTGGTGGTAAGCGAACCAACCGTTTCCGGAGTCCATGACCTTAAAAGAGTTCTTGAACTTACCGTACACTTCATGATTCCCACTGTTGTCTGCGTAAACAAGTACGACATAAACGAAGATAATACTCAGCTGATTGAAAATTTCTGTGCCAAACTGGGAATTTCGGTAATAGGTAAGCTTCCTTATAATGATATTGTAACAAAGGCAATGCTTCAGGAAAAAACCTTGATAGAATATGTTAAAAGCAGTAAGTGTCTAAACGAAAGTGAGTTTGCGGATCAGATCTGCCAAATCTGGATCAGGGTGGAAAAGATACTTATGAGCATTCAGGATAAACAGAAAGGAACTAAAACCCTCGAGATAAAAAATTTCTAATTTCTATAATTTCTATAACTTTTAACTTCTATAATTTCTAATTTTTATAGTTTCTATAATTTCTAATTTTTATAGATCTTGCAACTCCTATATCTCGTAAAATTTTACAATTTCTATTTTTATAACTCTTACAACTTTTATAATTTTATAACTTTTAATTTTTCTAAAACTGTCACGAAGCTTGATTTTAAAGTCTGGCTATTTCATAAGAAAAATTGTAAAATAAAAGTAAAATATCTTATTTTCCAACTGCATTTTATTTTTTCAGTTGAATCTTACTTTTCCAAATGAGCTTTACTTTTTTTAATTGAACTTTTTCTAATTTTTTTCCTATTGCCTTAACTTTAGAACCTTAGTACTATTTTTTGTGGACTATGTATTTATATAATATTTTATTTATATAAACTTAATAACTAATAATCTTAAACCTTAGTTTTGATAACCATCGGCTTTTACTGTACTTCTTTAATCAAAGTCGATTCGTAAATATGGGGGGTTTTAGTGCTGAAAGATATTGATGTCGGAACCTGTGTACACCTGTTATCCCGGATAGACGATGAAGCTCTTGATAAGTTCTGGAAAGAAATCTCTGCCGGAAAATCTCCAATAATTGATTCTCAGGGCAATATGGGTTATTCTTTGTTGAGCGATGAAGACATACTATTCATCAGAAACGATTTTAAGGCTACGAATCATGAGTATTTTGAACTGGTCTTTGGAGATCTTTTCCTGCCGGACACGGTTCAGGAACTCCTTCTTAAAGATAAGGTGCTGCTTCTTATTGTGTATAGAAAAAGCACGCAAGATCTTTTACTTTCCGAGCTTCGTACGGATGTCAAGTTCATGCTTGACCTGCCGCATGGGGAATATTTCTTTTTTGTATTCCTTCTGGACGCCGAAGCGGAATCCTTTTTAAGTTCCATAGCCCACGCCGTAGGTTTTCCATCCAGGATGCATTTAAACAGCCCGGAACTTGAGACCTTTTATCTCAAGCATCCTGTTGACATATGGGAATTCGTAGACCCCTCACCTATAGAGATTCAACGCGGAGGGCCTTTCTATATCAATATGATTATGGTAAACATCAAACAGATTCCTGGCTGTTCCCTGCTCTTTTCCGAACTTCTGAAGGGAGATGAATCCACACCTCCCCTTTGAAACTTTCTTACTTAAATGGGCTTTGCTTTGCATCTAAAGTCCTATTTTCTCTCTATTTCAAGTGCAGATTGAGGACTTTAGGTGAAAGTGTAAAATTAGTTTGGTTTTTCAGATTCCGGAAGTTCAAAACAATAAAACTAAAACGAAAATGTATTACAGATGATATGTGATAAGAAGCTAATTTCTCACAGTCATTTTCTTACAGTCATTTTCTTACAGTCATTTTCTTACAGTCATTTTCTTACAGTCGTTATTTGATGAACTGCGAGGATATCAAATAATGTAATTACTCCAGCCACGAAGAAAACTATTGAAGGTATCATGCTATTAGTAATTGAACCTCCTGTAGCTAACGAATATAAAAAATAAAGCAGGTATAACGGACTTAAAATTAAGATAGCCCATATAACATATGTGAATACATCATTACTCATGTTTTCGCTATTGATATTTGGTTTTTTGTTTGTTTTCACGTTTGTTTTCACATTTGTTTTCATACTTTCATGCTCCAAGTATCATTATTCATCGAATCTTCTCCTACTAATAATTAGTAATGTATAACATATATAATAATTTGAGCCTGGTATGGCTCTACAAGAAAAGTTCCAAATAAGAGAGTTTAGACGCAAAGTCTCTTGAATGAAAAAATAGTTATAATTGCGGTTTCCAGTAATTTACAATGCAGTTCTTTACCAGATACGAAGAAATAGAACCTTACATCACAAAAGACGGTTCAATTATCCGCGAACTCATGCATCCGGCGGTCCACGGCAATTCAAACCAGAGCCTTGCCGAAGCTACCGTGCCAGCCGGCGGAAAAACTCTTCTTCACAAACACCACCTGACCGAAGAGATCTATCATATTACGGACGGCAGCGGGATAATGACTCTTGGTTTTGAAGAATTCGAGGTCAAAAAAGGAGATACCGTTTGTATTTCACCTGGCACTCCGCATAGAATTCAAAACACAGGAAATACGCTGTTGAAGATTCTCTGCTGCTGTGCGCCGGCTTATTCTCATGAGGATACGGAATTGGTGGAATGAGTGAATAAAGTCATAAAATCAGGTTTTTAGGAATTTGTCTTCATCCCGAAGCAGTTTTTTCAGGGATTCATCAACTTCATTTTTAAGCTCAATGACATTCCTGAATCTCTTGTACTTGAAGTCGTCAGAATCAATCTCTCTGAGTAAGGCTTGAGTTCCCTGCTCACGTTCTATATTCCTTTCTCCTTTAATGAAAATAAGAATTGGAAGATTTTTCTCCTTCGCATAGCGGTATTCTGTGTGAGTAATCGAAATTTCTCCCAAAAGAGTACCGTATTTCACCCCAACGATGAGCAAATATACCTGACAGCTATTTAGTGCATTTAAACAACCATCAAGTGTTTTTTCTGGATAAGCAGGTTCATATTCGTAGAGTAAGGAGGCATAATATGCTGAAAGGAAAGGATCGTTTTCTACAAGATTTTGAATGGTTACACGTTCGTCTTCAAGTTCTTTCTGAACCGAACTGACAAATATGCTGTATTTTGTAACTGTTTTACTTCTTTTCTTAAGTTCTTTAAACAAAACAAGTTTTGATTTTTCTTTTTTTTCTATTTCATAGAGGATTTCAAATGCTGTATTAGCTGAAAATTCATGATCTGATTTCAGTAGATCTTCTAGCGGCTTTTTATCTTTTACAGTACAAATCTCTCCAAGTGCCTTTGCCGCGTTCTCTCGCACATTTGCATCTTCGTCTTTCAGTGCGTTAATTAGCGGCTGCACAGCTGTATCAGACTTAATATTTCCAAGTGCTTTTGCCGCGCTCATCCGCACATTTGCATCTTCATCTTTCTTTAGTGTGTTGATTAGCGGCTGCACAGCTGTATCAGACTTAATATTTCCAAGTGCTTTTGCCGCGCTCACCCGCACATATGAATTTTCATCTTTTAGTGTGTTGATTAACGGATCTATAGCTTTATCAGATTTTATATTTCCAAGTGCTTGTGCCGCATACAACTGTAACTCTATATGTTTGTCTTTTAATGCATTGATTAACAGCTGTGTAATAGTATCCGATTTGATATATTCAAGTGCTTTTAACGAATTTTTCCGCACAATTGAGTCTTTGTCTTTCAGTGCATCAATAAGTGGATTCACGACTTTATCACATTTTGTATTTCCAAGTGCTTCTACCGTACTTCTCCGCACATTTGCATCTTCGTCTTTCAGTGCGTTAATTAGCGGCTGCACAGCTGTATCAGACTTAATATTTCCAAGTGCTTTTGCCGCGCTCACCCGCACATATGAATTTTCATCATTCAGTGCGTTAATTAGTGTTTGCACTGCATTTTCTGACTTTATATTTCCAAGCGCTTCTGCCGCCATCTCCCGAACATTTGTATCTTCATCTTTCTTTAGTGTGTTGATTAACGGATCTATAGCTTTATCAGATTTTATATTTCCAAGTGCATGTGCTACACTCTTTCTCACATATGAATTTCCATCTCTCAGTGCATCGGTTAGCGGCTGTACAGCTATCTCAGGTTTTATATTTCCAAGCGCGTTTGCCGCAATTTCCCTTACATTTGCATCTTCGTCTTTCAGTGCGTTGATTAACGGTTCTACAGCTTTATCAGATTTTATATATCCAAGTGCCTCTGCTACACCCTTCCTAACGTATGAATTTTCGTCTTTTAGTGCGTTGATTAACAACTGTATAGCTTTGTCAGATTTTATTTTTCCAAGTGCCTCTGCTACTCTCTGCCGCATGTATAAATTTTCATCTTTAAGTGTATTGATTAACGGCTGTATGGCTTTATCAGATTTTATATTTCCAAGTGCATGTATAACGTACAACCGCACACGTGGACTGTCATCATTTAGTGTTTTGATCAGCAGTTGCACAGTTGTATCTGACTTGATGTTTTCAAGTGCCCTCGTTGCATGTATCTGTACATTTGAGTCTTCATCTTTTAGTGCGTTGATTAGTGACTGAACAGCTGTATCCAACTTGACATCTCTAAGTGCCCATGCCGCATGCATCCTTACGTATGAATTTTCGTCTTTTAGTGCTTTGATTAACGGTTGCACAGCCTTATCAGATTTTATATTTCCAAGTATCCACGCTGCGTTTTCCCGTACATTTTCATCTTGATCATTTAGTGCTTTAATTAATAAATTCACAACTGTATCCGACTTGATATTTTCAAGTGCCCATGCTGCCGTTCCACTTACATTTGCATCTTCATCTTTAAGGGCTTCGATAATTATACTAATCCCAAAATTTTCAATTCTTCTTATGCTTATGATTGAGTTCATTTTTTCCAAGTTATATTTAGAATCCATTTTGTCTGCAAGCAAAGCACACAGTTTCTCCTTTGTGTTATCACTTGCTTTATTTGCACACTTTGAAGCTAGGAAAAGCTCGCCTTTTGATATTATTAAATCAATATATTCGTTTAGTAAATCCGAATCTAACATTTCAGAGGTGAATATCACAACTTCTTCCCATTTTGGATGACTAAAAGCCTCAGATATATCATATCCATTTTCAAAAAGCTCTTTTAGCTTTATAGCTGCAAAATATTCCTGAAAAGACTGGTGAACGCCATATTTAATTTCTGAATCATTCTCTACAAGAAGTCCAAGTTTGAAGCATTTTTCAAGAATGTCCTCTTCGATTATTTCTTTTGCTTTCTCGTACTTGCATGAAAATGCTTTCCTGCACTGAAGTTCAAAATATAAACTAGTAAGGACAGTTTCAATTTGTGATCTTTCAGCGCAATGAATCTTTCCATTTTTAGTTCCATAATGAGTAAATAGACCTGAAACAAAGGCTTCATACATCTCGTAACGATTTGAGGGAAACAACTCTTCCACGTCGCCTTTTCTTTCCATAGCGACTTCAATTGCAAGATGAAGCATCATAGGAGTTGTTAGCAGTGACTTTAAATGCTGATCATTCAAGATCTTGTTTTTTATCGTCTTTCCAAATTCTCTATCCGAGACATATTTATCTATGAATTCCTTGATTTTCTCATCCGTAAATTTTTCTAACTCAGAAACTTTAAAATCAGATTCTATACTCTCAAAAAAACCAGGTCTTGAAGAAATAACAAATCTGCAGTTGCTATATGTGGAGACAAAATTAGAAATTTGGTGATAGGGATGGAAATCATTATTAGATGAAAGCAAGTCCAGACCATCAATAAGAATAATGGCTTTTTCTTTGAGTACTGTTTTTAGGATGTCCTCTGAAATTCCATTACGGTTTGCTTTTATCTTGACATAATCGTAAAAAGAGCCCTCTATGTAAGTGTTTAATTCTATGTATAGGGGAATATTCCCTTCTTTTTTCTCAAGGTAATTTGTTGCATAGATGAAATTCAGCCATTTGAGAGTTATTGTTTTTCCTGAGCCTGATTCACCGGAAATAATAAGTTTTTCTTCTTTTTCAATAAGCTCAAGAACTTCAAATTCCTGTGTTTTATCGTTTTCCTTCTCACAGAGTTTGATAGGCACTGGCAAAATCTCTTTGGCTGAAAGTTCTGTATATACTTCACTGATTCCGTTTTTTCCATCTTCGTCTATTATTTTGTTCAGGTACTTCTCTAATGATTCTTCAAAATCTACGCCGGACTCTTTTTTATCTTGATTTTCTCTACCGCCATTGATTACTTCTTTTACTTCCTGAACGTTATGAGATATTTCTTTGACGTCTTGAGATAACTCTTTAATTCCCTCTTTAATTCCCTCTTTAATTCCCTCTTTAATTCCCTCTTTAATTCCCTCTTTAATTCCTTTATTTGTCTCTTGGGTTGTTTTATCTATTCGTTTTACTAAGTAGTGGTCAAGATAGCCTCTAAGTTCAGGTTCTTTTTCTATTTCGGCGTCTATTATTTCAAAAAAGGAATTTAAGATTAAATCTGCATCTTCGTGGGAGAAATCTTCCTCACTGAATAATTCAAAAAACTCGTGGATTAAAATCTCTGAGCAATCAAGCTTATCTGGGTTTTTCAGGTATTTTTCGATTGCATTTTCCACGTTTTTCTGACGAAAAAACGTATCAATTTGTATTCCAGTTAATTTATAATTCTTATTCGAGAACTCTTCAATTGCTTTATCATATACTTTTGAAGACGTATCAGAAATATATTCAGGGATATTCTTGAAAGACTCATATAAGAGGTTAGTAAATAAGCCTAAAGCTAATTCTGAAATAACCATCGTATCCCTGTTGATATGAAAATCTCTTCCTTAATTCTCAATCAACTCTTTATAAAAACATCTATATTAATTCTTTCTATTTTATTCGGTAAAGGCCGCTCTCCTGCGTCGAGCGTGACAATAACGACCAAAGTACGGCTAGTAAGGTTATCCGGTCTTATTTATTCCTTGTTTTCCCTGTTTTCCCTGTTTTCCTTGTTTTCCCTGTTTTCCCTGTTTTCCCTGTTTTCCTTGTTTTCCCTGTTTTCC
>DAQQ01000134.1:6120-6683 GCA_002508465.1 Methanosarcina sp. UBA7 | reverse complement strand
ATTTTAAAAGAAGGAAGTAAGCGAACCAGAGGCAGGGATGCCCAGAGTAACAATATCATGGCTGCAAAGGCAGTAGCCGAAGCCGTAAGAACAACCCTTGGTCCCAAGGGCATGGACAAAATGCTCGTGGACTCCATGGGTGATGTGGTTATTACAAACGACGGGGCAACCATCCTCAAAGAAATGGACATCGAACACCCTGCAGCAAAGATGGTAGTAGAAGTAGCCAAGACCCAGGATGAAGAAGTCGGAGACGGCACTACCAGTGCAGCCGTGGTCGCAGGTGAACTCTTAAAGAAAGCAGAAGACTTAATCGAGCAGGAAATCCACCCGACAATTATCGCATCAGGGTACAGGCTTGCAGCCGAAAAAGCCGTAGAAGTCCTGAACTCCCTTGCAATGACAGTAGAAATGTCCAACCGTGACCTGCTTGTCAGCATTGCTGAAACCGCAATGACTGGAAAGGGTGCAGAGTCCTCCAAAAAGCTCCTCTCAGGGATTGCCGTAGATGCTGTAACAAGCGTTGTGGACACAAACGGAAAGAATTCTGTTGACAGAGACAA
>DAQQ01000134.1:0-6110 GCA_002508465.1 Methanosarcina sp. UBA7 | reverse complement strand
AGAATCCACCCCAATATGCCTGAAAAAATTAAGGATGCAAAAATCCTTCTTCTCAACAGCGCAATCGAACTCAAGGATACCGAAGTAGATGCGGAAATCTCTATAACCTCTCCTGACCAGCTCCAGTCCTTCCTTGACCAGGAAGAGCAGATGCTAAAGAAGATCGTCCAGAAGGTTATCGGCAGTGGAGCAAATGTTGTTTTCTGCCAGAAGGGAATTGAAGACCTTGCCCAGCACTACCTTGCAAAAGCAGGTATCTTTGCTGTCCGCAGAGTTAAAAAGAGCGACATGGAAAAGCTCGCAAGAGCAACAGGCGGCAAACTCATCACTAACATGGATGAAATTACTCCCGAAGACCTCGGATATGCAGGCCTCGTCGAAGAGAAGAAGGTTGGCGGCGACAGCATGACCTTTGTCACAGGCTGCGACAACCCGAAGGCTGTAACAATCCTGCTGCGCGGCGGCACAGAGCACGTAGTTGACAGTATCACCAGCGCTCTTGAGGATGCACTTCGTGTGGTTGGAGTTGCAATCGAGGACGGAAAGCTTGTTGCAGGCGGCGGTTCCCCTGAAGTTGAGGTTGCACTCAGGCTCCAGGAATACGCAGCAACCCTTGAAGGCAGAGAACAGCTTGCAGTCAAAGCCTATGCCGAAGCTCTCGAAGTTATTCCGAGGACTCTTGCAGAAAATGCAGGGCTTGACCCCATTGACATGCTCATGGAGCTTCGTTCTCAGCATGAAAAGGGTATAAAGACAGCAGGACTCGATGTTTTTGAAGGCAAGGTCATTGACATGTGGAAGAACTTTGTAGTTGAGCCTCTTAGAGTCAAGACCCAGGTTATTAACGCAGCCACCGAGTCTGCAGTTATGATCCTCAGGATCGACGATATTATAGCTTCTACCCGTGCAGCCCCAGGCCCTGAAGAAATGGGTGGAATGGGCGGAATGCCCCCAGGAATGGGTGGAATGGGCGGAATGCCCCCAGGAATGATGTAATCCGGAAAAGAATAAAAAACAAAAAACATTTTGGGTAAACAGGAAGAGGCACGGTTTTCGCACTGTGCCATCCTTTTAGCCCTTAAAAATGGAAGTCTGAAAAACTCTGTTCCGGCCTCTCACCGGAAGTCAATGTGAATCTCCATTCAAATCTCTTTTTTTCAGACTTTTTCAGGCTTTTTCAAGGTTAGTAGGCTGTTTTTAAGGTTAATTAGACTATTGATTTGTTAATTCTGAAACGTATAGCTCTTTACGTAGCTTTACAGGACTTTATACTCACTTCTTCTCAAGACAATTAAGAATATCCTCAGCCCCGAATTTTGTTTTTATAATTCTCGTCCTGCCTCTCTGACCCTTGCCGGTGAAATCGGCATCTATATAGTTGAGCACCTGAAGCTTGTTAACAATCCCATAAAAGCGAGTATATCCAAGCTGAGTTAGTTCATGGAAGGACTTGTAAAGTTCACCTGCCTGGACTTCTCGTCTTTTTGCTATTAGCTCAAGCAGGTGTTTTTCAGGACCTGACAGGAGGTTTATACCCCTGCATAGATTAAGCAGTTTGGACGCTTCATAAGCTTTTTCCACATCTTCGGAAGAAATTGTCCGGCTTCCCCGGCGTTCGGCATTAAAACCGGAACGTTTCAGAAGGTCAATTCCAACCCTGAGGTCTCCTGTCCTTTCTACATAAGATACTACAAGTTCCAGCAAATCTTCAGAAATCACTTTCGGATAAAAGCCATATTTAACCCGGTCTTTGAGAATATCAAGAATTTCGGTACTATTATATCTTGGGAAAGGAATGTCTTCAGGCAGGAAAACCGAATTCACCCTGGAGTCCAAGCAGTAGAGGTCCGAGGCATCATTTACGATGCCAATTATCCCTATCTTTGTTCCTGGGTACTGCTCATGTGCCCTTAAAAGCGAGTACATTACTTCATTGGCATGCCCTTCATAGCAAAGATAATTGAGATCATCCAGAGCGACAAGCAAAACTTTCTCAGAAGAGACAAGAAAATTAACAACGGTTTCAAAAATTTTCCTGAACGCAATTCCCGAATTGGGAGGAGAAATTCCAAAAAGCTTTCTGTAAATCCTGGACATTACTGCAAAACGTGTGGAATCAATCTGACAGTTGACTTTAACAGTAACGACACTGGGTGCATGGGCTTCAACTTCCCCGAATACCTTCATAACTGCACTGGTCTTTCCTGTTCCTGGAGGACCCACAAGTAAACAATTCAAAGGACGCATACCGCGGAGGGCTGGCTTGAGTGCAAATCTGATTCCGTTCAATTGTGACTCCCTGTGAGGAAAATATTCAGGGAGATAGTCAGGCTCAAGCACAGACGGATCCTTAAATAGGGTCTCATCCCAGAGTAGTATGTCATTACCTGTCAAAGGAAGTTACTCCATAAGTCATTAATCTATTATTGTTAATAAGTGAAAGCTCAGTAATATGAAAGCTCAGTAATATGAAAGCTCAGTAATATTGAAAGCTCANNTAATATTGAAAGCTCAGTAATATGAAAATCCGGGGATGTGAAAGTACTTTTAGTTGGAACCTGGCTTATCGGGTTACAAAGGCAGGAATAATTGAGCATATCCCCAAATATTTTTTTCTAAATTTTAGTAGATATGTTTTACTGCATTTAGCTTTTTTGAATTGTTACTTAATAGAACCGTTATCAGCCAAAAAATAATGAACTATTAATAATAGTTATATTAACACGCACTATTAATAAGAGCTAATATACACTGTTAATACGAGCTAATGATAGCTAATAATATCATTGATTAATTATAACAGATAAAAATAATAATAGTAGATTTATTTATAAACACTTAAACAGTGATTATATAAAGACAACTCAGAAAATAGTTTAAAAATAACTCTGCAAAAATCTTGTAACTCATAATGTTCCAACTAGTTTAACTGTATTTTTGGACATATATCTATACATCTAACTCAATAATAATTTTTTAATAATAGGAAATAAGGAAGGGCTGGAAAAGGAGAAATTCAGTATCTATATTTATAAAGTAGTCTACTCGATCACGTCGCTGCTGGGAAGAGTTTTCGATCAAGTCTTTTGAAAAAAGGATTGTGACAAGACATTAAAAAAATTGGAAACTTGGGCGGGAGAAAAAAGTATGGAAATAGAATCTAAATTTCTGGTAATGGAAGAGATGGATTTTCAAGCCCTTGAAAGCCTTTCAAAGCTTGCTTCATACTCTCTTTCGGAAGCGAAAATTCAGTTAAATGAGGACATTTTCTTTGATACTGAGAACCGAGATATTATGGCTTCTGGCTACTACCTGCGAGTCAGGAAAGCATCTGGGGAAGACGGGAGCTGGATAACCATTAAAAGCCTGGGAGGTTTTGAAGGTGGAACTCACAGGCGAGAAGAGTATGTAAGTTTCTTGCCTGAAGGAGCTTCAGTGCTCGAATGCCCTGACCCCCGCATTAGAGAACTGATTTTGGAATTTACGGCAGGATTTGACCTTTTTCCACTTTTATCCCTTAAACAGAAAAGGGTAATACGCCAGGTAAAAATGGAAAAAAAACTTATAGCTGAGACTTATCTGGACCGTGTAAACCTGAAAAGTAAAGGCAGGGAAAAGAATTATAACGAGTTTGAAGTTGAGCTCAAAAGCGAAGGAAGTTCGGAAGATCTTGAAAATATCCGGCTTTTCCTGATCAAGCATTACAAGCTGGTAGAAAGTCGTTTTTCCAAGTTCGAAAGAGCCTTTCTTTTCATGGAAGAAATTCCTGAAAAAACTTTCCTTAGCCTGAGAGAAAGAGCTTTTTGTGCACAGCTTGCAGACCAAAAAAACATGTACGGAATACAGGCTCACATTTTGACGGAACTTGACAAAGGAAAAAGCTTTGAAGAGCTAAGCCTGCTTCTGAAAGTTCCTCAAACCGAAATAAAAGCCCTGCACTCAGAGTTTGAAGAGAAGAGGCTATCTATTTTTCCTTTTACAACATATAGAGGACTTCGATAAACCCAGCTTTTTGGCTAGTTGCTTATAAAGGTATATAAGTAATATGTTGAAATCAGAGGTTTATCGAAGTCCTCTATAAAGAAAAAGATCCTGAATTCCATTTTCAGGTCGAAAAAAACTGTATTTTAAAAAAGGAAAAGAAAGCAATAGAAAAGAAAGCAGTAGAATTTAAGCAAAAGGATAAGCAATGGGACCCTGAAAGCCTGCTTGAGTATTACGGAGCAAATAAAAACCGAGCCGAAAAAAGAAGGGAATATGCTATTACACTTTTTGATGGGCTGTCAGTATGCCACGGATTGGGGAAAGAAGAGGGAAAACTCCTGGGACTTTCAGCCTTCTTGCAGGATACCGGAAATTCCATTTTTTCTGACGAAAGCACACGTATGAGCAGAGAAATTCTTTTGACACATCCCTTGAAAGGACTCTAAGAGGCTGTCTTAAAATTAAATTTGATTCCTTAATTGGGATAGAACTTGCTCATTTGAATTGAAAGACAGAACATAAATGTTAATTTCCAAAACTAATATTTAAGCCATAATGCCTATTGTGCTTGATTTTATACATCGAGTGCGTAATACGAATTTAAATGGAACGTTGCCTATTACCCAATTGTAGGAACGATTTGAATTTTAAGACAGCCTCTAAGCATCATGAAATTTTAATGCTCGCCCTAATAATTGAATTTCAGGATCTTTTTGTAAGCCATTGTGTAAGCGAAAAAAATTTAGCCTTAGCTTTGAATGGAGCCCAAACAAGGCTGCCCCCATGTCTTCAGAACAAAGCCCTGACGCTTGCAGCCATTATGTCAATTGCAAACCTTTTCGAATTCCTCGGAATCCAGCCAGGAAAGATAAGGTCTCTTGAAAACGCTCTGGAGATAGAAATAACAGGGGTTGTAACTGAAAAAGCTGTAAAGAAGTTTGAGACACAAAGTAAACTCTGGGAATCTCTCTATGGAAGCAAACTCCTGTTTTCTCAGGCTGCTGAGGAAAAAAAGTTATAATTGAATAAAAATCCGAAATAAAGAACCGAGAATCAAGTTCTGTTTAAAGTAAAAAAGCTTCCTGGAAAAAGAAATTTTTCGAGGATGCAGAAGAGAGTGTAGGAGGAGTCGAAAAAATTATCTTATATACAGAGAAGCAGAACTCCAGACTCTGCTCAATACTTTTCCCTATACGTAGGAAAGATATGCAATGAAAACTTCAGGGAAAGAATTGAAAATGCAGTTAAAAACCTGTCAAATGTAGTGAGAAATCTGTCTATGCAGTAACTTATACTAATGCAGTAAACAACTTTATAGATTTTTTTATGAATACGATTTATAAAAAGTTTTTTGAATGAGTTTCAATGTGTTGAAATAAACTTTATAAGTGAGTTTACTTTCGATTTATTGCAACTCATTTCATAATAAGTAAATTGTTAACTTAACCTTTCGAGGACATTTCAATATTTGGAAGTTCTTCAATTTCAGCACCTCCTTCAAGGACTAAAGGAACTCCAGAATCCTGCTTTATAATGACCTTGGACTGAAGATTATATCCGAATATTTTCTTAAAATACTTTTTCTGCTTCTCTACTTCCCAGATTTCAAGCTGGCACTCATGACGAGCGTGTGTTTCAAGCACCAGGCTGTCGGTAGAAGCTATGTAAAATCGGACATGGGAAATAACTCCATTGTGAGAACGGTCAAGCCCTTCAGCAATGCGTAGCAGGGCACTGAGAACTTTTATACTTTTTACGATATCTTTATTGAGCCCAACAAGATTAGGATGTTTCTTTTTAGGCGTGTTTTTACTGTGGAAATAGGCAAGATTTGCTATTATTTCAATTTCTTCAGGATGGAAACCTGGAAGATTGCTCTCCCTTATCAGGTGATAGGCGTGAGCCTGGTGGGTATCATACGATAGAAATGTCCCTATGTCGTGCAGGGTGGAACCGTATTCAAGAAGTTCCCTTTCTCCTTCCCTCAACTTATAAATTCCAAGCGCCTGGATACTGTCAAAGAGCTCAAGGGCAAGTCTGGTAACGGTATGAGCATGTTCTTCATCGAAATTGCAGGTAAGCCCAAGCTGCATGATGCTGCGCTTTCTTACCGACATCTGTGTAAT
>DAQQ01000010.1:0-6628 GCA_002508465.1 Methanosarcina sp. UBA7 | reverse complement strand
ATCTAAAAAAAGAGGAATTAATTAGGAATCGATACACTAGTAAATTAAAGTCCCACATACAAAAAAACAAAAGTATAATACATAAAGAGAAAGATTTAATATACTATCTTTTGTTGAGGCTATTTTCCCTGACCATCATCCGATAACCATTAAATGGCCTGATTATTGAAACTTTTGAGATTTGTTGATTATAGGTTTGAGCTGCATTTTCTTCTCCCAGTCTGTTATGAAGTGCCCCCGCAAATTTTTATACTTTAAATTAATGTTCACAATTGTGTTGTTCTCCAATTAGAAGATATCTCTCTAATTATATTAACCTCCATTCCTCTAGCTTTTATAATCAAAAGAGTTATGTCAAAAAATAGATAATGAAGAAAAACCAATTATCTATAGGGAAAAATTATTAGATACTTTTGGGAAAAATTATTAGACACTTTTCAACATTCAAACTTATACTTAAGAATTAGTACTCAAAAGGAAAATGAGGGGGAAAAAACTTGGAGAGAAAATCTAAAATTTTACTGACTATTGGGACTTTGTTACTGGTAATGGGTATGCTCCTGAGTTTTACCAGAGACCCGTTTCTATGGGGGACAGGGACTGTAACTGCACTATTCATGATACTGCTTTTTAAGATAGATCCTCTAAGTCCGAATGAGTAAGAAAAAAGGTAAGGGAGAAGAAAAGAAGGAAAAAAGGTCCTTTTTTCTTTTACTAAATATAAAAAAGTTCAACTACCAACACTTGAAATTTTTTATTAATCGAGTCCTTGGTATTATGAGTATAAACTACACATTCTCAGAATATATCAGACTACATCAAACTAAATATTATCTGACTATATACAGGAAATTAAAACTTAAACTGGTTCTAATCATTTTGACATTTTTTAACTATTCTGGCATTTTCTATTTATTTACTTAATATTTCTCCTATCATTTGCCATAAGAGGGAATATGTAATCATTTTTATAAATTAAATAATAGTTTCTGAATAATTTAAATAAAAATTTACTATTATATAATAAGATTGTTTTTTAAAGCTTTGACCATTTAACTCTTTATATATACTTTCGATCAAAGGACAGGAAGTATGAGTTATTAATAGAAAATTTTAATTATTAATATTATTACTTTAATTAATAAAGAAAATGTGACCATTAATATGAATCTATGGACTAATAAAAAGGAAAAATAAAACGAAAAATAAAATGGAAAAGTAAAACGAAGAAAAAAACAGAGAAAGAAAACAAAGAAACGAAGTGAAGAAAGAAGCGNNAGAAAGAAGCGAAGAAAAAAACGGAGAAAGAAACGGAGAAAAAAACGGAGAAAGAAACGGAGAAAGAAACGGAGAAAAAAATTGTTTTTCGCTCAAGCCTTTTTTTAAAAGGCTTGCCTGAGAACAAAAACACCTTCCTGGCAGGCAGGCTCCGATTCAATATAGAATCCAAAGCGACCGGGATGAAACATGAAGCACCGAATAAAGCTAATTGCAACCAATTTAATTCTATTAATAGTTTTAGCTTCCCTCCTTACAGAAGGATGCCTGGGACAGAGTTCCGGTGCAAGCAGGGATAACGTAACAGAAATAAAAGGAGAGAACAGCGAAATCTCTCAAAAGAACCACCTTAAGACCGAGGAAGTAACTCTTTCAGGTTCAGAAGCTGAAAGCTCCTCCATTGCAGGAAACTACACGCTTGAAGCTCTCGATGTCGAGTTAAAAGTGCCTTCTTATGAATTGCCTCTGCAAACGAAAGAAATTTCGAACTATGGAGACTTTTCCGGCAAAATCCTCCTGGATAACTCAGCTCTTAAAATGCTGGAAAGCAATGGTTTCGTAGTAATCGAAAACCCCTACGGTTCCTCAAAAGAAGACATAACTGCAATGTATTCTACTCTCAAAGACCAGGAAATTCCTATTTTCATTACTACGGATTCCCTGCTACATCTTTACCATATCCAGTTTGATGAAACCCTGCGTAAGATCGAGGAGGAAGAGTTTTTCGATACTCTCTGGGAAACTGACCTTGCTCTGCTAAATGACTCTATAGAGAAGTATAACAGCACCACTGGTGAAGAACAGGAAGCTGCAAAGAGAAATACAGCCTACTTTTCAGTTGCTTTGAGCCTTCTGCAGCCGAAGCCCGTACAGATACAGGCAGCAGAAGATACTTATGAAGATGTGGAAGAAGTAGATGATTACGAAGATGTGAATGAGGAGTCCCTTTTCCCTGCAGGTGCAGAAAAGCATTACCAGTTTGAGACTCCGGAATTCGTAAGAAAAGATGTTGAAGCCGAACTTGCCCTTATCGAGGCTCACCAGGGTTTTGAACTTTCCCCGATTTTCAAATATAAGGAAGACTATTCCCAGTATGCCCCTCGAGGCCACTATACTCGTTCCGAGAAACTGAAAAACTATTTCAAAGCTTTTATGTGGCACGGCAGGATGAGTATGCTGCTCAAGGAAAAATTAATCGAATCGGAAGACCCTGTAAAAGATGCTCGTATCCAGACTATTCAGGCCAGTTTAATTGCTTCTGAACTCCAAAAAAAGCCTGAACTTCTTAAGAACTGGGACCGTATCTACGAGGTTACAGCTTTTTATGTAGGTTTTTCCGACAACCTTGGGCCTTATGAGTATATGGAAGCTCTGGACTCGATCTTTGGCAATGGAGAAAGAGAATTTAACGAAACAACAATTGAGGAAATGAAAGCTAAACTTGCAGAGTATCCGGAGCCGAAAATTTACGGAGGTACAGGAAACTGTGCTCTGGAGCCACCCTTTACTTCCGAGCAGGCTGACGAATGTCTCGAAAACACCACAGGCTTCCGCTTCATGGGTCAGCGCTTTATTCCGGACTCTTATGTTTTCTCAAATCTGGTTGGTGTTTATACTGGAGAATATACAGGAGAATATACAGGAGAATATAACAAAAATGAGAAACCCTTTACTCTAGTAATTTCAGGAAACGGAGAAGCTATTCGCGGATTTCCACGTGGGCTTGATGTAATGGCCCTACTTGACTCGGGAAGGGCTGTTTACTGGCTCAACGAACTGAACGATTCCAGTTACGAAAACTACAGTATTCAGTATGGAAAAATGGAATCGGAATTTTCGAACTTCAGCGCAGCCGACTGGAACAGGAACCTCTACTGGTCCTGGCTTTATTCTATCCAGCCCCTTTTAAAAACCTACGGTTCAGGCTATCCTACTTTTATGCAGACTGATGCCTGGCAGGATAAGGAATTGAGCACGTCGCTGGCTTCCTGGACAGAACTCAGGCACGATACCATTCTTTACGCCAAACAGAGCTATACTGCAAAAACAACCTCAATGCCTTTTCCACCTAAAGAAAAAAAGGTCGTGGGTTACGTGGAACCTGTTCCTGATTTCTATGCTCGGCTGCTCGCCTTAACAAAAATGACAAATCAGGGCCTGGAAGAAATGGGCGTGCTTGACCCGGTTTCAAAGTCAAGACTTGCGAACCTTGAAGATACCCTTTCCAGGCTTCAGGAGATATCGGAAAAAGAACTTGAAAACAAAAAATTAACCGATGAAGACTATGAATTTATCAAAAATTTCGGAGACCAGCTTGAGGGTACCATAGAAGATGTTGATGAGAAAGCCAGGAAAACCACAGTTGTGGCCGATGTCCATACCGACAGTAACACAGAGGCAGTGCTTGAAGAAGGAGTCGGGCATGTTGACATGCTGGTAGTTGCATATAAGCTTCCGGATGGCAGGATCCTTCAAGGAGCCGGGCCTGTTATGAGCTATTACGAGTTCAAGCAGCCTATGTCTGATCGTCTGACCGATGAAAAATGGAGAGAAATGTTGGAGGCAAACCCACCAAAAAGACCAGAGTGGGCATCCACCTACATTTCTTAATTTTTTCTTAAAAATTTTTTAATTTTTATATTTATTATTTCTTTCAATCTTCGTGTTCTAATTTTTCTATTAATTTTTTATAGTTTACTGTCCAGTGCATCTTTTTGTGGATCTAACTTACTTGAATTCTGAATAGGTTAAAATATTTTAATAGATAATTTATGAAAGTTAAGTTTTGAAATTTACCCCTTATACAGGCCTGTACAAGTCTTCGGTTGCAAAACAGGACACCTGAACTATAAGACTGAGAAGGCAGAAACCCCACCTATCTGAGCGAGAAAGCTCGAATCAGATAGTGACCCAGAATCAGATAATGACCCAAAGTGACCGAGATGAAAGAATGAAGTACAAAACCAAGTTAGTTACAATTTATTTGGTTTTTTTAGTCCTCATAGTCTCCCTTTTTACAGGAGGATGCCTGGAACAAAGTTCCGGTTTAAATGAAAAAAACGGAACCGAGACGACCAAAGAAGTGAACAGTGACGGAAACACCTCAACCGGTCATCTGAAAACCGAAGCAGTAAATCTTTCCGGTTTTGAGGCTGAGAATTCGTCACTTGCAGGGAATTACAGGCTTGATGCTCTTGATATAGAACTAAAAGCTCCACAGTATGAACTTTCCTTGCAAGAATCCGATATTACCAATTATGAAAAGTTTTCTAAAAGGTTTCTGACCGATGAAGCAGCTCAAGAGAAACTGAACGAAAACGGATTTGTTGTTATTTCCAACCCTTACAATCCAAAGGAAGATGATATTACTGCTATGTATAACAGCCTTGAAAACGAAGGGCAGTTGATTTTCATAACTTCGGATACGCTTCTTCACCTCTACCATGTCCAGTTTGATGACAGTATGAGCCAGATCGAGCAAAATAAGTTATACGACCTTTTGTGGGGACTTGATAAAGCCCTGCTTAATGCATCTGTGGAGGATTATAATAGAGCTTCAGGGGAAGAAAAGGAAGCCGTAAGAAGAAACGCAGCCTATTTCTCAGTTGCTTTGAGCCTGCTCCAGCCCAGAGATGAACAAATAAAGGAGATAACGGATCCTTACGGCCCTGAGGCAGGAGTATACTTTGACCCTGCAGCAAAAGAGAAATATCAGTTCGAGATTCCTGAGTTTATAAAAAAAGATGTTGAAGCTGAACTTGCTCTTATCGAAGCTCACCAGGGTTTTGAACTTTCTCCGATTTTCAAATACAAGGAAGACTATTCCCAGTACGTGCCGCGTGGTCACTATACTCGCTCCGAAGTACTGCAGAACTATTTCAAGGCGTTTATATGGCACGGCAGAATGAGCATGCTGCTCAACGAGAAATTAATCGAATCGGAAGAGCCTGCAAAAGATGCTCGCATCCAGACTACCCAGGCAGGCCTGATAACTTCCCAGCTTGAAAACGATCCCGATCTCCTCAATAAATGGGAACGGATCTATACGATTACTGCTTTTTATGTAGGCATCTCTGATGATCTCGGGCCTTACGAATATATGGAAGCAATGGAATCAGTGTTTGGAAACGGGCCAAGGAACTTTAACACAACAACAATAGAAGAGCTGAAAGTAAAGCTTGCCGGATATCGGAGTCCGGAGATTTATGGCGGCACTGGAAGCGGAACCCACGATCTCATTCTAACGGCTGAGCAGGCCGATGAACTCCTTAATGATACGAAAGGCTTCAGGTTCATGGGGCAGCGTTTTATCCCTGATTCATATATATTCTTCAGGCTTATCGGTCCCTATACTAATGAGTACACTGGAAGTCAGGAGAAACTGCCTTTCACCTATAGAGCTTCCGAATATGGAAACAACAGAGGTTTCCCTCGTGGACTTGATGCCATGGCTCTACTAGGCTCGAAAAGGGCTGTTTACTGGCTTGATGAACTGAACGATTCCAGTTACGAAAACTACAGTCTCAGGTACGGGGAACTGGATTCGCAGTTTTCAAACTTCAGTGCAGCCGATTGGAACAGGAACCTCTACTGGTCCTGGCTTTATTCTCTTCAACCCCTCTTAAAAGACTACGGCTCAGGCTACCCGACTTTTATGCAAACAAATGCCTGGCAGGACAAGGAATTGAGTACGTCGCTGGCTTCCTGGACCGAACTCAGGCACGATACGATTCTCTATGCAAAACAGACCTATGGAATAGCGGAAGCACTTCCTGTGTTTGGGGACAAACCCGTGGGATATGTGGAACCTGTACCTGAATTTTATAACAGATTGCTGGCCCTTACCCGAATGACTGAAAGCGGGCTTGAAGAGATGGACGCGCTTGACGAAGATTCAAGATGGAGATTTAAAAGCTTGGAGCAGACCCTTGAAAAGCTTATCGAAATTTCCGAAAAAGAACTTGCAAATGAGGAACTGACAGAGGAAGATAAAGTCTACATCTCCGAATTTGGAGAAACGATTACAGCAAGTGCAAGTGTTGACGAAGAAGCCAGAAAAACTACCCTTGTTGCAGATGTCTACACTGAACCAAATGACGGACTCGTACTTGAGGAAGGAACAGGATACGTGGATATGGCGATTGTGGCGTACAAGCTTCCTGACGGCAGGGTTTTCCTTGCTGCAGGGCCCGTTATGAGCCATTATGAGTTCAAGCAGCCGATGGAAGCTCGCCTGACCGATGAAAAATGGAGAGAAACTCTTGAGGCAAACCCACCTGAGAGGCCGGAATGGAATATAACTTACAGGGTTTGATTTTTACTCTCAAGTATTCCTAATAATTTTTAATTT
>DAQQ01000074.1:0-21265 GCA_002508465.1 Methanosarcina sp. UBA7 | reverse complement strand
ATGGACCTGCAAGCTTCAACGCACGACCTTATCAAAAATCGTAAGCTTTCAAAAATGATAATTCAACCTACCCAGTAAATTGACCATATCAAAGCTTCTTTTTACATTAGTCTTTTAATAAATCAATAATGTATGTATTCATAACATATCTATTATTTTTAACACATTGATTATTCATAAGTATGAGTATAAGGATAAGCGCTATCAGTAGACCCGTTACCACAAGAATACATTTAAATATGAACTGTGCTTATGTCTGTACATATCGATGGATGGAGTTGGGAAAATGAATAGTGTACCAGCAATTACTTTTCAGACTTACATGGACATTAAGACATTTGACAGGCTTGAAGCCGCACGCGGAGACGTGAGCCGGAGTAAATTCATTACACGCGCCGTGTTAAAAGAACTTAACTCACAGTGACTTTCTGAGGTTTTTATGACTGATAAAAAGGCATTAGCGGATGCTATTGAGAAACATCGGGATGTTATTGCAGTGTGGATGAAAGGGTCGGATCCTTTTAAAGCCGCGCTTGCAGAGACAATCGTGGGTGCAGCTCAAAACACAGCCTGCATAAACCATTGACAACGCGAAGAGAACCCAATGTGTGGCTTCTCATCGGGCAATATTGGCTGAAAGTTGGACAATCCAACCAACCCGGCCAGCAAAGCTGGCCGGACATTGGCCAAATTGATGGAAATTGCGGAAGTGGGGATATTGGCGGAAAATGATAAAATGGGCGCAACCCAAAAACATAATCGGACGCATTTGGATGACGTTGAGCAGGATGACGCGCTGCAAGAGATCTTTGATCTGATTGATGGCAAAAAGAATGACCAAGCGGTGGACAGGCCAATCGGCAACGGTATCGACAATAATGATATTCCTGAAGATCTAAGCGGAACCGCCTCCAAGTTGTTGGAGTCAATCAAATCAGTGACGATAAGATCCTCACGACTGCGCAGTGCAGCATCGACGTGGGAAATCGAGATATACGGAAAAACGCTGTGCCTCGACGGTCGCAAAGTCGATGGGTTTGGACATTTCCGGTCGGAATACCTGAACAAATTTCATCGATCTATACGACTGAGTGGGAAAGAATGGGACGCTGTTTTTGATATCATTGCAAATCGTGCTCAAGTCGTTGAAGAACCAGAAGCATCGGATAGTGAAATCATAGCGAACCTCGTATTCGACGCGCTGTGCAAGCTTACCAGAACGCCGGGACCGGGTATGATTGACGAGGCACTACATCCAACCGGTGACGATTTCTATGTAACCGCTAAGACGGTGTTTGATACGGTAGATCGGTTAGGCTTCAAAATTGGACCGAAAGCATTAAGCTCCGCCTTCGTTGATCTCGGTTATCGAATTCCATCAGACGATCGCCCTTATATCAATGGAAAACAGGTGCGCGTCTACAAATTGGCAGGGGATACGGTGAGACAGTCGCAAAAAGTCTGAACAAGACGCAATATATAGACATTTTCTTAGAGAATGGCAAAAATTGCGTCTTTGCGTCTTATATATACAACCCAATATTGTTTTTTACAAGACGCAACAAGACATTAAATTTTTTTACAATGTTAATACATAACAATTTTGTAAGACACAATAAGACGCAAGAAAACCATATATTAATCTTAAAATAATAATCTACACAATGAATAAAATTTTAGATATGCATCAGTAGACATTCAGTGCTCAATTGTACGTATCATTGTTCAGAAACGGCGTTTTAACAGTTACGTTTGAAATAATCGATACGCAACGAACGTAACCTATCATTGTTCAGAAACAAGGTTAACAGAAACGCGGTTCATTAAGACGCAATAAAACGCGACGAATCATAGATTGGGGAGATGGGGACGGTGACACGTTTA
Source organism: Methanosarcina sp. UBA7 (assembly GCA_002508465.1). GTDB lineage: Archaea > Halobacteriota > Methanosarcinia > Methanosarcinales > Methanosarcinaceae > Methanosarcina. The sequence continues at coordinate 19,381 of DAQQ01000074.1, read as the reverse complement.
AAAATTTTAGGTGGGCCAGGATGTGGAAAGACGACGTATTTGAAGCAATGCTACATTGCGTTTATCGATGCGGGATATAAACCGGATGATATCACACTTATAACTTTCAGGAAGACGGCCGCACTTGATTTGATTGCAGCAGTTAGTACTATCTGTAATGTCAAAGACGATGTGAAAGAACACGTTGGTACAATCCACTCGGTCTGCCATCGATTAACCGGGTACCGTGAACTGGTCGATAAACGCGACCTAGCAACGTTCAAACGCATAACCGGGTACAACATTGCAGGCAGTGGCAATGATGTACCCGACGCGGACGTGTACACGCGTGGACCAATTGATGCTTTTTACTACATGAGAAACACAGGTGTATCGAACTTATATGGGTATCCGGGTTACAATGCCCTGGGGGATATCGATATAATGGATTTCTGCGAACGGTGGACAACGTACAAGAAGGAGATTGGCAAGATCGATTATTCTGACATGATTCAAACCGTGATTGATGACGATATACCGCTTGATACGCCTATACTTATGGTTGACGAATTCCAAGACTTAACCGCACAGATGAATAATGTTGTCAATTCATGGGCACCCAGTTGTGAGCATGTAGTTATTGCAGGTGATCCATTTCAGGCAATATATGGTTTCTTTGGCGGCAGTCCGAACTATTTCAATTCATTTAACGCGAATTTGCATATACTCGAACAAACACACCGGTTGCCCGTTGACGTTTTGAACTTTGCACAGTCGTTATTGCGTCACTCCGATCAATACCCACCCGCGTTACAGCCCGTCAATGCGACGCCGGGCGGTGTCAGTTACCTAGGTGGGTATGATGAATACCCAGTACATCGAACTGAGTTGCACCTAGTGCGGTGCAATTGGCAGATACCGGGTATCGCGAAGGATCTCGCGATCCGAGGCAAGCCGTTTATTTCATCAAATCCACGTGTAACGTGGACCGAAGATGAATTCGTGTTAGCCAACGCGATAATCACATACCGGAACGGTGGCTTCCTGACACCAAAAGCGATGCAGGCGATTATAAACGCGTATCCGGATACTATATTCGGTGGAAGGTTGCGAAAGTCAGCGCTCCTGGATTTGGCGAGCGAAAGCAAGCCACAGTCCGTGGGTTACCTTGGTATACGAATGTTCCAAGACGATCTCAATTCGATACTAAGAAAGGAGGACCCGATAACACCAATGGACGTAACTGAACTAACTAAGCTGAAACTCGGCGGTATATACAATCGAACTGCACCCATTAAACGACCCGAAATGGATGGCCGGAAAATATTGACAATACACGGATCAAAAGGACTCGAAGCGGACGCAGTGTATTTACATTCAGCAGTTACACGGGAAATTGAGCGTTCCATGATAACGTTACCGGGTATACAGGCCGAAGCCAGGGTGTGGTATGTCGGTGCGACTCGGGCGAGAAAGCACCTGTATATTATACGCGATGCAGGCACGCAACACTATGCAAATTTATGGTCATGAGGATTTCACGCAATCTACGTATAACTATATAGTTTAATGACGAATATTTATATATGCAAAATGTCTATTTTTATTTATGTTTACACAAATAAAGAAAGGTTTTTGCAACAATTGCAAACGGTTTGATCTGACAATTGAACAAAATAAAAAAAGATGGTGCCCGGAGTGTTTTCCCGATGGGATTAATGCAATTCAATCCTTACCGCTCATAAAAACGTTGCCATCACTGTCTAAATGAATCGCTTCACCTGGCTTTTTTCGTTCGTCGGCCTCCGCCTGTAACCGCTCGACCTTATTCTGAAGTTCAAGCTTCGTTAATCGGCTCCATTGTGAGCGATTTTCGACGAAGAAGTAAATTAGAGGTATACAAACGATGCAAACTGTTAGCCATGCGCTTCTGCGAGCCTTCAACCTGAGGAAATAAACGGCAAAATAAACGTTCGCCGCTAACAAAATAATACAAAACACGATGTCACCATCATAAATCGAGTACATGCAAAACATGATCAAACCAACAGCGAGCCATGCGATGTCAGTGTTTCGTGTAATCCAACCTGGTCTGTTATCAACATTATCCATATAGTTAAAGAAGTCAGAAGATTATTAAGCATTTCGGAGTTTTTTTTATATTGTAATACTGTAATTAAAAACCTATTGAGACTAAATAGGTTAATATGCGCCTTTTTCAAATTATTTATAAAAAAGTATTTTTTTACTGAAATAATATATAAGGTGAGAAATATGACATGGATGACGAGCAAGGCGGGCGATATAATCGAGATGCCGAAAGCCACTTTTGAAAAGATTTTTGAGGAAATCGATAACGGCAAAAACATTGCAGAACTGGAAAAGGTGTTCACCGGAAGGATAACAGATAGGGTGGGCAGGAACAATGGATTCATTAGCGCGATACACAATCGGATACGGAAGTGCATGAAGATTGTTGAAATAGTTGAACGGTTTGAAAATATTTACGGAGAAATCCCAGCGAACGCAGGCGATATCGAAAACGGAATCGAACAAAGCAGGATCTTTATTAAACACCATGCGGCGATGTTTGACCTATATTTGGGGATGAGGAGAAGAGGAAAATGACACTGAGAAGAAAAATATGTTTCGACGTCGCGAGAGGAATCGACGTCGGTAAGCAGGGTTACAATAAAACCACGCATAGCGAATTGGTTGCAGGCCAGGTTTTACGGATAGTACAGGCTGCCGTGTTGGCGTATGTTAATGACAAGGCAGAGAAGCCAACATACGAAAGTATTAAGAAGAGATTACAGCCAACCGATAACGAAAAGTTGGTCAGGAAAACTTTGAGATATCTAGAAGATGCAGAATGGAGCACCAAAGATCACATTCTACATATTCAAAAAAGGAATCACCCGAACTGGAAAACTGAAAAAGTAGAATAAATAAGAAACAAAAAGACTGAACAAAAATCAAGTCGTCGTCGTGACCTTGTAGTACAGTTTAGTGTTTAATATAGTGCGCTTTCAAAAACAACAACGGCTAAAAAAGGTCTAAGACGACTGTTAGATATTTTTAAGTTTGAGTTTACACAGTTTCAACCGATAGCTATTCAGAGGGCGAACCATGTCAAGCGAATGCGAATCTATGGAATGGGAAGTATGCACGGATAAACCCACGCACGCGAAGCACGTTAGAATGTCAATCCTGGAAAGACTTTCTAAGAATTACCCAATGGTAAAATTGGATGCAGCACAGTCCATGCGGACAACAGAGAGGAAAGAAGACATGCAACTAATTTTGGCGACGCTAAGCGACGAACCGCGGACAATACGAGCGATTGCGAGAGAAACCGGCATGACTACGAACACTGTTAAGAGTCGAATGAAAGCACTTATCGCGGCCAATCAGGCAGTGGTAGACAGTAGACGAAGATCGCATCTGTACAGCAGACCCCGGTTAGCGATACCTGCCGAAACGGATATGAACACACGCGAACAATAACATACGAATCACTTCAGGCGGTGGGACTTGCACGCCGCCCAGGCCGGCCAGGGAGGCCGGCCAGATATGATCGATGTGTTTTTAGCCCACGTTGTTTTTCAATTTCGACTGCAATACCGATGTGAGCGCCGCGAGTAATCCATTCTCTTCCAATACTTTTAAGATGTCGGCTTCAGCTTGCTTTTCCTGCACATACGCAGTTTCCGACATCGGCAAACCGCATTTAAAACAGAACGCATTTTTTGCACTTTGTAGCTCTTTGCATCGCACACATCGCACTGTCGCCAGCTCGGGTCTTTTCCTTTCTTCGGGAATTTCTACGCCAGCGGCTCTTAATATTGCATCATCCACATCTTTTCCACTGAGATGGACATACGTGGCAGCCATGCTAGAGCCCGCAGTCCAACCCAAGTAAATCTTAAGCTGCTGTTCGGTGAGGTTTTTTGCGAGATGCGTTGCTCGGGCATGGCGGAAGGAATGCATATTCACTCTTTTAGTAATGCCGGCTTTCTTAGCGGCTCGCTGTAGCATATCGCGTAATGTTGTATATTCAACCATAACGCCTGAATTCCGGAATGATGGCCATAGCCAGGCGCTCTTATTGCCTTTGGCTGGGTGATGATCCATCCATAAGTGCAAATATGATGCAGCGAAAACAACCCTAATACGCCTCGGGCCGGTTTTTCCCTTTGGTAGCAAAATAACCGCACCGTTTTCGTCAAAGGTAATGTGTTTTAGCTGAAGCTCCATTACTTCTCCACGCCGGGCACCAGACTCGTATAATAGCGCAATAAATGCAGCGTCGCGAGCGTTACCGGTTGCGGATATAAGCTCTTCAACCTCAGATTGGGTTAACATATCCTCCGGCAGCTTCTTTGTATTTCGCGGTGTTCTCATCCCGCAGAGCTCGGCCAATTCTTCACGGCCAGCGAATCGGAGGAAAATCGCAACCTTTGAACGGTACAGAGCTGCGCTTGATCGATGTTCTGCGACATCATCGAAAAAGTGATACATGTCGTCGGGTGTTAGCTCGGCGACTTTTATGTCTTTTATCGACTTCGACAGCGCTATAAGTCCCTTAACGTCGTTAAGAATCGTTGATTCACTGAAACCCGAGCTTCTCCGATGTTGAAGATACGAAACGATTAAATTATGCATTTCTCGGTGCGAAGTTGAACTGTGCATTTTTTCCAGCGCGGTAACGCTCGTTTGCAAATATATTTTCATAACAAGATTTCACCTGTTAACTATTTAGAATGGGGCGAAACAAAACTACGTATTTCACCCATGTCGCAACGCAGAACTTACAGAACTAGGAGGAAATATAATATCAGTCGACCCTGTTTACATTTTCAGTGCTGACGAGATTAGACAGAGAATTTATGAAACCTATAATGACATTATTGATCAGACTCAGAAAAACCAGGATAAGTTTATCTGGCAAGAAATCGGCTCAGTTGAAGAACTTGGAAAAATAAGGATGTCAGCTATGGAGAAATTCCTGAATGATTTTTCGGGAGGCTTGATGCAAAAAAGATATATACCGGGTGAACTGCCCTTTCTGCCTTTTAGTGATAAAGAGTTTGATCTGGCACTGTGCTCGCACTTGTTATTTCTATATACGGATAATCTGTCACTGGCGTTTCATTTGAAATCGATAGAGGAGTTGTGCAGGGTCTCAAATGAAGTCAGAATATTTCCGTTACTGGACTTAAATGCCGACCGATCATCATACGTTGAGCCTATAATCGATTTTTTAAGGATGAGAAATCGAAATGTAAAAGAAATAAAAGTAGCATACGAGTTTCAAAAGGGCGGGAACACGATGTTAAGAATTTGTTGAGATATTATGAGACAAAAGGTTATTGTCCATAACCTCAGGTTTGCCGTCTGCCTCGACAAGAACACCTCCAGCCTCATTATCCCAGAATCCAAGGACTTCAGGGCACGAATGTCAGTAATCTGGACATAAGGTTAATCTGTATACTCGAGAAGAAAATCATATTTTTGCAGTCAGTTTTCCCATTTGACAATTTTCTCGTTTTCATATCCGATTTTTTCGAATATTTTTACTCCAGATTCTTTATACTATTGCTCAGACTCAATGTTTTCTATTTTTTGCTTAAAAGTCCGAGATAATCCTTTTCCGGAAAGGTTATTAAAATACACAAATCCACTCTTCGATACATAATTCTGACGCTTAAATATATAAATTTATACTGCGACCATTTGATGGTGATATCATGGTAAAATTAAGTGAAGAGATGAAGATTGCATTTTCGAAGGTAAAGATCTTTCCCGTAGCTACGGCCTCAAAAGAAGGAGTTCCTAACGTGGTGCCTATAGGGTTCTGCCAGCTTGTAGATGATGAAACAATCTGGATTGCAGATAATTTCATGGCTAAATCTCTGGCAAACCTTAAGGAAAATCCAAATGTGGCAGTCTATGTATGGGGACCAGATACAGGAGGCTGTTTCCAGATAAAAGGTAAAGCTGATATTATTGATTCTGGGGAAAAATTTGAAAAAATGAAAGCAATTGTGCATGCGGCAAAACCCGGACTTCCTGCAAAGAACCTTATAGAAGTAAGAATTAGCGATGTGTTCCAGTGTGCTCCCGGTCCTGACGCAGGAAAGAAGTTACTCTAATCAAGTTTTTGATCATATCGTATCAGCACCGTATCTGGATAAGCACCCATAAGTACCTGGATAAGAAGAACAAATTATGGTTGAGAGTGTCGAAATGGCTGAAAATAAGGAAAATGCCCCTGTTTTTTGTGAAAAGTTCTGTATAGTCTGCAAGGGTGCAAGAGAAGGAAACAAAATTTGTAAGGCTATCCAGAATATCGAGTTGAAAATCTTCGGGAAAAACGGCTGTATCTGGGGAGCCGCAAGGACAAAATATTACGGAGTCACTCCTGATAAAAAACTCCCTGTAAATTCAAGAAAAAATAGACAAAAATAAACAAAAGCAGAACAGTAGAAGAAAAGGAACAGGGAATAAAATTCAATGATATAAAGAGATATAGTGTACTGTAATCTCTAATAATAACAAATTAAGAGAATAGGTAACTGAAACTAACATAATTAGTTGAACAGAATTGAGAACGGACAGATATCTATTCTTTTCTGTTCACATTTACTCTCTTTCGTTTTTCTCGAGAATTTCTTTTAACATAATCTTTTATCTGTATATAGCTGTAAATTTTATATTACTTTCATAGGTAAATTTGTCAATACCTTAGATTTACCGTGCAAGATTATATGTAAATACGCTCCAGAAGTAAAGATCTATGAAGAAGACCTCAATATAAAATACAGAAATGAATTTCGAGAATAAAAATACCAGAAATGATTCCAAGAATTCCGAAAATAAAAATTTACCAGAAGGAATTCCAGAATCCCGAAAATAAAAACTTACCCAAAATGATTCCAGAAAAAAATCCTAACAAAGTTAAGAGGAAGGACATTCAAACTATGCCTGTACTGAGCATTGTTGCCTGCAGGATGCTCGAAGATGAGCTTGTACATGTATTATCAAAAGACTGTGAGCTACAGCAGCTAATCGTTGTAGAAAATCGGGAAATTTCAGGGTTCCTTCGTAAGCTCAGGTCAAGAAATTGCAACCCAAAGACAGCTTTTCTGGATCGGATCCCAATGCTTCTCAAAGGTCACTCCAGCTATGATTTAAGAATTCCTGCAGGATTCTTTTCCAGTTTTCCGATATTCAATAGATTTCGCAGGAAGTGGAAACTTGGAGAAGAGGTAAGTGTTGTCGTAAACTTATTAAGCCTGGGCTTGCATGCCGATCTTGATATTTTAAAGACGGAGGTTTACAGAAATATCCGTGAGATGGCTCTTTTTTCGGATGGGGTCCTGATTTTTTACGGTATCTGCGGACATGCACTTGGAAAACTGGAGGAAAATTTAGCTGATCTTAAATGCCCGCTTTTCTTCCTGAAAGATCGAGATGGAGAAACAATAGAGGACTGCATCAGTCTGGCGCTTGGAGGAAATGAAGCTTATGCCAGGGCCATGACCAATTTTCAGGGTATGGGAACTATTTACCTGACACCTATGTGGGCCTCAAGCTGGAAGCAGCTTGAAAATAAAAACGGAAGCAGAGATTTCAACAATCGTTATCTGAAAAATCCACTCTACTGCCTGGCTGCAAAAATCGATAGTGGGCTTGTAGATGATCCAGATTTTCATATAAATGTTAAAGAGTTCGCCTGCACGTTTGATATGAAAGTTGTGAATCTCAGAGGAAATCTGGAAATTACCGAACAGTCATACCTGAACGCCCGAAACGGCATAAACGAAAAACAATAAAGAACCAATTTAAGCTTTTATCGAAAGTTCATTTAACTTATATTCTCACTTGCAATAGATTATGGAAAAGGTTAGGAGACTAAAACATAAAAAAGAGAACAAGCTTTAACTGATTTTAAATCTATCTAACATTTACTAAAATTTATATACTTTCTCACCTTTTTAATCAATAATATATTACTTTCAAACTTTTATATGTTACTTTCAAACTTTTTCTAACGATTGAATTCCTTGGGGTGTCCGGAATAGATATTAGTAAAAAAGTTCTTTTAATAACTCTCATAATTTTTGGTGTTCTTGCAGCTTCGTTTACCCTCACCCATAACATGCAGCTTTCAAACTTTTTAGAGCTTGAAAAGTTGGATACACTGAATAATGTAGAAAGAGTACAGAATGCCATTTCAACCCAGCAAGGATATCTTAATTACATAGCACAGGATTGGGCTTGCTGGAACGATACTTACTCATTTATTGAAGACGGAAATGAGACGTTTGTACGGAAAAACATTCAGAATCATACTCTTGCCAAGCTCAAAATTAATATAATGCTTTTTGTGAACAATTCCGGGTCTCTTGTTTATGCAAAATCTGTAGATGTCAACACCTCACAGGAAACAACAGTTCCTGAGGAACTCCTTAGATTGGTGGAAGACGGGACCCTCCTTACAAAAGGAGAAAACGGAAATATAAGTGGTTTTGTCCTGCTTGATGGAAAACCCATGTTTATTTCATGTCATTCTATCCTTACGACAAATTATACAGGTCCTGTGAGAGGAACTGTGATTTTCGGCAGATATTTTGATGACAACCTCCTTGAATCCTTTAAAGAAACTACCCGTTCTTCGCTTTTGATGTATAGTGTTGATGACAATCTTCCTCCTGATTTCCAGGCTAAGCTTAACAACTTTTCACATAGTCCGCAACATACTATTGTCGAACCTCTCAATGACAGCAGAATAGCTGGTTATTTTGAACTGCCGGATATTTCAGGCAAACCTGCTCTTGTTATTAGGGCGGATTTTCCAAGAGAAGTCTATCTGTATGGCGAGAGAACCCTGAATAACATGTATCTCTTCCTTTTGCTAATCGGTCTAATGACCATGGTTGGGGTTAAATTTTCTCTTGATAAGTTATTCATCTCAAGGCTAATAGGTATTGATAATTTTGTTACCCAGGTAAGATCGGAAAAGGACCTTTCCAGAAGATTGTCTCTTAAAGACAATGATGAACTTTACCGCCTTTCCAGGGAAATAAACGGAATGTTAAACGAAATTGATCTTGCACAGCAGGAGTTAAAGGTACAGGAAAGAGAAAAGAAAGTCCTGCTTGACTCTTTGAATGAACTGGCAATTTTCGTAAGTCCTGAACGTAATATTATCTGGGCAAACAAAGCTGCCCTGGAATTTATGAAGATAGATCTCCAAAAAGCAGTGGGTCTATGCCTTAAGAATACTCCTGATATAAGTATCCCATTATCCGATTACCTTCAACTTGAGCAAGTTTTCACAACAGGCAACAAAAAATCAGAAGAGTTTACTGCAAAAGATGGTAAAGTCTGGTTTGTTCAAGCAATACCTGTAACCGAAGAGGGCGGAAAAATTATAGGAGTTCTCGAAATGTGCAGGGACATTACGGAAAGGAAAGCAGCAGAAACCCTCCTGCAGGAAAAACAAATAGCAGAAGCCGCAAACCGCACCAAGAGTGAGTTTCTGGCGAATGTGAGCCATGAACTGAGAACCCCACTTAATTCTATAATAGGTTTTTCTGACCTTTTATATGAACAGGTATACGGTGAACTTAGCGAAAAACAGTTAAAGTCCGTTGGGAACATCTCAAAGAGTGGAAAACACCTTCTGAATCTGATAAATGGCATCCTCGATCTCTCGAAAGTAGAAGCTGGAAAAATGGAGCTCAATTATACAAAGTTTGAGCTTGCCGGTAAGTTTAACATACTAAGAAATCTTCTGTCTCCTATAGCTGACCGAAAAAATATTCAAGTTGAAATCGATATAGATAGCAGTCTTTCCACTATATGTGCTGACGAAGCAAGGTTCGTTCAGATAATGTATAACCTTGTTGATAATGCGATAAAGTTCTCCTTTGAAAACGGGCTTGTAAAAATAGGAGCACGAAAAAAAGGAGATATGGTAGAAATAACGGTCATAGATACTGGAATTGGGATTAAACCTGAGGACCAAAGTAAACTTTTCAAGCCTTTCAGCCAGGTTGATTCCTTTTTGTCCAAACAGTTTCAGGGTACCGGGCTGGGGCTTTCGCTGGTTAAACAGATTGTCAAGTTGCATGGCGGATATATCTGGTTCAAAAGCAATCCTGGAGAGGGAAGCACTTTTGCTTTCGCTATTCCGATAAAAGGTAATAATAACAGTGAAGATAGAACGATTGGACTAGACAGTAAAGCACAGGGTAAAAGATAAAACTACGGAGAAAATAAAAAAGTTGCTAAATAAAAAAATTGAAAATAATAAACTGAAAAATAAAAAGCTGAAAAACAAGAAAGTTGAAAGATTAAAAAATTTGAATGTTGAAAAAAATAGAAGTTTAACTTTGCTATATCTAACTCAGGTCTCTATAATTACTTGAATTCGATCTCTCTAGCTTAAAGTTAGAAAACCGGTTCTTCAACTTTCGGAACGAAACCGTGACCGAAATCAACACATAGATTGATAGGCTCGATCTTGGCTTTCTGCAAACTCAACAATTCTTCCAGTGAAAAAACTGCATACTTATTTTTTCTTCTCCTGTATTCTTTCAATTGATCGTAGTCGAAGCAGAGATTATCATAGCTAGTTACATATCTTAACCAATCTACTGGAATTGCTAGATTTGATAAAAGCGGGATAGCAGTTTCAAAATAAAGCCTGCAAGCTTTTTTTCTTGACAATTTACACGAATTATCTATTTTAAAATTTATTTTTTCATTTTCAAGTGTAAGAACCAATGGGTAGATTTTACAGAATATAGGCTTAAAATCTCGACAGTTACATTCTTTACTTTCTTGACTTAAAAATGGGCACAACTTTCCCAATTTTAATACATGTATTAAAGTCCCGTCGTCCATATTCAGAACATCAAGGTAACGAATTTTAAACTCCGAAACATTTATACCCATTTTTTCTGCCATATATTCTTCTTCTCCGGGCAACAAAGTTCCGATTTTATTATGCTCGCATGCTCCCCCACATTCACGGCAGATTTTAAAAGTATTCCTGTTACTTCCACTGAATATCTTGTGTAAGTTTTCGTACTTTTGCATAGATATTTTCTTGTATAACACCTAAAAACCTCTTTGTAGTCATTTATACATTTTTATTTTATTTTTCTGAAATCGACCTAAAAACCCACTCCTACGGCATTTCCATTGCATATATTTTTAATAAGTAATATTTACATGTATGCCTGATTGTGCTAACATTTCTGAGATTCAAAAAAATAAAAATAGGTTAGACTTTAAGTAAACGGTTTAAAAGTGTTAATCTTACGAAAAAAATAAATACTATAAAAATTTTATAAGATAATATTACTTTTGAGGCATCAAGGTTTAATAAAGTATAATGAGTTAAATCCTGAACAAAATTGAAATTTTTTATGATGTATAACTTTGAGAAGTGTCATTTTTAAGAAGTTTTACCTGGTTCATTTTTCATGGAAAGCACATTAATGTCCGTAAAAATCGTTGTAAAAGTAGTTTTTGTAGTTTTTTTGCGTATGCAAGTAGTGAGATTCAGGACACACATTAATCAGTTTAAAATAAACAATTAAATAAATAAGTAAATAATTAAATAATTAAATAATTAAACATTCCAGACACCTGAAAAACGCTAGCAAGAAAAGTTATTGATAGGCTGAGAAGCATTCAGCTCATAATGTCAACCTGCCAAACTAAGATATATTGAATATAGAAGAAACTACATTCAATAAAGCACATAGAAAAGCGAATCCGATAAAAGAAACTTTTTGACCCAAGAGAGCAACTATAGCTCAAAAGAGAGGTAGGAAAATGACATACCTCTGGATTTTCGATTCCCTTAAACAGGAATGAAATTTCGGAGGTACTCTCCTCTCTCCAGTCACCATTTTCAAAGGCTAAAAACCTGAGAGGTTTACTGAGATTGGAAATATCTTACCCCACGAGTTCAGTCCGGATAACTTTCCAGCTGCTTGTTTCGGAACGCTTGAGCATCTCCATTCTGTTTTTCTGGATAACTTTCCGGTTGCTCGTTCCAGAACACCGGAACATTTTCATTCTGCTTTCCCACTTCCATAAAATACTTATTATTGTAATAATACCAGACTTTAGCAGCAGGATATGTACTTTCCAGGTACTCGTCATAATTGATTTCCGATACGTCCGCAGATACTATAGAGCAGTTTTCATCGTCATAGTATGGTCCTTCAGTCGGGTCAAGTGGGAACCACTCCCCATTTTCATAAACTTCTACCCAGGCGTGACCACCACTAACATTTCCGAAATCTACTTTTCCTATAGCTACACGTACTGTACTTTCGTTATATTCCCCTGAGGTGATCAGCAGGGATGTAAGAGTATTTGCCTGCTCCTCACAGTCACTGACAGGCTCTCCGTAATCCGGACTGCTGGAATAAGTAGGAGTTTTTTCAAGGAACTCTGTTGGAGTAAGCCACTTTTCATCTACGCCGTTCAGGGTCTCATCTGAGACCCAGGTCCACGATAAAGCGGCTTCATAGATCTCGTATTTATTATCAAGACTGTTTTCTTTAAGGTAAGAGGTTACAGCGTCTGCATATGGGGTAACACAGGATTGATAGTAGGAAGTATTTTGCTGCGTTATGTATTGTTCATCCAGAAAACTCCTTGATCTCATGTCAGGAGGTACACCTTCCGAAGGTTCTTCTCTGGTGACAGCCGGAGATAACTGTTGGTACCTTCTTTCATTATTCGTGGGTTGGAAATTTTGTGGCATATTTCTATTTCTTTCCCCAGGAGACAAAGGAAATTTCGAATTCAAATTTTGAAAATCATTGACTCTACTTTCAATGGTACTTACAAAACTGCAGTACTGAACCTCAAGACTCGGGGGTTCAATAAATAACCAATCTGTAGTATTCTTATGTTCTTGGCTGCTTCCGATATTTCCATCTTTAGCGCTTGCGCCAGTACAGGGAAAGATAGCCAGTATAAGGACGGCTATCAAAATCACATTAATTCTTTTCATTTAACCATCTACCTTTGTTTTATAATTTTTTTATTTCCTCAAACTGATTTCTCCTATAGAACACTCAATAAGTCCAAAAGCTCCGGTTTTGAAGCTATAGGTTTTGAAACATTCTCATAATATGTGTAAAGTTTTTTCCCCGATGCAAAGCCTCTTTTTCTGAGCACATCATTAGCTAGTTGCTTAATCGTTTATCAATTCGGAAAAGTTCCATTGCCATAAATCGGTCTGTTACTATCAAAAAAGGTAAATTCACGTTCCTGCAGTAAACAAATAATTTTGAACTTTCGGCTCTACCAATCTGTTTGTCTTACCGTAATTACTGATAAGTAATCCTTGAACTGCTTGCTCTATTCTTCTTGGCTCCTTTACTATAAGTAAGAGCAAATTCCTTATTTTTAGCATGAAAATGCTGCCATCAGCATGCATTTTCATACAGTTGTGCATGTTATTCAAGGAATATCATATTTGTTTTCAGAAAAAACTGCTAAGTCAATCATATTCATTTTTTGTCCTACCTCTATTTTTTCCAAAGAAGCAGAAAATTAAGAAAGGGTCTATTGCCTTTCTTCTTTCTTTTCCATTATACTATGAATCATTCATATCTTAGCGCATCTACTGGTTTTAACTTTGAAGCCCTGTACGCAGGGACTACTCCTGATATCACTCCTATTAAAACTGCCAGAATAAGCCCAAAAGCCATCAGGTCAGGAGCAAGATATATGTCTGAAGAGCCTCCTCCTCTCATCATTTGCAGACCCAGCATAGGGAAAAGAGTTGAAACACAAGCTCCCAGAATATCTCCAAGGATACCACCAACAAGACCAACCATTGCGGAATTAAAGAGAAAAATCATAAGGATATCCCGATTTTTCGCTCCAATGGCTTTCATAGTTCCTATTTCCTTTGTCTTTTCAAGGACAGAGGTAAACATAGTATTGGCAATCCCGACGGCTCCCACAAGCAAGGACACTGCTGCAATGGCACCAAGGAACAGAGTCATTGAACTCGTCATCTCAGTGACGGACTCTGCCATCGATTTGGAAGCCGTCACGGAAAAATCCCTATCATCTTCCTGAATAATGTGTCTTGAAACCATGAGCTTATCCACTATATCCTCCATCAATCCATCAACCAGATCTTCACTCTTGGCTTTCACAATAATTGAATCATAAACATCTTCTTCTGCGTCATCAAGCAGGTTTACTGCCCCATCGATCGGCATGTAAATACTTCGGTCCCCACGTTCACCTTCTTCTTCCAGGATTCCAACAACGCGCACTGCTTTACCGTTTATATTTATTACCTGGTTGACCCCTATTTCCTGGTCATAAACTCCACTTGCAATCCCACTTCCTATGACTGCAACATACTTATCAGCAGGTTCGAGTAATCTTCCTGATTGCGTTTTCAGAGTAGTCATGTATTTCCAGACCTGAGGGTCCACACCTGTAATCGAGAGAGTGGCATTTTGCGCTGCATAAATCACTGATTCACTGCCTGAGATCTGGCCAGCTACGTACTGTATTCCATCCAGACCCTGAAGAGCTTCAATGTCGTCATCTGTCAATTCAGCGTCTGTTGATGAACCCCTCATCCCAGGAAAGCCAGGCATGTTAGATGATGCTTTGGTATATCCTGGACTGATGGTTATTTTTGTAAGGTCCATTTCGGCGAGCCTGCTCTGTACCTGTTCCTGCATAGCATCTCCAAGGGAGAGGATGCCGACAACAGACCCAATTCCTATAACTATCCCAATAATGGTCAGCCAACTTCTGAGCTTGCTGTGCACAAGCATGTTCAAACCCATCTTCAAATAGGTCGATTGTCTCATCTTGCATCCTTCCATTCTTTTTCAGTCAAGCCTTTTTTGAAAAGGGTTGCGTAAACCATTTCGCCGTTTTATCACGCTGACCACGCCGTTTTTATGGAGACCTCCCTTTTCAATCTCGAATTGTCCCTGAACCTGTTCCTGAGCCATGCTTCTGGTCTTCAGGCTTTTTATTTTTGGATTGTTTCTTGCCTTCTGTCTGCCTTTTTTTGCGGTATATGATTAAACCTGCTCCTGCAACAGCTATTAAAACAATATAAACTAGGTATGAACTGAAGCCACTACTATTACCTGCTGCTCCTGGTCTTCCTCGCCCCTGTGCAGTCATACTTCCGGCAGTCGTTTCGAGTTTTACTTCCTTATCAACTGTCACTCTTTCTCCTCTTGCATCCGTATATTCAATCTGGACTTTTAGAGGATTGGAACCTTTGGAAGTTACATTTTCATCTTTCTCTCTTGCTCTTGCAGCCTCCCCTGATGTCCCTGCATTACTTTCAGTTCCTCCAACGCCCTGTGTGCTTGCAACATTGAAAGATGCAATTGTATAGTCTCCTTTCTCAAGGTTTCCAACAATTGTTGAAGAGCTTCCTGAGACCCTGTACCCATTTTGATCAGGGACCGAGACTTTCACGGAATATGCCATGTTGTTACCAACGTTTGCAACTGAAAGGGAAATTTCTCCCTGGTCACTTTCCGAAAAGGAAACATCAAAATCGGTTTCTCCACCAACGAAAAGCCCTGCTGTGGTCGCAATGTTTTTTTCATTGGAATTGTAGTCTTCAAAGCTAAGGTTTACATTCAGAGTGTAGAGTCCGGGATCTGCGTTTACATCTGCCATTACCGAGTAAGATACGGTTACGGAGTCACCTGCAGCCAGATATTTGATGTATTTTGTATTATCCGAATATACCGGCAGAATTACCCCTTTTGGGTCTTTCCAGGAAATTACCATGTTTTTCAGAGGTGAGTTTCCGGTATTTGTTATTATAAATTCCAGAGGTTCTTCCTTTGCCAGGTCAATACTTGCCTTGTTTATGGTAACAATCTGCGCGTACTCTTTACCCCTTACCTCAAGCTGGATGGTTTTTGTAATGGTAATCACGTTTGACGAGGAACCGCTTTCTTTAGCAGTAGTAGTAATATCCATATCGTATGTGCCTTCTGAAGCGTTGGCATCTGTCATAAGTTTGAATTTGAGGACGGCTGCATCGTCATCGTCCTGCCGTGCATTCAGGTAGGAAACTTTTTTTGTCAGGTCTTCTCCGGAAATCTTACTGAAAGGATATTTCGGGTTCAATGTGACAACAATATCTTTCAGGTCAGCATTTCCTACATTTTGCATGCTAACAGTGAGCTCAACAGGTTCCCCAGGACGGGCAGCGTCAGGGTTCTGCTTGGTCAGGTCTACTTCCAAAAATGCAGATTGTATATTACCATTAGAGGCAAATGCTGTTCCAGCTCCAAGGTATATGAACACTGAATACAACAGTAGTATTTTTAGTAAAGAGAACTTTTTCATTTTGACTCCTCAACTCATGTTTACTTCATTTTTCATACCTCGTTATTTTTTATAATTAGTTTTTCATACCGGTTCTTTTTCAGATTGGTTCTTTTTTCATACTTCATTGTTTTTCCTTGCACGTCTCGATTTTTTCAATCTCACCGTCTCTTATGTACACGATTCTTGTTGCATATTTTACAAGTTCAAGGTCATGAGTAACAATAATAATAGTCTTACCTTCGCTTTTCTGCAGTCCATCAAGAAATTCCAGAATGTAATCTCCAGTCTTGGTATCAAGGTTTCCTGTTGGCTCGTCCGCAAGTATTATAGGCGGATTTACAGCCAGGGAACGAGCTATTGCAACTCTCTGCTTCTGCCCGCCTGAAAGCTGGGAGGGAAGATTTTTTTTCTTATCTGAGAGTCCGACAATTTCAAGCAGATATGAGGCTTTTTGTCGGGAAATTTGTCGATTCTCTTCCTGAAATTCCATAGGTAAAAGCACGTTTTCTTCAGTGTTCAGAGTTGGAAGAAGGTTAAAGCTCTGGAATATGAAACCAATCATCTGTCCTCGGACAACGGCGAGTTCCGATTCATTCAATTCTGAGATGTCTTTCGAATTCAGGCAAACCGTGCCTTTTGATGGTATATCCAGGCAGCCCAGCAAATTCATAAGCGTGCTTTTCCCACTTCCGCTGGGCCCGAGAATTATCAGAAATTCCCCTTCATAAATCTCAAGATTTATTCCCTTAAGGGCTGCAAACTCAATTTCCCCCATCTGATAAATTTTCCAGACATTAGTAAGTTTGATAAGTGGAACCTCCCCATTCCTGGAGGTATTTTCTGAACCCAGATTTTTAGCAAAATTACGAGCTGGACCGCCATACTGGCTGTTTTTCGTGATCACCCCTGGATTATTTATTTCGGAATCATTGTCCGATTCGCCGTAAAAATCTGCTGCTTTCTCAAGCGACTTTAAAACATATGAGGCATTTAATTTCTTTTTAAATGTCTGTATAATCTTGATGAGCGTCATACATACCCTCTAAACTATATCCATGCTTCAGGGTTATCAGACTAATTTCGATTTTGTCCGTATTATGCCTGAAACATCTAATCTAAAGGCACATATTAATATTTATCATACTGTTATTTAGTTTTACTGCTATTTTATTGTCCTTCTAGAATAACAGGATTAGTAACATAATAGCAGTCTAAGTAACATAATAGCAATCTACGTTTTTGAGGCACCTACAAAATGCGAAGTGCCTCACATTTGGAGTAGGGGTTGATAGCCGCTCCGTGTTTTGAGGCACTGTACATTTTACAGTGCCTCATTTTCTGGAGTGCAGGTTTGACTGCTTCCTTCTATTACTTTTCAAATGGGAGAACTTTTGTGCTGATTTAAGAGTTCCTAAGAGTAGCGAGGTATCCTATCTCTATCAGTTTATTTCCCATTGAATTCTCTAAGGTTAAGGCATCTGCATCTGACAGATGCCTTACTTTTCAGTTTTTAGGAGAAGGCAGTCATCTCCTTCATTGGAGTTTAATAATAAAAGCATACTTAGCAAAAACAGGAGATATACAGAACTAACTTATCAATGAAGCTTTTTTACAGGTTTTTTGTTAAATTTAATCTTTAATCCGATATTAAATAAAAAATTAAATCTCAGTAAAGTATTATCTGCTGGGAATTTCTCAAAAGAGCCTTCAAACCTTCCATTAAATCCATTTCCACCAATAAAACTAAAGTTTAGATTATTTTTTCAGTGCTTTGACCCGGTCTCAGAAATTTCACCTGACACTGAGAGGAAAGAACTCTTCAGGACTTATAAGACTTTCTAAACCCTTAGCAGAGCCAGCAGAATATGCTTGAAAGCTGGAATAGCTAAACAGAACATCTAAAATTGGAACATCTAAAATTGGAACAGTTCATCAGGATTTATTTGCAAAAGTTTAATATATGAAGACATAACGTAGGGAATCCTGCATTCAGGAAAGAGAATATTCATAAGTGCTTAACAGGAATAAACATGATTTTGCCATAATTCCTGGAGTACTTCAGCTACTGGACAGTTTTCTTACCTTCCCTTGCATGTCTAGCTCTTATTACACATACAATTAACAAACATAGGCTAAAGGCCTCTAAATTAAAAAATACTCCATAATTAAGCTTTATTTGAAAATAAATGTATTATTTAATGTTAAAATTAAAAGTAAGTCCTTTTTTACCTTCATTTTTGGCAAGTATCTTTATTTCTTTTTCTGCCAATTCGGGAGAGTACAGTATTCGCCGGAAATCAGCAAAACTGCTGTAGTAGACGATTCATGTAGCAAGATCATCAATGAAAATTAATCAAATGAACTGAAATTAAGAATCTCACAAAACTGTAGCTATAAACGTCAAAATGGAGGGAGGAAATGAAAAAAATAAAGCTCAACTATCTATTAGACTTGGCATTTTTTGTTCAATTTGTCTTAGTCGGTTATTCAGGTCTTATAATGTATTTTAATCGCCATGCAGCAGGTCCGATCTTAAGATTGATCCATGATAAAGTTGGGGTTCTGATGCTTCTTTTCTTTGTCGTCCATGTTGCACTGCACTGGAGATGGATATTACTTCGCACAAAGAGCCTTTTCAGAAAAGAAGGGCAAATGAAAGAGACAAAAAAAATAAAGCTCAACTATTTTGTGGACTTGGCATTTTTCATTCAATTTGCTTTAGTTGGTTATTCAGGTCTTATAATGTTTTTCAACCACCATGCAGCAGGCCCAATCTTGAGGCTTATTCATGATAAAATCGGAATTCTTATGCTGTTTTTCTTTGTTGTTCACATTGCACTCCATTGGAGATGGATGATATTCACCACAAGGAGCTTATTCAGCAGACAAAGAGAAATGAAAGAGGGCGAAGTTATCGAAGCAAACTATATGCCTGTAGACTGAGGTAAGTAAAATCTAAGGACAAAAAAGTTGTTTAGGGTAGAAAAATAGATTAAGGAAATAAAAATAGGATAGAAAA
>DAQQ01000153.1:0-10137 GCA_002508465.1 Methanosarcina sp. UBA7 | reverse complement strand
ATATACTGGGAAACTGCCGATGGAGCAATCCCCAGCAACTTTGCAGATGCTGCCTGTGACTGTCCTTTTTTTACAAGTTCGATTGCAAGACTGGCCCTTATTGCGGGGACCAGATCCCACACAATCTTCTGACACGGAGTTTCCATAATTACCATCACTTTTTAAGATATTACAATTTTTGAAATTTCACAATTGAAAACGAATATGTCTGGTGTACATATAAATTATTATCATTGGAAAAAACAATAATGAGATCCCTGGACATCTCTCTTGGAAATGAAACTTTGAGACAAATGGCTCGATTTTTAAAAATTAAAAGGAACTTCTGAAAGGATTCCAGGGTTCCTCCTGTATTTCTTAACTTTATCATTTTTCATTCGTCCATTCTTTAAATTTGCCATTCTTCTGGAAAACGAGTTAATGGAAAACGAGTTAATTATAGAAAAAATAAGAAGATTTAAAGTTGAAAGTGAATCAAGACGCAGTCCTACTTTTAATTACACTCTTGGGGGAGTATATTTTATCACCGCAGAAAGTTCGCATTTGCTGAAACCACCGATAATAAGCATTAAGGAGATATAGATAAATGCTCCCAATGCTGCTACTCCAAAAAGTTCATAGACGTTTGAAATAGCAAAGTGAGAAACAAACAGATACATCCCAAGAGAGGAGAAGACACTTTTTGCGATGTCATTATAATAATAGTCAAACACAAAATGCTTCCTAGATACGTAGATGCAGAGTACAATCATTAAAAAATAAGAGATCAGGGTGGATAGTGCTGCTCCGATAAAGCCAATAGAAGGTATGAGCAACAGGTTGAGTAATACATTCGAAACTGCAGCAATGATATTAATGTAAGTAGCAGATTTTGTTTCTTTTACAAGAAACATTATATTGACAAAGATTTGGAAAACTCCTGCTAAAAGACCTGAAAGTGCGACAATTGGGATTACAAGCCAGCCTGAAAGGAAGTCTGGAGTCGTAAAAATTCCGAGAAGAGGCTTTGCAAGGGCAGAAAGGCCAAAAACAGCTGGAACGGTAATAATAAGGAAATATCTCAATGAATTCGATAAGTAGATCCTTACCTGATCAAGTTTGTCTTCATCAAATAACTTTGAAAGTTCGGGGAGAAGAATAACCTGAAGAGGAGTTACAAGAAGCTGGATGAGAGTTCCAATGGAATAAGCTGCTGAATATATACCTGCGCTCCCAAGACCCAGAAAATAAGTTACCAAAAATCTGTCACTGGATGCTGTGACCCACGTTACAAGAGCACTGGGAGTTAAAGGGAATGAGAATTGCAGGTACTCTTTTATGTGAGTAAACCTGGGAATAGTAAATCCTATCTGCGATACGATTGTCACGAGAGAAATTAAAAAAATAAAGCTCTGTACAAGCAGGGTTGCGACTATCACACCTAAAAGTCCGTACCCCAATTTAATAAGTACCAGGATAAAAAATAACTTTCCAAATGTTTCGAGGAGAGTAAAGTAAGAATATTTTTTAATCTGCCTGAAGACTCTGAAATAATAAAGAGATATTGATTCGACTACAGTCAGGAGGATCAAGGCGGAACCTGCCTGGATAAAATAAGTCGCTTCAGGATCCTTAAAAACAACGGTTGCGAGAGGCTCTGCAAATATATAAACTAACAAAGAGGACAGAAAGCCGGAGATCGCCACAAAGAAGAGAATAGAATATAAAGCTTCTCTTATCATTTTTATGTCAGTTTCAGAAGATAAAAACCTGACAAACCCCATGGAAAGACCCATAAGTGCAACTGAAGAAACGAGAGATACAATAATATTGATCTGGGCCCAAAGTCCGAAATCATATGTTCCAAGGGTTTTTGTGATTATCGGAAGTAGGAAGAAAGTTCCCAGGCTAGTAAGTACCTGAACTGTCCCGATAAGGCCAACGTCTCTTACAAACTTTCGATATGACACCATGTCACCTAAAAAGAATCCGTTTTTAACTATTTTGATTGTGAGTTCATGAAGATAACCTGCTAGAGTTTATCTCGCAATTTTATTCACTCACTATCCAAAACCTGATATTTAAACCCTTTTGAACGTTTAGCAATCCTGTTGAATTTTCAGTTTTACAGTAAAAATTTTCAGTATCTCAGTAAGAAGGCTTTTTTTACAATTACAAGCTCACTCTCTGTCTGGTCATCGCCGGTGATTACAATATCCAGAGACCGATTTATTTAGGCATAGAGTTTGCAATTTCAGACATATAAAATACCCCTAAGAAGTGGATACCTAAAAGATGTGCATTTTTATGATATCTAACTCTTCTGTCTTGCTCATTCTATTCTAACTTTACTTGAAATTGAGATCTACTGAGCTCTATATATAGCTACTCTATTTAGTTTATATGTACGTAATGTAAAAAATGATTAATAAATACACTATGTTTTGTATTTAGTTATACTCTTAAAAAGAAAAACTCAAAAGCTAGATAATGGATGTGGGCTATTGAAAAGTAGAAGTAACAGAATCGCTCTACTTTTTCTCAAAACCATGGAAGACTTACTTTTCAGAATAAATCAATGATTCTGGACACTACTATTTTTTTAGTTAAACCATATAAATCTAATTGATATATCAATAAAAATGACGAAGTATATTGAAGAAAGAAAAATCACAGAATTCCACTGGAAATAAAGGGGTTTTGAGTTCACAATATATTTTTCTATAAATCTTTGTTTGTCTGCAGTCTTTACGAGCTCAAATTGTATTAAATCATGATGCCTATAACATGTTTAAAATTAAACTTGGTTCTATAACTGGGACAAGACTTATCCATTTGAACTGAAAAACAGTAGCATTAAATCGTAACATATTTAATGTAAACTCAAATTATAATGCTTACTATATCTGTTTTTGGCTCCATACGTCGAGTATATAACTCCTATGGAATAACTTAAGGTCATAGGTATCTAAATTTCGGAAATCACTGCTTCATATATCATACGGGCCACATTGACAGTACAGTCGGTGCTATGAGTCCCACCACTCAAACATATCTGGATAACTTTCGTAAGTTTAACAAGTCTTGAACATTAAATACAGGGAATAATACAGGGAGTTAAATTATGGCAAACAGAATAGAAGAATTGCTGGACGTCCTGAGGGTTCCTTCCGGCAAGAAGATCAACCTGAAAAAGGACTACGATCCAAACTTCACCGGTAAATGGGTGAAAAAGGAAGAGGCCAACGAGGCCCTGACCGAAGGCATCCAGATTCTGGCCGAGATGCAGGACAAGCTCTGGGCTCAAGATCAATATGCACTACTAATAATTCTTCAAGCCCTCGACGCAGCAGGCAAGGACAGTACCATCAAGCACGTAATGTCAGGCGTCAATCCACAGGGGGTCGATGTTCACAGTTTCAAGGTTCCCTCAGGTGAGGAGCTTGATCACGATTATCTGTGGCGTAACTTCAAGGCCCTGCCTGCTCGTGGTCGCATTGGAATTTTTAACCGTTCTTACTATGAAGAGGTCCTTGTCGTACGCGTGCATCCCGAGTTCCTTGCTGGCCAGAAGCTTCCCCCATCGCTGAAGGACAAAAATATCTGGAATCGGCGCTTCGAGGAGATCAATAACTTCGAGAAATACCTGGTTGACAACGGCATCATTGTAGTAAAGCTCTTCCTGTATGTGTCTAAAGAGACACAAAAGAAGCGTTTCCTGGAGCGGACGCTGGAGCCGGAAAAGAACTGGAAGTTCTCCGCAGCTGATATGAAAGAGCGGGCTTTTTGGGATGATTATATGGCAGCCTACGAAGACATGTTCAATCACACAAGTACTGAGTGGGCTCCCTGGTACATCGTGCCAGCCGATCATAAGTGGTTCACCAGGCTGGCTGTGGCGGCTGTACTCTATAACACGATGAAGAGCCTCAACTTAGCCTATCCTGCTGTCAGTGAGGAGCAGAAACAAGCTTTGCTTGTAGCTAAGAAGGAACTTGAACACGAGGATGGTGGTCTGAAGGATAAAGCCGTCATAAAGGCCGAAGCGAAGACTGCTGCCGATCCAAAAACTCTGGCTGCAAGCAGCAAGGTCACCAAGGAAGAAGTTAAGAAAAATAGTACGAAAGGCAAGAAAAACAAGTAATACCTTTCCATGCGTTTTCGGTTAAGTGAGGAATTGTGACAATTGCGTCAATTTCCATAACATTTGTCAAATATTTTAATAAATTACAAGCTGGGACAAGGTATCGATTTCATGCAAATAGGCCAAAATTTAAGACCTGCTTCTAGTACAAAATCGATAGCTTTCAGGCAAGAAAATTCCTTAACCGATGACCAATGAATCTGGACATAGTTTCCTCACGGTCCAGTTTTTGCATCAACCTTGAAATTAAAAATATTCATAGCTTAGTTTTTCTGTTTTGCATTCTAATTCATTTTTACCTAACTTTCGATTAACAGAACTTATTAGGTTAGTCATAAAGTTTCCAGTATAAACGAATACTTTGCTCCAAAAACAATAAGTATCCTCCAGTAAATGTTTTAGTTGAATTATTTTTATATAATTATGGACATAATGATTAGTGGAGGTGGTCAACCGAGGGATGTGATAACTACCCGAATCTATTGAGGTTAACCTACCTACAAAGTCCAGCAAGGAAGATCTATTAGATTTGCTAAAAAAAAGTAGGCAAAGAGCGATATTCTGAGCTTCAAGGTAAATACCTGAAATAGAACGAAGGTCTATATGGTTGAACATCTTTTAGTACTGCCCAAAGTTTAGTAAAAGTAAGAGAAATATTCGTGAAATGCTATTTCAAGGAAGTTCGACAACTAAATAGCTTTTTAGATAAAAATAAACCAATAACAATTTTAGAAGACAAAGAGGAGACTAACTGAGTTTAAGGGGGAAAAGTTATGGAAATAGTTCCTATGGATATTCAGCATGTATTACAAAATGTAAAATTTCCTGCAAAGAAAAATGAGATAATTCAACAAGCAAGAAGCAGTGGTGCGATGGCTGATCCGTTACTGGAGAACCTTGGTATGCTTCCAGACAAGGAATATGCCAGCATTGATGAAGTTGTCAAAGAACTTGAAAAAATTTAAATTTGTTTAAAGCAAATCAGCCGTCAAACGGGCGTAAAATCTTAAAAGTAGATCCTGCTGAATGTCAAAATTTGAAGTTGTTTATAGGCTCTTCAAGATAGAGTAGTGATGGAGTAGCTATAGAGTATTTCGAAATAGAAAGCTTCACCATTTAACAATCATAAGTTTCCTTTCAGGCTTTTTGCAGGATTGAGAACATTATATAAAGCACCAAGTTTCTCATTTGACGGAAAAGTTCAGGAGGCTAATAAGTCTCATAAATCTCCTGAACTTCCAAAAACAAATTCTCTGGTAATAATTCTCACCTGCTACACTTAAATTAGCCAATTAGTGCATAGATACCCGGAAATAAACGTATCTGAGGATGATAACCAAGAGAAAAAAATAACAATATCCTACTCTATGGAGGTGAACTTATTAAAAGAGGTCCACGTGATGCTAAAGAGTATATAACCGGTAGAGGCATCGGTTATCCTGCAAATAGAAAAGACCTTGTCAGGTTTGCTGAAGGAAAGGAAGCAGAAAGTGATTTTCTTGATCTTCTCAGGGGAATACCTGAAATAGAGTATAATACCCCAGATGATGTTACCAGAGAAATCGAGCGGCTGGAAAGCGAACGTGTCAGACCACCAAAACCAAAAGAGTAATGAGTTTATGCAGCAAGTTTTTACTCAAGTAAATTCACTCAAAGAATGGATATAGAACTCAGATGAATAAAACTTCACATAGGCTTTTAGTTCAGATAGGCTTTGAAGATTATCTCTCCTATTAAATATTTTTAAATCATCTAATGATGGTGACCTTTCTAATCATGCCACAATGCTTTACCCTTTTCATTTTTAATAAGTATCTTTAACTGGCTTCAATTTATTACGTTGAAATCTCTCTTGTTTGAAAACGATTATTTGTTTTCTGTACCTGCTCCCTAGCAAACATAATGTAGTTAAAATTTCAATATCATTGAAAGCATCAATTTGCTCTGATCAAAATGGAAGAAAAACGGTAAAAAATAAGAAGGTCAGTGAGGTCATAACGATATCTGCTACTGAAACTAGATCTCGTGGTGTAGAATGGAAAATGGTACCTTTTTCGATAAGTGATTGAGCTTTTTCCTTTGTCCTGTTGTATACGTGAACATTATATCCTCGTGACAGAAGGTTCGAAGCAAAAGAACTTCCCATTATCTCCAGGCCTATCACGCCAACAATCGGTTTTTTGTTAACGTTCAATGTTGTCAACTGATCACCTCATACTCTTCCCCATAATTTTCTACGTCCTGAAAATTATCTGAGTATCAATTTGGGATTAATATTCCGCATAATTCACTTTTCAGGCACAAGTATCCTCAGTTTCGGGTGGTAAAACCGTTTGTAATCTGACTGCTTCTCGCCAGCGTCTCCAGAGGATAAATAATCCAACAACACCGATCACACTCCACGCAATTAACAAGCCTAATCCCTGGCCTAACAAGCCTAACTTCTGGCCTAAGAGATAAGAGATTATCAGGGGTAGTCCGTTCCACATTGCATGTAAAATGGAAACAAGCAGATAAGTACTAATAACCTGTAAGTTAATTCGAAAGTCACACTTTTTGCTTTCCCTGAAAAGCACGCTGGCTAAAATAGCTGTCCAGGTCCCGTGCCCAAGTGGAGAAAGCAAACCGCGGAGCAAGGTTACTTCCACTGTTACCGAAATGCTTCCATGACTCGCCAAGAGAGCCGTAAAGGCATAACCACTACTTTCCATGGCTGCAAACCCCATCCCTGACGCTGCGCCCAGGATCAGTCCATCCATTTCCGAGTCATGTCGTTTATGGCGTGCAATCACCAGTACTCCCAGGATTTTCGCAAATTCTTCGATGAGCCCTACTCTTAGACTCGAGCCAAGACTTAATTCACTGGTAAAAATTGGTGATAAAAGGGAAGCTGCAAGGATACCCAATAGTCCACCATACAGGAAAGCCAGGGAGACAGTTGACATTGTCAGACGACTAAGATGCCTGCGCTCGTATATGAAAGCCACATAAGCTACAGGGACCATAAAGCTGCCGACCATTACCAGGGTGGGAAACAGGTTTGAGTTCTTCGTCAGCAGCAAGGCCATAAGCAAGAGCACGTAGAAGACTGCTGCTGTGGTTAAAACCTTTAACCAGCCATTTCGTCGGACCACCGGCACAGGCGACTGAACTTCCGTTGTGCTGTCCATATCTTCTCCTATCTAATTCGTTAATTTCATTCTGTCCAGACCCTGACCTATCTTCAAGGTCTTTTTCTGTCTACATCTTGTAGCCTGTCCCTAAAACGTCATTTTCCGATGCTATAAATACCACTATAGATGGAGTTTTGAACACTATACCTCTGATATTCTTTTCCGACAAATTCATTAAAATGGGGAAGAGGAGGGACCTTGTGCAGTAAAGTACGGTTATTTCCCGAAAAATATTCGGCTTATAATGGTAGCAGTAGAGATCTTCTTTCTGTCAGGATAATGCCTTAACTGCTGAACTTTTGGTTTCCAAAAGCTTACTAAAGAGGCAGTACCTTGGGAAAAGTGAGATGACTTATAACAATAGGGATTAAGAAAGCTTTACAGGTATCATTTCAAGACTCAGGTTTTAATATATTCAGGTTTAATATATTCAGGTTTAATATATTCAGGTTTAATATATTCAGGTTTAATATATTCAGGTTTAATATATTCAAATTTAAGAGACTCAAGTTTAGTAAGTCCAGGTTTAATTATAATTAGTATTTTTTTCCTTGTAAACGTGATTTCAGTTCTGTTAAAGTTTCTATTCCGCGTCTACGTAATTCTCTGAGATTTCCCTGATATACGAAAGCTGCCGGAACTAACAGTAAAGGAATAGTTGCTGCAGCTTTAGCTCCCTCTGAAATAGGCAGAGCAGCTAAGAAGCTTGCTCCGGTACTACCATAAATAGGAACTATAGGAAACAGCATAGCTAAACCGAATGCTCTTTTGAAATGTATGCCTAATTTAGCAGCCAGAAAACCATTAGAACCTATGACCACACCTATGCCGATACTTGGTCCTATAGTCCGAAACGGATTATACGATGGCCCGATATATAGTCCAAAATCAACACCAAAAAAGGAAACAAGCCCATTGAATTGATTCCTTTCCTGGTTGGAGTTTCCTCCAAGTCCTGATACAACTATGCCTATGTCCAGTTGTAGAGGTCCCCTTTCTGCTCCCCTTCCGTCCATTATTATATTATTACTTCCTTAAAGATAATAAGATTTACCTATCTTCTGACTTTTTCAAAAAAGGATAACCCTTTATTTTGATTATTGAGTTTGCATACGCACTACTCTAACAGTCTTTTTATTTGGCAAGTCGCTCACAATTTCATATTCAAATCCCATGGAACCTAAATCCGTGACAAACCATTTCGGAAGATGACTGCAAATGACATCCAGCCTATTAAATTCTCCATTTTTCAGATACGGAATCAGAATTTTCTTAGAAGTCATGTTCGGATTTTTAAACATGATGTCTTCTATATTAATCGAAAAATCACCTTTACTCACACCGGGTTCCAGAAACTGCGTAATGTCAAATTTTGGTGGTTCTTTCTGACGCTCCTCAATTGCCTCGAGCATTTCTTTTCTGATCGAGTCAAGAACATTCAAAACATTATCTTCTACAAGGAATATGTCAAAACCTGCTGCTTGAAAAGTCCCGGACGCTATTCCTGGGATTTCACTTGCAGCAATTACTTTTACATCACCGAGCTGCTTTATTGTATCCGCTACAGCCGTGCGTACTGCAGCCATGCCTTTGGCATTGCAAACTTCGTTTTCAAAGCGGTTCAGAACTTTCCATTCCCCGCCGTCTTTCTCATATATTGCAATGAATCCTGGTTCGAATATTGAACTTACTTTCTGGTTTTCGTTTTCTACAACTGCGATTTTCAAGGTGCCTCCTCCTATCGTAGTGAAAGTTATGATTTTCAGGATGCAATTAAAATAATTATTACTATTGGATTATTACTCAATTTGCATATAAGCTCTACTGGGTTCATTCAGCAGTCTGCGATATATCGTTTGCGAACGCATTTTTAGTTCATTCTATCAGGCGAAC
This sequence comes from Methanosarcina sp. UBA7, assembly GCA_002508465.1. Taxonomy (GTDB): domain Archaea; phylum Halobacteriota; class Methanosarcinia; order Methanosarcinales; family Methanosarcinaceae; genus Methanosarcina. The sequence continues at coordinate 948 of DAQQ01000153.1, read as the reverse complement.
AATGGCGGCTTTATATTTTCTGGCGTCTGCTCATAAAGTGCTATAAATAAACCCATTTGAACCTCAACTGGAGTCCCCGAAACTAAATTCTCCCAGGGTTTAATCCTGCAATATAGGTTAGGAAGTGCGATTCACTTGAATGTTTCATGATTGTTGGTCTGCTTCATCTCCTGACGATCCCAGTATCTCTTTAGGAGATTTAATTCGCATCTTTCAGTTATCAAAAAAGAGAGCCAATTCCAAGCAGTAAAACTCCCTGTTTGCACACAAACCTATGTTTTTTGTGGGTTTATTGCAGGGATGAGACTGACCGAAATCTAAATGTACAAAATATAAGCCTTTGTCTGCAATAATTTCAAAAATAAACAATTATACAATAGTTGATACTATTTTTGATCTTGTGAGCTGCAGACGAGCCAATGTCTGCAGCCCGTAATGAGGTCTGTTGGGGTATCACTGGATCGATTTTACCTTCCGAGATGAAGCTTTTTACTGAAGATGAGAGTTGTGTTGATCTGGTTATATAGTTTGGATTCGACCACTTGATACCTTCAAAAATATAAATAAACAAAGTTTCTTATATAGCTTTTGGATATATCCTATATAGTTAGGTTTTTGTTATTTAGTTTCAGTTAGTGAAGATAAAAGATGAAGAAGAGCAATTAAATATTGTGAAGAAAATAGCAAAAAAGCATTGTTCAAGTTTTACTTTGCTGGTCTATTTACAGAAAAACATGGAATGATATCAATAAAGACATGAAATGATATCAATAAAAACACGAAATGATATCAATATACGCAATTAAATGCATTATGATCCTAAAATGATTTCGCAGACTCAAAATCATTTGGAAGTCACATACATAATACAACAGCAGGCAACTCAAAAGGTCAAACATTAAGTAAATTCCAATTTCATATTGGTATTGTGGAATGACTATATAAAAT
>DAQQ01000053.1:0-8743 GCA_002508465.1 Methanosarcina sp. UBA7 | reverse complement strand
ACTGTAGACGAAGTTTATGATGGGGTTAGACAAAAACTGACGCGTATAAGCAAGGCTACCGTATATAAAAATCTCAAATTCCTTACGGAGAAAGGGTTACTGGAGGAGGTGAATGTAAAAGGAGTCTCAAGATTTGAAGCGAATTTCATTCCGCATCACCATCTAATCTGCAGGGAATGCGGAAGTATGGGGGATTTCAATTCGGAACAATTATTGAACTACTCAATGAAGATAGCTGAGGAAATAGAAGGATTTACTATTGTTTCAACAAGCACTAACTTTTATGGTATTTGTAAAAAATGTAAGGAATCTAAAAAGTCTGAAGAACCTAAAAAGTCCGGGGAATCTGAGGATGAAATATAACTTTAGCAGAATAGCAAGGGAAAACAGTATGTTATCCGGATGTACAATGGCATATTCTTCAGATGGTCAAAAATAAAAATCTAGTGGCATATGACATTGTACTTCAGGTTCTTACTTGTGAGATTGAGCATGAAGATTAACTGCAAGTTGTGGACAGAAGAACATCGGCTTGCTTCAGCGTAAATATGATCCTGTGCTGTAAGTAATAAAACGAGGTAAAACGAGGGGTAATGAATGGTTGAGTTAATTTTATTAAGTCGGCTTCAGTTTGCCATAACAGCTGCATTCCATTTCATATTCGTTCCACTAACACTGGGACTTGCACTGTTAGTGGCAAGCATGGAAACAATGTACTACAGGAACAAAGATGAAACCTGGCGAAAGATGGCCGATTTCTGGGGTAGGATATTCAAGATAAACTTTGCAGTAGGTCTGGTCTCAGGTCTTACACTGACTTTTCAGTTTGGGACGAATTGGGGTGCCTATGCGGAATTCATGGGAGATGTCTTTGGACCGCCTTTAGCTGTAGAAGCATTACTGGCTTTCTTCCTTGAAGGTACTTTCTTTGGTGCATGGATATTCCTGGACCGCAACCGTCAGAAACTAAAGACATTTTCTATGTGGATGGTTGCTCTGGGTACTAACATATCTTCATTATGGATTATTACTGCTAATGGTTTTATGCAGAATCCAGTTGGCTATGAGATGGCTGCTGACGGGAGCAAAGTTGTTATGACAGATTTCTTTGCTCTTATTACAAATGGCTATGTATGGTACATGCTGGTACACACTTTGCTTTCAGCTTACCTGTTGACAGCGTTCCTGATCATGGGAATTTGTGCATATCATTTCCTTAAAGGAAACAACAGTAAAGTATTCAAGAAGTCTTTCAGCATAGCAGTTACCATAGCATTAGCTACTGCAGTCATGCTTCCAGTTCTTGGCCACGGTTATGCGCAATATGTTACTGAACTTCAGCCTGCTAAAGGAGCGGCAATGGATGCAATATGGGAAACAGGTTCAAGAGTTCCCATGTACCTGATACAGGTACCTGATTCAAGCACTGGTTCCAATAGTGTTCAGTTGCTGGGAATTCCAGGTCTTGCAAGTTTCCTGTATACAGGAAGTTTCAGCGGAAAAATAACAGGACTTAACCAGCTACATCAGGATGAATTACCACCTGTAGGAATGATATTCTGGAGCTTCAGGCTAATGACAATTCTTGGGTCCCTGTTTATCATAGAGGCTCTTTTAGGCTTATATCTTCAAAAATCAGGCAAATTGTACACATCAGACAAGTATCTAAAGTTGCTGATGTGGTCTATCCCTCTTCCGTATATTGCCATCACTGCTGGCTGGATCGTAGCTGAGGTGGGAAGGCAACCGTGGCTGGTATATGGTCTATTAAAGACAGCAAATGGTATCTCATCGGTTCCCATATCAGATGTATTGTTAAGTGTTGCCCTTATAAGTACATTCTATCTGATCCTGATGGTCTTTGAGATATACCTCATAAAGAAAACTGTAGTTAATGCGACAGGAGCTGAGTGAAAATGTTTGATTTTCTTACCCATGATATGCTTGCTGTAATCTGGTTCTTCCTGTGGTGTGTTATATGGGGAGTTTACTTCATTGCAGATTCGTTTTCCCTAGGGGCAGGTCTTCTGTTGCCTTTTATTGCCACAGATGAGGTGCAGAGGACACAAATCCAGAGCTCTGTTGGTCCCTTCTGGGGGGGTAATGAGGTATGGCTCATTCTGGCTGCAGGTGGAACGTTTGCTGCATTTCCTCTAGTGTTTTCGAAGATGTTTACTTTCCTGTATCTTCCTATGATGTTGCTGCTTATTGGCTTAATTGCAAGGGGCATTTCTGTGGAATATCTTCACAAGGATGAGAATCCCCGGATACAGAAAGCCTTTGCCTGGGGATGGTTCATTGGAAGCCTGCTGATTTCTCTGGTTTTGGGAGTTGCATTTGCGAACTTCTTCAAGGGACTCAAAATTGCTTCAGGAGGAGTTTATACAGGTACCCTTCCTGGACTCTTCAGTCCATATGCGTTGATAGGTGGTGTTCTGTTTGTGTTTATGAGTGTTACTTCAGGTGCACTCTGGATTAATGTCAAGACCGAAGGTGCCATAGCTGTAAAAGCAGGTAACCTGGCAAAGAAGAGCACTCTTATTGTATTTATACTGTCTCTGGTCTATCTGGCATATTCTTTTGTGGGTATAGAAGGTTTCACAACCAACTATTCAGCCACGCCAGCTCTGTATTTATTGCCAGTTCTTGCTATAGTGGGAGCTGTCCTTTCGATGTTCTTTGCAAAAAAGGGCAGGGGATTTCCGGCCTTTTGCAGTAATCTCCTGACTCTTCTTTTTATTGTTGAAAGCGGGCTTGCAAGCATTTATCCTTATATGCTTAAGTCATCTATTTCTCCTGATTACGGCATAGATATCTTTGAAGCAGCATCAAGCCACATGACCCTGAGCATCATGCTTGGAGGGGCATTGGTATTTGTACCCATAGTTATTATCTACCAGCTGTGGGCATATACGCTGTTCAAGGAAAAGATAAAAGAAATAGAACAGGTCGATTACTGACCTGCTCTCTCTTTTTTCATTTTTGTCACTTCCGTGAACATCCTTGAACTTTATTGGTTTCAATCCCGGCTGGTATCAACAACAAACACGTCTTCCAGCAGTTCCCGGCCACAAATATTACAGTATCCTTCATTTTGTTTCTTCCCTCCATTATGTCGCCTATACTGTCCCGAAGATCTCATAAAATCATGCACTAAGCTTGTATGGTTTTAGTGTTTCCGTTTTTCACTCGACTTTTTCTCCTTTTTGGCTTATATTATACTTATATCGATTTTGACGTTTAAAATATATTTTTATTTATATATATAAACACTCAATTGATATTTTTCACACCGGGTTTTCTTTAAATATATCTTGAAATTACATTTCAGCAGAAAATCTAAAAAATCATGTTAACTAATGGAGAATCGAAAATGATAGACAATAAACGTACGATTTTGGTTTATCACCATGACGACAACGACGGATGTTGTGCAGCCGCTATTGCTGGTAATTCCTATAACCGGAATGAATTTGACATAAAGTTTGTTCCTATAAATTATGGCAAAGAGTCATGGAGTGAGGACGAAATAAAGGCAGCTGAAGAAGTATGGCTTGTTGATTTTACAAGCGATAAAATGGATGAATTCGTAAAAGCTTGTGGTTCTAAACTGATATGGATCGATCATCATAAGACCGCTGTGGAGAAGTTTCCGGATTTGTGGAGCTCGAGCAGTATTACGGGAATTCGATCCCTTGAAAAGGCAGCCTGTGTACTTACATGGGAGTTTACACATCCAGGATCTACCTCACTTCCTGTGACTGTTGCCTATATTGGAGATAAAGACCTGTGGAAGTTTGAATATGTTGAGACAAGGGCTTTCACTGCAGGCTTCAGTCTGATGGTGAAAACCCCTTACGATGCCGTATGGGCTGTGCTCCTTGGTTCGAAATATGAGGATACCGTAAATAAAATGATATCAATTGGTGAATTACTTCTTGAATCCCAAAGTTACAAGATTCAGAAAGCTTTTGACCGTGGGGTAGATTGCGTTTTCCATAATTGGAAAGCAAGGCTTGTAAACACTACCGGAAGCATCTCCGAACTTGGAGAATTTATCTACAAAAAGCCTGAGTATGACATTGCTATCATGTGGCAGGCCATAGAGGATATGGTGGTATTCAGCTTAAGGTCCGATTCAGGGGACCCCGACTCCCCAGATTGTGCTGAAATTGCTCAACACTATGGCGGCGGCGGACATAAAAATGCTGCTGGGTTCCAGAAAAAAAATATGGATTTTCCACGTCTGCTTTTCACATGAATCAAATCCAGGCAGCCAGTAATATAGCACATCCCTGACTATATTCTGGCAGCCAGGGATATAGCACATCATTGATTATGGGTAGATTCTAAGGCCATTAACTAAAGACAACAATACTTAAATTTGAAAACTTCCAATTTTTATTTTTCAAATTTATCTCTTTTAGGTCAAGAGAGCGCCTTAAGTTACTCAGTTGGTCCCGAAAATTAAAGGGTTTCTCTTACTTTGACTTCTATTAATTCTTCCCTCTTAAGTTTAATTCTTGTTTTAAGGTCTTTATAAATCTCAAGACCAAATGAGAAAATTTGGCCTTCTATAAAATCTAAATACAACTATTTAATTTTTTCAAATAAAATGTGGGGAAAGAGAATATCACAGGTCAAATTGGTTAATAAAAGAATGTGGCATCAGGAGATCTTTCTTTAAATATCAAAAATTAATGAGAGTAAGGGTATATTATACCAGTTGATTACTATATCCTTGTGGTTTAAGCAGGATTAAAAGCAGGAACTGGTAACTAATTAAATTGCGAATGATTCGGACTGATCTAAAATACCAATAATTCTAAAAGTAATGCTAGAAACCAAGAGTCAGCCACGAAATTAACATATCTGCTCACGCTTTATTACATGTCAAAAGGCATGATCCTGTTCGAACCTTTTCCCTTTTAAATGCAAACCTTCCGATTCAACTATGGAAATAGCAGCGAAATGTGATAAGAATTTCTTTACCTAATAGTACCTTGACTTCAATCAATACCTGTGCAAAAAATGATCAAATTTTGAGCCTGCGAAAAAAGAGAAACTCTTATATAAACTCTTAGGCCTGTAATTTATTTATTTCTGAGCTTTTAGAAAAGTATTTATATTTTAAAGCTTCCTTATCCAAGAAAATTAGTCCGGCTATATGAATAGTAGTGGGATCTATTGGTCTGGAGGTTACTTTACGTTTAAAAATATTATCCAGTTCTATAATGTAAACGGTTTGACTATCAGTCCCTTTAAGCGCAATCTGACTATTCGATTTAACAATTACCTAAAAATGGAGTTTAATTCCTTATACTGGTTTACCCTTCCAGGTTTTGTTCTCTGCTCAGGTGGGTTGTATATAGGCCTCGGATTATTACGGACTTTCTATCTTGACGGAAGTCTTGCCTTCAAGCCGACGGTTTTAACGGTAATTCTAACCGTTATAGGGACGGGTATGACTTTTACCGGAATTTTGCTTCATTCTATTTCGGGTTTACTGCGGCATCTACGGGAATAAACTGTTAGCTCTAAAAAAACTCACTAATGAGCTTGTTCAAAACCGATTCCGTTCTCAAACCCGAAATTTGAATAACAATTTTCCATGATAAAAAATTTAGTTAATTATTTGGAGCATTGAATCTCAAGAAACAATTTTAAGTTTTAGAATGAGCTTAATGGCTTTTCCCCATACAGTTTTTTCTCCATAACAGTTTTTTTCCCCATAACAGTTTTTTCCCCATAACAGTTTTTCTTTTTCTAGTTATCTTCTCAATCCCTAATTTGACAGATTTCATAATTTATACAGTTGATTTTTACAAAAACACGTTGTATTGACACATTACCTTGTGGTAAAACGAGCAATGTCAAAAATCAATAAACACAAGAGATAAATTTGAATTATATGCAGAAAACAGAAGTCTGAAGCTCATGTACACATTACAAAATGTATGCTTCTGTCAAATTAGGGCTCAATAGTGTTTTTCTGTCGCTGATGACTATATCAATAGATTCTATACTGCAAATAAATATGAGAAATCATTGACCGAAAACTATAGGCGTTTTAGAATATTGACCGAAATAACTATTGAGCAATTTATAACCATTGACTGAAGATTTTATAATTTTATAGAGGAAAACCAAAATACAAAAATCAAAAAAGAAGGCGGTTCTATAAAGAAATCCGCCTTTTCAAGCATTGAGTCTTTCTATTTCTTACTGTTTTTCAGAGTTTCAGCCTTTTGGCTTTAACCTTTTATCCTCGACACTGATCAGGTCCGGCTCAAAATCTGTTTTCTGAATCCGGGATTTCTGTCAGTTTCTGAGTCCTGATACATTATGGCGAGGTATTTGTTTTTTCTTTACCTATTGTCAGTTCTTGCTGGTCTATGCCTGCAAGGCCTTTCCCAGGTTCATAGGCACCTGTAAAGAGGAAGTATTTTCCTGGCTGCAGGTCAAAGGTTGTCAGGGAAAGGGTATCCTGGTTTTTGTCACCTATGCTTATCGTACCGTTGCCTTCTCCGATAAGAGTCTGGACTTCGTTTGTGAATTCACTTTTGCTTAACTTGGACTTGTAGTTTGTGGAGTTAACGCCTAGGTCTCTGAGGTCAAAATCATTAACGGAAACATCGGTCCCGTTTATTGTTCCATTGCTGTCGACTTTTACTTCAGCTTTATAGGCCTCTTCACTTATCAGCAGGGCACCGTATGTAAACTCTCCATCAGCAGGTGCGTTTTTCAGGCTCATCTCAACATCAAGGTTGTCGCCTTCCTTAATATTGTTGGCTGCCTTCGTTTTCATTTCATAGTCAACTACTTCAAAGCAAGTCGCTGAAAGAACTTTCGTTACGTTGGATTCTTTGTTATCAGCAAGTGTAATAATGATGCCGTAACTCCCAGGCTCAAGAGAGTTGAAGGCAAGAGGTTTAGACAGGTCTCCGCACTTATCCAGAGTCGCGCATGTCTTGTTGTAGTTCACACCTTCTTTAAATATTTCACCCAGGCTCTTGCATTTGGCATCCACAAGAGCTTGTTTCATGGAACTCACACCAAGCCCTTTGACGAGATATATATTTACTGCTTGCTTCTTAAAGGCTGAAGGACCGTTATAATCCATTTTCACAGTCTGTTTTTCAGTATAAAACGGATGTGTGGAATATGGATACGTAAAACTCAGTTCCTCGTTTTTGTCCTTGTTTATTTTAACTACAACTCCTGCTTTCTCCACACAATTTGTCCCACTGTAACTAAAGCTAAGAGGTTGTGGAAGCTGAATTTCTTTTCCTCCGGTGAGGTAAATCCATCCGCCATTTTCCTGGCTGTCAGAATGGTTTGCAAAAACGACGCTATCTCCGTTTTTCTCGATAGATGCAACCCAGAGTCCTTTTTCGGAAACCGCGGCTGATACCGAAATAAGTGCGAAAATGCAGATTAGAGCCGCGAAGGTTAATTTACATTTTCTCATGTATACTTCACTTGTTCCTATTTTTTTCTTCAATCGTTACACCCCTAAATTAATATTTATTTTTTTATCCCGGATTTTTGCTATATATTTTTTAATTTTGTTTATTATCTACTTCATTAATTAACTTCATTATTATTAAGCTTTCATCCGCGAATTTCTTTTTTAATTAAATTAATCTACATTCATATATTTCTCTACAATACATGTCTACTATTAATATGTATTTATAGTTTATCGAAATCTTTTCAAAGAATTCTAAAAACAAATGTATTTAAAATCGTCAAGGTGCATTATTATGACTTTTTTCTCCTTAAATACACCAGGAATAATATTAATACAGCTATGATTCCTACTATCCATATCTTCTGCGATTTCGGGTCCTGGAAACTCTCGGCAAATTTCTTTTCTACACTGGAAAGGTTTTTTCCGTTGTTTATTTCTTCTTTTACTCTATCGGTTATTCCTCCAACTTCTCCACCACTTGAGTTCTGTTCCGAGGAATTTGTTTCCGAGTCAAGGTTTTCTGAGGGTTGTAATTCTATCTGTTTTTCAACATCCCCAACTTTTACTTCAAAATCGCCTGGCGGTATAGATTTAGTATTATACTCATAACCGAGGCTTCCGTCAGAATTTACCTCTATCTCTTGCATGGCTGTTATCTGGAGTTTGACCTCGGAACCACTTGCTTTTCCATCGATTCTGATCTTATATGTTCCTGGAGGGACATGTGTCTGGGAAACTGTAGCAGTGCCATCTTTTGCCTCTGCGCTTTTAGTTAACCACAAGAGCATTTTTGCTCTCACATTTAAGTCGTCGGCTCCTTCCGCTTTCACGGTAAAACTATTGTCAAAGCCAGAGGGGATTACTACATCTTCAAGCGTATACTCATATTCTCCATCCTGGACCGTCACATCTTTTTCAAAGGTTACCAGCACTTTCGCAGTATCTCCCTCAAAACCGGTTCCACTTATCTTCATTATATCTCCAACAACAGGATTTTGGGGAGTAAGTTCCCAGTTGCTTGAAGCAGCTGCTCCGGGAGAAATAATAACGAACAGGAAAACGGAAAGCAAAAACAGAAGTCTTAAACTTCCCTTATTTTCCGGATTTTTAATAAATGTAAAAACTGGCTTTACTCGCTCAATCTCTTCAGGAAGCAATTTCTTTAAACTCTCCTCTTGGTATGTTCTTGACTAGAAAGGCTATTGTCCATTGAATAGCTGTACTGTAAGTATACCTCTTACAGCTAGACTAATTATAAAAATTCTAGAC
>DAQQ01000093.1:0-13908 GCA_002508465.1 Methanosarcina sp. UBA7 | reverse complement strand
TAAAAAGTAGCAGTACCTAAAAAATAGCATTTACCTAAAAATGGCATTTACCTAAAAAATAGCATTTACCTAAAAATGGCATTTACCTAAAAAATAGCATCTACTTAAATAACAACTTGTTCAAAATAATACTATATATCTAACTATCTAACTTACTTTCTTCAGGTTCACATCTTGCATCTAATGAAAAAGATACAGCTAATAAACTCAAGTATGGAAACGAGATATTATATTATGAATCTATTTGGTCAAAAAATGTGGGAATTCAACTAAAATTTTTATAAAAATATTTATTCCGGTGATATAACACCGGAGCAAAAAAGCCAATGTAAGAGTTCACTTTTTCTCAGCATTTCCCTGTTGTAGTCCCGGAATTTCTCCGTGCGCCATGACATATGTTTTGACAGCATCAGGAGCTCCAAGCAGGAGTTTTCTAATCCTATTATAAACACTCGGGTATTTTTGGGCGTCAAGTTCTCCGAGGAGGTCTGCCAGGATCTTTACCAGCGGGATATGATACTTTGATTCCATCTGGTCTATGTTCGCAAAGGCATTGAGCATATTGACCGTACTGTACTCATTCACAGGGGCTAGCTTTATCAGGATTTCTGCAAAAAGCGCTCTGCCTTCTTCGGTCTGAAGTGACTTTTTCCTGTTGCGGGCAAAACTTCCATAAAGGGCACGCTGATCATTTGTCTGCTCGATCCTGAAGGCGTCTGCCCTTTCCATTTCCCTGACAAGTTCCACCGCATCAACGCTACTGTTGCTTCCTATTACGGAAAGGAAAGCTTCCCAGGCAACGAGGCTTTTCTTTGACTCCGCTTCAAAGGCCCTCAGAACTTCAATTTTGTCTGGCGCCGAGCTGTTCAGGTATGCGGCAAATGCGCTCAGACGGTCCGTTGCGCAGGTTGCAGTCTCGAACTGTTGTTTTATCATTGCATGAATCTCGGCAGTATCAAGGGTTGCAAGGATGCCAAGACAGACGTTTTTGGCCTGTCGGTTCTTGATTACTCTTGCCGTCTCCTCAAGAGTTGAGTCCCTGGGAATCGAGGCTTCTTCAAAGAAACGATAGGCGGAAATTACGGAATTTACATATTTCCTGGCAACAGCTTTCAAGAGTTTCTGTCTTATCTCATAAAGCTCCTGGTACCTGTGGGCAAACTCTTCATCTTCAACGGACTCAAAAATGGTCAGGAACTGACCTCCTGCCTTTTCAAGAAGCTGCCGGTCATTGAGGAGCCTGTAGTAAAATTCTATAAAGCTTTCAGAAGGCTTGGATTCGGGGTTTTTAAGAAGCTTTAATTTTTCCCTGTCAACAAGGGTATAGAAAGCCGTAAACCTGCCTATGATATCTCTGTCCTTCCTTACCTGCATCATGAGCTCGTCATGGCTTGCTTTGTATACAAGCTTCCCGTAGAAAGAATAGCCTCTATTAAGGGATAGGAAGGCTGGCATATCTACGTTTTCAATTACAACCTCTGAGGTTTCCCCGCTCACCCTTTCCATGATTTCTACAAGGTCGCTTCCATTTTCGTCAACAAGAGCTGCTTTGAACGGGAATTCCCAGGGTTTTCCGCTGTCGGGGAATTTTTGTTTGAGGAAGAATGTAAACTTCCTGGCATCCTGGTCATATTCGGCTGAAACCTCAACTACAGGGAACTTTGTCTGCCTCAGCCAGGTTTCGGACATCTCCTTTAAGGGCTGCCCGCTCTCTTCTTCCATGGCTTCCATCCAGTCCTGGGTGGCTGCATTGGAATGTTTGAACTTTTTGAAATACCTGTCAAGACCCCTGACAAAATTGTCCTTCCCTATAAGAGACTCGACCATGCGCACGTATTCCGGGGCTTTTACATAGGTGACTGCAGTAATCAGGTCATTTGGGTCGTTGAAGCCTTCAGGAATGATTGGCATGGAAGCTGCACCAGAGTCCAGGGCAAAAGTTCCCGAAGCCGGAGCAAGCAGTTCAAGCACTCTGCCCAGCCTGTTGTAGTCCTCGCCAAAGAAAAAGGCGTGATGCTGTTCTTCTACATGAACGGTCACGGCTTCGTTCAGCCAGATTTCAAACGGGCTTCTTCCTGTGACTTCGGACCCGTTCTGGTTATGGTGATATTCGTGCGCTTTTACCCGAATCATATATTCATAAGCCGCATCCGTCATCTGCGGGAAAGGCATTATGCGGTTTGTGGTAATCGTGGTGTTCCCGACGTTTTCCATGCCTCCGAAGTCCGAGTTCTGCATGCCGATTTCTCTGTAGACGGTACCTGTATACCTGTATCCTGGATTGATGGTTTTGTTAAGTTCTGCAAGCCTCTCTCTGACCTTTTTAATTTCTTCTTCCAGAACGGATTCGGGCTTTGCTTCAAGTTTCATCTTTTCTCGCATGCGGACAAGGTCCCATAGTTCCATCCTGACAGGCAGCTTTTTCTCATCAAACTGCTCAGGCCCTGTGAATAAGTAAACCCACATAACTGCATCGTGAAGGATATCCAGCGCTTTTTCGGCTGCGGCTGCATCGGATATCGGCGGCACGAGCAGTTCCAGCATGAAAGTGCCTCCGTCAGGATACTCAAATTCCCTTTTAAAGGTCGAATAAGTCCCAACTCCCAGGAAAAAGAGATAGGTCGCCATCGGCGTTACCGAGTTATCATATACGATTTTGTCCCGTCCGGGTTTTACCGTATGTCTCTCAACTACAACATCCCCGTTCGTAATGAGATTCGTATACCTCGAATCTGCAATTATGGTAGTTTTGTAAGTGCATTTTGCAGCCATATCGTCAATGCACGGCACAATCCTCTGGAACCCCCACTGCTGGCACTGCGTGATCTGCTGAGGAGGAGCTCCGGCCGGCGTTTCGTCATAGTAAAGCCCTTCAAGGATATTTTTAGTCGGCCTGCAAACCGTATCCGTAACTACTGCAACCTCGGTATGCGGTGGAATTTCTTCCCTGAAATTAATCTCAAGAATCGCATCATCCTTCCGGTATCTGTAAGAAACCTCGTACTGTATGCAGCTCACAGCCCGTATCTCAAGGTCCCTACAGTTTAATTCCAGTTTCTCAATAGGGGCATCCTTTGTCCTTACCCTGAGAATGGATTTCACATTCGTTCTGTCATCATAAACATCAAACACCAGATGCATATGCAAAACGTCAACAGTAAGTTCCCCAAAATCTTCAGGGTAATATTTGTAAAGTCTACCTTTCATAAAAATGTCACCGAATAAAATTATAAGAGTTATATTATAGGATACAAAAGGAAGGTATGAGATTTAAAGGTGTAGTTCTTATAACTCCTTCACAATCAAAATGTATAAAAATTCTAATTACATATGATGCATCATGAGTTTTAACTTGATTTTAAACAAAGAGTATACAAAAGAAGAAATTGAATCTACATTTGATACTCGCTTTGGTTATGGAATAAAAGGAATCAACTTGAGAAAATTCACAGATGGTAGGCTATATATTATTTTGTTCTCAAAGCAGTTTGGTCCTTACACAGATGAATTTAGTGAGAACACATTTTCCTATGATGGGGAAGGAGTAAATAAAAATCAAAAATTAACGGCTGCAAATAAAGCTCTTGTTGATTCGCAAAATGATAGAAGAGAAATATATGGATTTAGACAAGATCGTGAAAAAGGAATGTGGAAGTATGTTGGATTACTCAAAGTGATCAATTGGAAGTATACTCCTAAAAACGGATTTAACACTTATGTTTTCAAATTAAAACCAGTTAATTTTCCAGACAGTTAATACTGTTTAATTATTTATGACCAATTTTTAATACAATTTTTTTTCATTATCTATTTTGAAATGCTGAAATTTTTACAACCCACAAACCCATTTTATTATGGTTTCCGGCTATTTACAACGATTTTCTTGTCACATAAAGAACGAAAAAAGGAAATCGAGTTTACAAAACAAAAACTCCTCTCACTCAACCTCAACATTTAATGTAAATTTCTCCTCCGTGCCGGTTATGTTCTCCCAGGATCTTCTGTATATGCCGTTTACCTTCTGGCTGCCCGGAGCTGTGGCTTCAATTACCCATAAATGAGTTCCAGGGACACCTGTAAGGTTTTCAGGGTTTAGACCTTCGATGTATTCGTCATCGAGAATACTGAGCCCGTTGCTCAGGTTAAGTTCCCATAAATAGCCTGCTGATGGGTCTTCTCTAAGACTGACAGTAAAATTCTCTCCTTTTTTCAGGCTTATGGTTTTTCCGTTGTCAGCTTCGGTTACTATCTGGCCTTGAGCTATTGTTTTGTTAGCTCCAGTCGTGTTATCAGTCACGTTTGCAGATGTCTCAGGATTTACAGGCTGGAGCTGGTCGGTATTTCCTTGAGTTTTATTTCCTTGAGTTTCATTTCCGGTATTACCTGTTTTTCCAGCACAGCCGGCTGCAAAAACGACAGCAGCTACGATGAAGAGCACTGCTATGGCTTTTAAAACTTTTTTCATAACCCTCCTCCCGAAAATTCTCTTCCTTATTTCAAGGTGAAAAATTTGTTTTACTTCTTTATTGATGCTATTGACACTAATTTATTTCGCCGCCAAGTTCTAAGCTCGTACATATTTACGCAAAAATCAGATTTCGAAGAAGCTGGAGGCGATAGTGACTTTTTCAACTGGTATGCAGCAAAGTTCCTGTGAACTATCTTATTATAAAATGAAGCACAATTTCTATCTGGTGACAGGAAAATGACTCTCACTGTGGGTATAAAAGGTGATTTCACACCTCAGGAGGTAAGTGAGGTCATCCGCGCAGCTCTGGAACAGAATGAGCGTGTAGCTAAGTACAAGATAAAAAAGTATTCGGATATTTGTGAGAATTTTGAAAAGAACTATGAAATGGATTCAGATACTTTTATAGAAAAATTCAATTCCGGAGAACTTGGAGACGATGATGACTTCTTTGACTGGTATGCAGCAAAAAGGGGGCTTGATATCTGGAATAAGAAGTTGAAAATTATTTCAGAAATTGATGTCTGAATCTCAAAGTTTCATAATTTAAAATCAGTATCGTGATCAGCAATTCCCTATCCTGCTTCGCAAGTTATATATACTATCCCCAATAAATAAGAGTACTGTACAAAAGTCTCTAATTCGGAGCGTGTTTTTTCAGATAATGTTGCACCAGAAGATCAATGTAAAACTGAACCTTCAGATGCATCTGTTGAAGTTTTCAGCTTTTTGTCTCATTTTTAGGACTCCATAAGAGCTAGTATATATGCTTTTGTGGAGAACACTATTTAATTTTTGAGCTGGTTGAAAGCTGCCGACAATAAGACCTTATTGACTAAAACACAAAAAGAATTATGACAAAACAAAAACGAGCTAAATAAAGAGCACACTTAGTACCTTTATTTGCGAGGCTTGAAATAAAATGTCAGAAGAATCAGATGATCCAGACAGTAGTGATAGTAACAGTCGTCAAAAAATGTTCACAGTAACCGGAGTGGTTCTGTGCGCTATACAGCTTGCGTTCTTCGTAGGCATGATTTTAAAATTTATCGAGACGGATTTCCCCGGTGGTTTTACATTCATGCTGCTTGCTTACTCTTCAGCATTCGTTTACAGGAATCTGGAGAATTCCGGGAAAATTCCCAGTTTAGCCGAGAACTGATGACTGTGTGGCTTCGCTCTAAAAACCACATTCTGTAATAGCTATCTGTTCTGAATTTTTTCCTTTTTCCTATTTTTTATCTTTTACTTTTTACCGTTCATCTTTTACCTTTCGCTTTTTACTTTTAGGTATTCTCTTCAAATTCGATGGAGAATTTTCCAACTCAAAAAATATTTCATAAATTCATTATACAGTTATAAAGTAGAGTGCATCGCTTGAAGCTGTTTCTTAACCTCAATTAAATTTTTAATTTTTCAACAAATACATGAACATCTTGCCGTTGTTTGCTATTTTTTGTGTTTTTTCTACAATGTATTAAAAAGTTACATAAATTCGTTCTACATGTGATGCATAGGTTTTTAGGCTAAAATCTGAACATGACTTCGATTTCTAGTCGGATTTTTACGGATAAAAGCTCTCGAAGGATATTTTATATTCAGGTTTAAATAAAACCTGAATTACGAACATTCTCTATAAAGGTTCGTATTTTTAGGTATTTTTTGAGTCTTTGACAGGAAAAACTGATAATTTCCTGCTAAAATTCGGGTCATGTCCCTGAATTATAGATCACTTCTAAAAAAACGAGTTCACACCATGCATTTGATGAATATAATCGGAGATTCTCTCAATTTCGGTTTTCAATGATTCAAACCCACGACCAAAATCCGAACCTTCTATCAATAAATGTTCGTGTTTTGAAGTGTCCTACAAAATTAGGGGTAGAGCTACGTTAGTACTACCCCACCTAAGCAATTGAAACTTACAAAACTTTAGGTACACTATTCATCATTGCTAAAAAAATTGTTGTCACTAAACAAATAAAACTTATAGAAAGTAAGACGACTTCCTTTTTACTTTCTTGTATTGATAATTCGGATGGTTCCCCCTTCAAAAATAAATAAAACAACAAAGGTATTAAGATCGATGTTGCCCAAAAGAAATATTTAACACTTGCATATAACACTAAATTAGTTGCAATCAGCGCAATTATAAGAATATTCGACCAAATTAGTAAAATATAAGCCTTTATTATCGTTGATTTTGATTTAAATATTCTCTTTGTATCGCCGTTTTTTTTGCTTGTTCTTGCTAAAGCATCCAGGCTACAATCCTCAAGATTAACGTTTTGTCTGGTTTTACATGTTCTAGCATTAGGGCACCAGCCCATCAATTTCCTTATACTTTTAAAGAATACATTCATCTTCATTTACCCCCGTTTTCCTGTCTGAACTCAGGTCTTTTCTACCAATTCTTTTAAATCTTTTAAACAATTCATCAGCAATTTTTGTGGGATCTTCCATACTATGAAGTTTAGGCTTCATTTCCTGCAAAATCCCATAGCAATTCGATACATTCCTTATACTTCTCGCAGGGTACGCATTCACCTTCGTATCCATACCAGACCTGATTACATATTTCGCCGAAACAAAAATTATTGTGTTGGTTTTATAAGGTACTGATTTTCCAAAGAGTGTCCCTTTTTTGAGTCAACTTTTTCTACTCTGATCCATTTATTTGGCCATTTCAAGAAGCATCTTTTCGATGCTTTTATCCATACTAAGGTAAGCTCTTGAGACTGCCTTTCTAAATGCTCCAAATTGCTTTGCTATATTAATATTAGGAATCCCATTTAGTGCAGACCCTAAATTTAAATTATTTTTCATCTGCCGGAAGGAGTATGTGTAAATATATGAAAGTTGACTATATATACTTATCTGTTTTGGAACTTTTTACCAAACTCCCAGTTGACTTAAAGGTTCTATATAACTGCCATAGTAAATTTCTCATAAAAGGTTTATATTTTTTACTTAGTAACACTTAGTTAAATCGATATCTATTGACCTCGAGAAAAGTACCTATGTATTATTGTATAGGATTTTTGCATTTGATGGCCCGATTATCGAAGGAAACAATCAAATTCTCGTATACTTTGTAACAATCGAGAAAACAAACACATAGGCATTTGTGGAAAACTCCATCTAAAAAGCGGAATTTTCTTTATAATAATCAGACGATAAAACAAAACTAACATTTTTCGTATTACGACTTTTGGCAAAGTTGTATTAATCCTGTATACTGAATGTATTTTGTAATTTTTCAGAAACCTGTAACTTTTAGAATATCCATAAATTTTAACATCAAACCTATAGATAAATTACGAAGAAAATTTACAGAAAAATTAGCACATTGCCGTTTTTCACTTCAGATTTTTAACTCTAAAATAGGGATTAGCCTGAAGTTTTAGTGGCATTTTCTGCTCAAAAGAGGTAAAAGATTATTAATTGTGAAAGCATAGTTGCAAATGAAGCACAGGGTGCAAATAAATCCCTGGGCACGAAATGATAAGTTAACTGAATTTTCCGAGCCAGGATGGAAGAATCTGACTAACAAAATAGAAAAAGAAATATAGGATTATTTTTTATTACCATCAATAATTTTTTCTATGGGATAAATATGGAACTAACCTTGCAGATTGATACCGATTACTCGCTTCAGGAAGCAAGCGAGATAATTCGTTCGGCTCTGGAACATGAGAAACATCTTGCAAAATACAAGATTGATCGCTACGCCATGATCTGCGATGAGTTTGAAGATCGGTACGACCTGATCTCTACCGAACTCATAAAAAAATTCGAAGCTGGCGAACTTCTCGCTGAGGAATATCTTGAGTGGTATGCTGCAAAGCGAGGGCTTGATCACTGGAAGAAAAAGCTGGCTTTACTCAGGAGCATTAGAATGTGATTGCTCTAAAAACTCATTAGCAAACTTAATAACATTTCTTGCTAAATAATCGACAATTCTTCAAAAAACTGTTCGAAACCTATCCAAAGGTAAACTCAATGTTAAAAATTATACTGTCGTTACTCATTTTAAGGCGATTTCAACCCTTAAATTCCTTTGAAGTTCGTTTTTGCTTGTTATATTTACCTACTACTGTATAAATTTAATGAAAAAATATTTATAACTGCCACACCATCTTCTCATAATAAGCTTTTTTGATGGTGATTCGGATGGGCACAAAAATCGGTTTAATGAAACTGGTCTTTCGGTCTGAGAGACGCAGAAACCTTCTGATTTACCTCAAAGATGGACCCAGATCCATAGATGAAATTCAGGAACACCTGTCAGTAGATTCCGTCTCTATTCTTCCCCAACTTAAAAAACTTAAAGAGAGAGAACTGGTCATACAGAAGGATCACACTTATGAGCTCTCCATTATAGGGAAAGCGATTGTGGATAGGATGTCTCCTTTTCTGGATACCATGAAAGTGTTCGAAGACAATTTCGATTATTGGTCACTACGGAGTTTAGAAGGAATCCCCCAGGTTTTACGAAGCCGAATCTGGGAATTGAAAAGCTGCAAACTTGTCCGTCCGGATCTGAATCACATGTTCGAACTTGACTCCGAGTTTGTGGAAAATCTTCTTCTTTCAAGGCAGGTTCTAGGCTTCAGTTCTTATTTCCATCCCTCATTTATTTCTCTCTACCTGGAAATCGCAAAAAAAGGGACCCAAATTTCTTTAATACTGACCGAACCCGTGCTAAAGAGGTTTAAATCCGATTACAGTGAAGAGTTTCAAACTCTGGTTCAGTTTGAATGTGTCAACCTGTCTCTTTTGCCGAAAAACCCGAAACTTGCAGGCTTCACGGTAACAGATAGGTTTTTCCTGCTCACCATTCTCCCTCAAGTAAAGTTTTTTGATCATGAAAGCCTGGTCAGTTCCGATCCTCAAGCTCTCAAATGGGGAGCCGATCTATTTTTGTACATGCAAAAGGAATCAGTGTCGATTTCAGGCAAAACGAGTTTGATAATTCATTGATATTTTTCTTTATCTAGAGCTAAAAATGCAGAAATAGTGAGTATGTAATAGTGAGTATGTAATAGTGAGTATGTAATAGTGAGTATGTAATAGTGAGTATGTATTGCTTGATTGCTCTAAAACGTCATAATAGTTTAAAATAAATATTTTTCGATAGTAAACATGTTCAGTTACGTTTTTCTATATAATTTACTTATTCCCTTTTGTTCCTTGATCTCAAGCTCCGTTTTTCCTTAATTTGTTAAAATCAAAACTGGAAAATTATTTATGTATGTGTGCAAGTATTAAAAGAGTTAATCATCCTCTCTGATAGGAGTAATTCTGCTTAATAACCGATTCGCTATCTTATTCATTGATAATATGAAAATTAATTCTCTTCTTTCTGGCGATTTTGGATATTAAGCCTTTATTTGTGAAACATATTGAGGTGTTAGACTTGGTCAAAAATATTCTAAAAAGTATGGTAGGAGAAGCTCTCATAGGTTCTGGTCCGGAAATTGCACACATAGACCTGGTTATCGGGCCAAGAGGAGGGCCAGTTGAAGTAGCATTTATGAATTCACTTGCAATGCCCAGGCAGGGTCATACCCCACTTCTTGCAGTCCTGGAACCAAATCTACAGCCCAAACCTGTGACTCTGCTTGTAAATAAGGTAACTATAAAAAACGTATCGCAAGCTGCCCTTATGTTCGGGCCGGCTCAGGCTGCAGTTGCAAAGGCAGTTATGGATTCCGTGGCTGATGGCGTGCTCCCTGAAGAACAGGCTGATGACACTTTTATTATCGTTTCAGTATTTATTGAATGGGATGCTAAAGATAAGGACAAAGTTTACGAATTTAATTATGAAGCGACAAAACTTGCGATAGCAAGAGCTATGGAAGGCAAGCCAACTGTCGAAGAAGCACTTGCTAAAAAAGATTCAGCAAAACATCCGTTTGCCTGAATATTTTGGCATAATTAATTCAAAAAACAATTTATTTCAGGTTTAACCTGCCTATTTCAGGTTTAAACCTACCTCTTGAACTGCTGACAGGCGGAATCTCAGAGCTTCTTATCCAGTCTATAAGACTCTGCCTATAATCTTCTTTATAGTCTTTTTGAATATCTTGGCATATTTCGAATAGAGATGCCTGCATACATTTTTTAGGTCCTTCGGATTTCTCGTGCAGTACATAACCAGTGCTTCAATTCTAAAATCGATTCCTTATTTAGCATGAAAATGCTGCCATCAGCATGCATTTTCATACAGTTGTGCATGTTATTCAAGGAATATCATATTTGTTTCCTGGAAAAATATGTGATCTACAGACCGGTTCTAAAGTCAAGTTTTATGAGCTTAATTCAGAATCGCAGTACTAGGACTCTATACGGATGCAGTATTCGCGGACTGTAATATATTTGATCAACTGGTCTTTTTAGGGGTAAATGTCCTGACATATATAACACATTATACTACCTTACTTCAACGACAGGCTCTAATGCTGTACTTCTAACTTCAATTCTCTATATGTGTCTATCAGGAGCTGAAAAAGCTTATAGTGAATAAAAACCTGATCTTTTTAGAAAACAAAATCAGAAAACCTGTTCTTATCTTAGGACTCTAAAGTGCTAATTTATCCATCGTGCTAACTTATCCGTCTGACTGAGCGTTGGATCTCCGAATTATTTTTTAGTTAAAAGAGGTCAGAAATTCAAAGTTTACTGTAAAGTTTGTGCTAATAGTTAACCGGAAAAAGATACAAGCAGCAGGCTGATACCTTACTTTTTCCAGCATTAGGTAACCTCAGTCCTTATTTTTTCCTTTCTAAAGCAGTTGTACATCTTATAACATATTTTTTTTCCTAAATTATTTCCTGTCTTTTTCTTTCAATTTCTGGATTCATCTCACTCTTCCTCTGAAGTATAAAGCTGACAGATAACTTAACATCAAGTGTCATATAACAGCAGCGTAAAGTGACTTTTTCCTTCTAAGTTTTTTGTCCTTGATGGTTGTATTCACTATGCTGTATTCCAGAATATTTCTCAAACTTTGTGAGTATAGTTTATCTACGTTTGGAGCACGTTCAGGAATACATTCAGTATCACGTTCAGAGATACGTTTAGTATCACTTTCAGAGGCACGTTTAGTATTATGTTCCGGAATACGTTCAGGAGCGCGTTTAGTGACACGTTCAGGAACAGGTTTTTGTTTTCTCTTTTTATTTCTTTGCTGAGAATGTTCTCGCGAGGATTAAAATTTCTGATTTATGATTATTTTTATAGGTTTTATTCTTTCCAGGCTTTTATCGGCCTCTATGAAGACCGGAACGGATATCGAAGACTGAGTAACTGCGTAAAAAATAAAAGTGCGGGCAGACAAATATTTATAATAAGTATAAGTAGTTTATATTGAGGTAAAAAATAGAAACTTTATAGTGGGGGAATTACATACATGAAAATTAGAGTAGTTAGTTCTAGAGAGGAAATATTCACTCTCAATCCTAATGAACGTGTTGTTCATCTGGCCTTCAGGCCTTCGAACAAGGATATTTTTGCACTCGTTGAAACCTGCCCGAAAATTGAGGTAATTCAGTTGCCCAAATCTTACAGGCGTACGGTTTCAAAATCTATAGAAATGTTCCTTGAGATGCAGAGAATCCAGCTTATCGAAGGCGATGTATGGGGTCATAGAAAGGACATTAACGAGTACTACAGTATTCCTTCCTCAGTCATTGAGAAAATAAGGGAGTTAAAATCTGAGGGGACACCTGCTGAGAGAATCGAAGAAAAAGTTTCAAGGGAAAGCAAACTTAATCCTGAAATGGTTGCTTATATCCTGACCAAGGAAGCTTCTGCCTGAATAAGTATCAAGCTGGACTTCCACCAGATTCTTAAGTACAGGTAAAACCATATTAATAGTATCAAACCTTTGAGAATATCCTCTATTATCCAGATTCCAGCTTAAATATTAAGTTTAAGGAGCCTGAGTAGGTTCCCTGATCCTGGGCAGTAGCGTGAGCTTTCCAGGACAGGGAGACTCCATATGTTTTTTGGTTCACAATTCTCTTCTGTTGTTATTGTTTATCTAATCAGTTGTTTTACCTTATTAGTTTTTTTACTTTATTAGTTGTTTTTACTAGTTATTTTTGTTAGCTACTTTTATTAGCTACTTTTATTAGCCATTTTTGTTAGCTATTTTTGTTATTTTTTTTCTTACTAATTGTTTTATTACGTTCTTTTTTTAAAATTGATATTTTTTACTACCCTTTATTTCTTACTCAGTTCACTATATTAAGCATGGTATGGAATAAATTATTCATTTCTTTCGATAATAATATCAGTTTATCTGGTGAACTTACCTAAGAGTTCATTCCAGAGCAAGCTTCATACTTAAAACATATGCGAGTTTTAGAACTATTTCCCATGATAAGAAACTCATAATTATCCATAGTCTCAGATCTGGAGAAGTATTTTTGAATTATGGGATAGGTTATAGACAAAAAGTCAGAAACAATAGTAACTTATATACCTTTGACAGCTTTAATCTCTTTAGTTACATAAAATTCGATAGGAGACTGAAGGGTTGCAATTAGAACTTCTAGAGTTGATTTTTCTTTCCGACAAGCGAAAGCAGTTATTGCTCTTTCTGAAAGACGGGCCAAAAAATATAGATGAAATCAAAAAAGCCCTTGAGGTAACGTCCACTGCCATTTTGCCTCAGATAAAAAAATTAAAAGAAAAATCCCTGGTAGTTCAGGAAGACAAAAACTACACCCTCTCGCTTATAGGAAAAGTCCTTGTTGAAAAGATGCAGCCTCTTGTCAGCGTAATTGACGTCTTTGAGGACAACTTTGACTACTGGGCTGAAAGAGACCTTCAAGGAATTCCTTCTTTTTTCCGAAGGCGTCTTGGAGAGCTCAAAAAGTGTAAACTGATCCAGCCTGATCTGGACAGGATGTTCGAGCTTGATCCGGAGATAGTTGAAAACCTCTCTAAATCAAGTTATATTCTTGAGTGCATAGCCTATTTTGATCCCTCGCTTATTTCTATATACCAGGAACTTGTCAGAAATGGAATCAAGCTCTCTTTTATTATGTCCGGGCCTGTTTTTGAGCACTATTCTAAGGATTACCTCGAGGACTTTCAGAATATGCTGGCCTTTGAATACGTGAATTTTTTCCTTTACTCGGGAGAACTCAAAATTGCGAATCTTATCGTAACTGACAGGTTCGTCATGATTTCGCTCTTTCCCAAAAGCCAGAAGCATTTCGATAGGGAAAGCCTGATAAGTTACGAGCCTTCAGCTCTCAAGTTTGGAAATGAACTTTTTGATGAACTGCTCAAGCATTCTACTCAGGTTACCCAAATACCACATGAGTAAATCAAGCCTTTTTAAAAACTGCTTGCCCGCAAGCCTTTTCAAAATAGGCTTGAGCGAAAACCTTTTGAGAAAAGGTTTTATCGAAAACCCGAGAACC
>DAQQ01000122.1:33380-61085 GCA_002508465.1 Methanosarcina sp. UBA7 | reverse complement strand
AAATCTTCAAAAGTCTTTTCATTTCAAATCTTCAAAAGTCTTTTCATTCTTTTTTGCTTTCTTTTGCTTGAACGAGTGAAGCGAGTGAAACAGACCTCGTGCTCCCTAAGTGAAACTCGGGTGTGCAAGCCTTCGGGAACTCTGGATCGCTGCAATGCTCACCTTATAATAATTCCACTTTTATGATCAATTTTTTAATTGTTTAATTTATTTTCAAAGTATTTTTGATTATTGTATGCTACTTTTCTAATACTGATTCATTGGTCATCGGTTAAGGAATTTTCTTGCCTGAAAGCTATCGATTTTGCATTAGAAGCCGTCCTTAAATTTTGGTCTATTTACATCAAATCGATACCCCATTCCAGCCCATAACGCATTAAAATTTTTGGTAAATGTTGTTGAAATTTACGCAATTTGCCACGATTCCTCACTTAACCGAAGACGCATGAATACTGATCTTACGTAACGGCTTCTAACATTGATTTTATGTAAGGGTTTCATGTTTCTTTGATAACGTTCTTTTAAAATTGTTTTATTTGCTCATTTTATGGTACATTGCCCTTCTTATCTTTCACGGCTAGTACGTATGTTTTGCGCAACGGGTAGCAATGGGATAATATGAGAAGGTAAGTGAAGATCTGATGAAAGAATCTACATCTCCAAAGTTGAGATAGACAAATTGTGTTTACTCATCAAAAATGTACTTGAAGAAGAATCATCTGAATTCGCTAAAAGGATGAGTGTTAATAACTAAAAAATAAAACGATATCAGCTGATTAATAGGGGATACATTAAGCAAAAAAATAAAAAAATTTACCTGAAGGATTTTAGTTAAAGGTAAATCCAATGGTAAATTATCAAAGTTTGAGAGAGGGTCTGAATACCTCTGAACAATATTTGTCGAAGATTTGGTCTTCAACCTGCTCGAATAACTTTTTATAATCTTTCGATTTATGATCGTGCTTGCTCATAGTTTTCTTGACTTCAGCATTCATCTTATCAAGAGTTTTCTGGTCGAAACCTTCCGTGTTCTCCATAGTAAACATAAAAATCATACTCTGAAATTGCCTTTATTTAGGCACTACATTTTTAAGTCGTTAGTCCTTGTTACCGACATAATATTGCTGTACAATAAGACTTAATTCGTAAATATTTAATACATAAACATATTAGTTCGGTAATTTACTCAACATTATTGATAGATTTCCAAAAAAATTTGAAAATATATTCATTCAATAATTATAAGTTTTATATTATTTATCTTATATATTAGCTTTCTCTTTTTAAATCAGACTTTCGTATGTACTATATAGAAATGTAATCTCAAAATTCTAATATTAGAACTTAGAAAGCCTGCTATTATTACACAACCGTTAACTCAAATATATTTCAAACAACAAATTACCTATTTGGCTACTCATATAAATATTTTACACTCATGTAATGTCCCACAGGATTTATACATTGTTACATTAAGTATATGAATATATAATGATTGCCTGATTCCATGAAAAGAAACCTGGGAGATATTTGCCCCAGAGAAACTTAAATAAAGGGGTTCTAGAAGACCTTTCTTGGCTTTAATAAGAGGGCGAGCCTTTCGCAGTCGAATATTTTATCTGGTTTATGGGGTTAATTTTATTAGCTCTTCGGAGTACTATAGTAATATAGAGACATAGAAAAGTATTCGAGTTGATAACAAAGTGCGACCAGTCTCACAAAGAGTGAACGCGAAAAAAACTCATGAAAATAATACCGAGTTTGGGAAATCTACCTCCGAGCTTCTTATTCTGAAGCCTGAAGGTTATCCGTTAAGCGGCATGATGGACGAATATCCTGTTATTGAAAATCGGGATGTTTTTGAGTTCTATGCTCGGGAACAGTGGAACGGCTATGTTGCTCGTAAAGGAGATTATCTCTTTGACCGTCGGATGTTCCCGGATTTTGCTTACCGCATCATAGATGTGGAACCTGCAGAATCCATAATAGGAAGTTCAACTTCAATTATTGTAACTGAAGAGGAAAATGGGCTTCCTTCCTCGGCAGAAATAAAGAGTAGCGTTAAATTTGAGGACGTAATCGGTCAGGAACTTGCAAAGCAAAAGTGCAGGCTGATCGAACGCTTCCTTGAAGAGCCTGAACGCTTTGGGAAATGGGCGCCAAGAAATATCCTCTTTTTCGGGCCTTCAGGTACCGGAAAGACCATGCTTGCAAAGGCTCTTGCGAACAAAACCGATGTTCCTATCATTCCTGTTAAAGCTACACAGCTTATAGGAGAATATGTGGGAGACGGAGCTCGCCAGATTCACCAGCTTTATGACCGAGCAGAAGAGATGGCTCCCTGTATAATCTTTATTGACGAGCTTGATGCCATAGCCCTGGATCGAAAATTCCAGGAGTTAAGAGGAGATGTAAGCGAAATTGTAAATGCTCTTCTGACCGAAATGGATGGTATAGTGGAACGTGACGGAGTATGTACTATCTGCTCCACAAACAGGATCTATTCTCTAGATTCAGCCATAAGAAGCAGGTTCGAAGAAGAAATTGAGTTCGTTCTTCCCGGAGAAGATGAAGTCTTTCAGATATTCGAGTCAAATGTAAAGACCTTTCCTCTGCAGGTAGAATATGTTGATTTCCACACTCTTGCAAAGAAAACGAAAGGACTTTCAGGCAGGGATCTTGTAGAAAAGGTCTTGAAAACAGCCCTTCATCAGACAATTATAGAAGACAGGGAAATAGTAACAGGCAAGGATTTTGAAACAGCTCTTGCAAAACTTGCCAGAAAAGACACCCTACAAGACCCCTCTGAACTGTATGTTTAAGCTGTAAAAAATATATTAAGCAGAAAGATAGGTACGTTATTTTTTAACTACACTATTTTTTTAAGTTGCTTATTTTTAATGTACTGTACTTTTTGGCTCTTAATTTTTGCAAGCTGCTCAGTTCTCGCTTTGTATTCTGTTCAGACCATCTGGCGTGCCTAATGGAATTTAACCCTGGTTTCCAGGCTCTAAACACTAGCTGTACGGCTTATTCAGAAAAAGAACAGGAAGGGGAAAAATCACTCACATAGCTTGGAAAAAATTAACCCCTTGGTGACACTTCTTTATTCTCTTTATCGATCATTATCTTTAATAAAGCAGCAGCTACCTCTAAAGAAGTATATTCTTCCTGAATAAGTTTTTCAACTAAATTACTATATTCTCCCAGATTTCCTGCATCAACAGTATCTTTAACAGTCTCTAAAATTATGTTTGTTCTTATTTCTTCAACATCACTGACAGAAGGAATTCTTTTAGCTATAATTTTAGTTTTTGTGAATTGCTGGATCTGTCTTATTCGATATACTTCTTTACCTATCACAAAAGTGAACGCAATCCCTGCTTTTCCTGCCCTGGCTGTTCTTCCGATTCTATGTACGTAGTACTCATCATCCGTAGGTATATCGTAGTTAAAGACAGCCTCCAGATCCCCTACATCGATTCCCCTGGCTGCTACGTCAGTTGCTACCAGGATATCAATCTCCCTTTTCCGGAACTTGGACATGACAATGTCTCTTTGCTTCTGCTGCATATCCCCATGCAGGCCATCAGCTAAGTATCCTCTCATCTTGAGATCCTCTACCAATTCGTCCACACGTTTTTTCGTGTTACAAAACACCAGCGATAATTTCAAATTATAATAGTCAATTAAACGAGCCAGAGCTTCCGGTTTTGCCTGCTGTTTGACCTCAATATAAAATTGTTCGACATTGGGAACGGTCATTTCCTTATGTACCAGTTTTATGAATTGAGGATTGTTTTGATATTTTTTCGTCAAATCCAGGATTGCTTTAGGCATTGTTGCAGAGAAGAATATAGTCTGTCTTTGCTCCGGGATCTTCTTTATAATAGTCTCAATGTCTTCTCTAAACCCCATATCCAGCATTTCATCCGCTTCGTCCAGTATGATTATTTTCACGCCCTCCATTTTCAAAGTGCGGCGGTTAAGATGGTCCATAACGCGCCCAGGAGTGCCGGTAATAATCTGTACGTCTTTTTTTAATGCCTTAATCTGGCGGTCTATAGGCTGCCCACCATAAATGGGTAAGATCTCAATGCCCTTTTTATATTTTGAGATCTTTTTGATCTCTCCTGCTACCTGAATCGCCAGCTCTCTAGTTGGACATAAAATCACAGCCTGGAGCTCCTTCTTTTTCGGGTCTATCCTCTCTAAAACCGTAATTCCGAAAGCTGCGGTCTTCCCTGTCCCTGTAGGAGCCTGTCCGATAACATCTCTGCCTTCCAGCATATAAGGAATGGACTGAGCCTGAATTGTGGTAGTCTCCTCAAAACCCATATCTTCTACTGCCGTCTGTATTTCTTTTGATAAATTTAAATCTCTAAACCCTGAACCTGCCGTATTTAACCCTCCTTTTTCAGTCTCAACCTGCTACCTTTTACTAACCCGGCTTTATTGCCGCGAGTGAAAATACATTATGAATTTACTTCATCAGTATAATCTGGCTTCCTTCTAAATCTTAATCTTGGTTATGTTAATATAATCCAGCCAATAGTATAATGAAAAATATTATATAATGAAAAATATAACAATTTATAAGTTACATATTTCCTGAATTCAGATACTTTCAGAACTATTCTTGATATTGCCTTTCCACTTTTGAGACTAAAAGTTCCGAGCTTTAAA
Source organism: Methanosarcina sp. UBA7 (assembly GCA_002508465.1). Classification (GTDB taxonomy): domain Archaea; phylum Halobacteriota; class Methanosarcinia; order Methanosarcinales; family Methanosarcinaceae; genus Methanosarcina. The sequence continues at coordinate 56,399 of DAQQ01000122.1, read as the reverse complement.
GTCGAAGTAACGGTAATTCACTTTATCAGGCCATTTTTCCATTTAATTCTACGAATCTTGATTTATTTAGCATGAAAATGCTGCCATCAGCATGCATTTTCATACAGTTGTGCATGTTATTCAAGGAATATCATATTTGTTTTCTATGAAAGATTAGTTCGGAAAGTTGAAGGTAGTTTTGAAATAGATTTGAAGTTATAGCAAAGATAGTATAAACTCATCGGTTTTTTAAAGTACTACTTTTTAAAGCACTGTGATTTACACACTTTCTTCTTTGCCTGAAAGTCTGGGAATAGTTTTATGTATAAAAATCGTTATTTTCTAACAGAAGTGTATCTGGACTTAAGGTCTTAGATAGAGATAAAATAAGTATTAAAAGGGATCCTCATGAGTGAAATACGTGAAGTCGACCGGTTTGAGTGTAAAGTTGTAAATGTAATTCAAAACCTTATGTGGAAAGGTATAACAGTAGAAGAAAACGGTACAAAAGGCAGAGTATATTTCGGAAGAGTAAATGGCGAGCTCAATATTAATCATGGAGACACTCTTTATTTAGGTATCAGGCCTGTCTATGAAGTCGAGGACAAAACCATGCGTGTCACACTTTACGATGGCGAAAATAAAAAACTGGATTGGACTCTTGTCTGAATTATTCTGACTCTGTTGCGATGCAGATTATATCTGCTATAGCTTCTTTTCGCTAAAATTTCTGGATATAAAAACCTAAGAATGCCTTAATTTTCTCTAAAGGCTATTTAGAGTTTTTTTGGAGCACTTTGAATTATTATATTCTATTTTATATTGCTCTAACCTATGTCACTTTAACTTATGTCACTCTAACTATGTTACTCTCACAGAATAATCCATACCTTCGTTGTTATAACTATACTTTCGTTGTTATAACTATAACTTTTTTGAATAAAAAATGGTTAAGCCTTATTTCGACCTGTATGGGATTTCAATTTCCATCAGGTCTTCGGCTATAATCACATTTTCAAACACTTTTTTCGAATCGTTAAGGAGAGGTTCAGCATCATCAGTATAACGGGAGCTTATATGAGTAAGGATCAACTTCCTGACTCCTGCCTCCTTTGCAAGGACTGCGACTTCCCCTGCTGTCGAATGTTTGGACTCTTCAGCCCAATCTGCCATCTCGTCTGCAAAACTGCCGTCATGTATCAGCACATCTGCATCCCGGCTGGCTTCGAGAATGGGCTCACAGGGCCTGGTGTCTCCACTGTATACAATAGTTCTCCCTGGCCTTAAAGCTCCCATTACATCCTCAGGTTTTACGATCTTTCCATCGACTTCTACCGGGTTTCCTTTTTGCAATTTTGCGAAAAGAGGGCCAGGAAGAATACCCAGTTCGATTGCCTTTTCCCTGTTAAAACGCCCTGGGCGGGGATTTTCTATAAGGGCATATCCGAGGCTTGAGATACTGTGTTCGGTTTTTAAAGCCCGGATCACATATTCTCCTTTTTCCACAACATCTCCGGGTTTCAACTGGACACCCTGGACTTCGTACTTAAGGTTAAAATAGCCAAGAGCCTTAAAAAGCTCAGTAAATTCCATGGTTCTCTCAGGGCCGTAGATCAGAAGAGGCTCTTTCCTTCCCATGAAAGACATGGTCTGGATCAGGCCAGGAATTCCCAGGAAATGGTCTGCATGGAAGTGGCTGACAAAAATAGAGGACAGGTTCATCATCCCTGTTTTTGCCCGCATCATCTGTTGCTGGGTTCCCTCTCCGCAGTCGAACAGGATAAGTTCTCCTTCCCGATTGACCATTACTGCAGACGGATTTCTGTTGCGGGTAGGCAGAGAGCCTCCAGTGCCAAGAAAAATTATGCGAAGCATATCGAACTCACTAACTACTTAAGAGGTATTTATTAATTGCTATAATCTCAACTACCGAATTTCAGAAGCGGAGCCACATGCAGGTATGAATATAACTCTATGTATACAAATAACCAGATAAAAGTATGTTAAGATGGGATAGTATTTATTATAAAAGCCCTTTAAACCCTACAGATTTACATTTCTATCAAACCTTCCTTTAGAGACACGCTTTCTTCTCGGAAAATAATTTGTTATCAATCGGGCTTCCCCATCCAGGATATGAGTTATCCGTTGAAATTTGAAATAAGTGAGAAGAGAGAAAAATTGTCTATCAGGAATATAAAGGAAAAAAGGAACCGTCATCATATGTCAGGAAATTACGGAAAAGTTTACCTTGTAGGTTCGGGCCCTGGAGACCCAGAACTTCTTACCCTGAAAGCCCGCCGTCTGATTGACAGTGCTGAAGTAATTGTTTATGACCAGCTTCCTGGAAAATCTATTCTGGACTCAATGCCAGCAAGTGCGGAAAAGATCGATGTTGGAAAATACGCCGGCAACCACACTATGACCCAGGCTGAGATTAACGAGGTACTTGTGCAAAAAGCAAAAGAAGGAAAGACTGTAGTCAGGCTTAAAGGAGGCGATCCCTATGTCTTTGGGAGAGGGAGCGAAGAGGCTGAGGTACTTGTGGCAGAAGGCATTGAGTTTGAGGTTGTGCCAGGGATTACCTCCGCAATTGCAGTGCCAGCTTATGCCGGAATTCCGGTGACTCACAGAGAAAGTACTTCGATGGTTACTTTCATAACCGGGCATGAGGACCCTACAAAGCCGGAGAGCGGACTTGACTGGGAAGTTCTGGCAAAATTCGAAGGAACGATTGTAATTCTTATGGGCGTGAAAATGCTCGGTCGGAACGCAGAGGAGTTAATAAAGCACGGCAAAGCCCCGGATACTCCTGTTGCAGTTATTGAGAGAGGAACCAGAGCCGATCAGAGGGTAACTGTAGGGACGCTTGCAAATATCGCCAGCCTGGCAGAAGAAAGAAAAGTAAAGGCGCCAGCTATTACGGTTGTAGGGGATGTTGTACGCCTTCATGAAATTCTCAGAGAACAGCGGACAGGAACTGACTTTTAACCTGACATGAGAAGACCTGGATATAATAGGAGAAGGTAATATGGCAGAAGAAAAAAGACCTGTCCTCGCAATTATGAGGCCGGAAGGCTACAGGGAAAAATCAGAGGCCCTTGCGCAAGATTACGGTTTTGAGCCTTTATACGTCCCAATGATCCGGCTTGAAGGCATGAAAGATGAAGGGTTTGAGCCCTTCATACAAAGAGTTCTTGCAGGAGCTTCGGATTATGTAGTCTTTACCAGTGCAAACGGAATAAGTTTTACTCTGGACAAGCTTTCTGAGACTGAAAAGAAAGATTTTATCACAGCGCTTAAAAAAATCAGGGTAATTGCAATCGGACCTAATACGGAAAAAGAACTTATAAAAATAGGAATTGACAAATCTTTCCTGCCAGGGGACTACAGTTCGGAAGGAATTGTAAAAGCTCTTTGCTCTGAGGTAAAAGGAAAGAAAATAGATCTTGCCAGAAGCGCTTTTGGGGCTAAGGTCTTAATAGAAGGGCTTGAAAAGTGCGGAGCTACGGTTTATGAGACCCACGTGTACACTCTCAGTATTCCTGAAGGAACAACCCAGAAAGAGTTGATAGAGCGCACGCTCGCGGGGGAAGTAAACGCTTTTGCTTTTACAAGTTCGATGATGGTTAAAGGCTTTATGAAGCATGCGAAAGGGCTGGGAGCAGAGGAAACTGTAAAAGAGTCTCTTAACAGGGCCGTGGTAGGAGCTATAGGAACGCCTACAGGAAATACTCTTAAGAAATATGGAGTCAACGCAAACGTGATTCCCGACGAGTTCACTTTTGAAGCACTGTTAAAGGCTATTAAGAATCAGCTTTGAGATTTTGAAGGATCGACATGATAGGCATTTCAAAACTTTACTGCGGAACCGTGGAACCTTCAGATGCCCTCCGCTATGGAAGGGAATCAAAAAAGCTTCCCTCTCACTTGCTGCAGTTTTCAAAAGATAAAAAGCCAGTTGTGGTCTGGAATATGACCCGCCGCTGCAACCTGAAATGTGTCCACTGCTATGCCCAGGCAAAGGACATAGAATTTGAAAACGAGCTTTCTACTGAAGAAGGCAAAGCTCTTATCAATGACCTTGCAAGTTTCGGAAGTCCGGTAATCCTTTTTTCCGGAGGGGAGCCAACCTTGAGAAAAGACCTGCCTGAGCTTGCGGCTTATGCCCGTGAGAAGGGAATGAGGGCCGTAATTTCTACAAATGGGACGCTCATAGACCGAGATATGGCAAAAAAACTAAAGGAAGTCGGTCTCTCTTACGTAGGAGTTTCGCTTGACGGGATAAGACAAACTAATGATAAGTTCAGGGGCGTGAAAGGAGCATTCGATGCAGCTCTAAGAGGGCTTCACAATTGCCAGGAAGAAGGCATAAAGGTGGGCTTGCGTTTTACAATTAACAAGCAAAATGTCAGGGACATTCCTGCAATCTTTGACCTGCTAGAAGAAGAAAAGATTCCGAGAATATGTTTCTATCATCTGGTTTATGCAGGTCGGGGCTCAAAAATGGTAAAAGAAGACCTTTCCCTTGAGGAATCCAGGCAGGCTGTAGACCTGATACTCGAGAGGACAAGAAAACTTCACGAAAAAGGTTTTCCTGCTGAGGTCCTGACCGTGGACAATCATTGTGACGGCCCCTACCTTTATATGAAGCTCCTCAAAGAAAATCCTGAAAGGGCTGCCGAAGTATTTGAACTTCTTTCCATGAACCAGGGTAATTCTTCAGGAATAGGTATAGGATGCGTATCCTGGGACGGTGCGGTACATGCCGACCAGTTCTGGAGGCATTACTCCTTTGGGAATATACGGGAGCGCCCATTCAGTGAAATCTGGACTGACCTGAGTGATAAACTCATGGCAGGACTTAAAAACCGAAAACCCCTGATAAAAGCTAATGGGGACAGATGTGCCAGATGTAATTGGCTCGATGTTTGCAACGGGAACTTCAGGGTACGGGCAGAAGCCGTATACGGGAATGTTTGGGCAGATGACCCTGCGTGTTATCTTACAAAAGAGGAAATCGGGTATTATGAAGTCTGAAATTTCAGGCTTTATTTAATTCCGGTTTATCCAATTTCTATTTTTTCTTAACTTTCCAAACAACTATTTTTTGGATTTTCTTCCATAAGCCTGTTACCACTGGCTTTCTTCCTTCGAGTTATAACTTTTATGATTACTTATTTAACAGGGTTGGAAATGTACCATTTTGGAACGCACGCTTCAAACCCATCATACCATTCCAGAACATTTTTAGCTTGCCTGAGCATTGTGCTGATTTCTTTATTTCCGAATTTAATTGCCCAGGGAATTGATGAAAGCTGGTTGCTCGCAATATATAAAGCCATTAATTTGAAAAATAAAACTGGCACTTTATGATGAAAATAGCCGTTTATGCGTCCTGATGCAAAGAAGGTACTTATATCTGCACACCAGGTAATGCGGTTGAATTCTTCCCAGGGGTCACCTTAATCAAGCCTGTTAAAATCAATGATTCCCAACTCTCCGGACTTTGTAACAATCATATTTCCGGCATGATAGTCTCCGTGTTGGAAGGATTGAGGGCGATTTTCCAATAAGCATTTGTTTTGTTCGATATATTCAATTATTTTATCTGCACCCTCAAAGCAAATTCCACAAGCTTCATAATCTGTGATATTTCTATTTATTTTTTTATTGAAACGATCCGGCCATGAGATCTGACTTTCTACCGCAGAAACCTGATGCATTATTCTTAATATTTCTCCAGCTTTCACACCAAGCTTGTACTGCTCTTTGCTGCTTAGCTCTGGAAGGATATGTTCTGCATCCTTCCCTGCAATCCAGGTTAGTAATGAATAGACGGATTGACCATTATTGCAAACTCCGAAACTAATGGGACGCGGTATCAAAATATCAAGGTTATCAAGTTGCTTTATCGATTCAAAATCTTTTTTCTTATTCTCATACTGAGAGATGTCCGCTATTCTTAGTAATAATTCTCTTCCATCTGCACTTCGGATATAATATTTTTGATCGTTTGACCATCCCTTTTTAATCGGTTTGACGATTTGCCATTTACAAGAATCAGGGATTTCATTATAGAGTTCAATCACGCTAACAGCTCTGTGAAATTAAAGCTTGATATTGTCGTTTGTTCAGTCAAAACTTTAGAATTTTCTTTTTATAAATAGTCACTTATTTATCTCAAACGCATACTTTCAAGAAATAAAAATAGAAAGTAGTTAAAGGGGAGTAAACAAAATACAAAACTGATTCGCTTATTCCTCATTTTTTTATTTCCGTCAAATCTCCCGCTAGCTTGCTGTGGGGATGGAAAACTTCCCTGATAACGGTTGACGGTAATATAATTTCTCAATTTTATTACATCGGGAATGCATAGGTCACAAATATCCAGACCTTTACAGGCTGTCTGACAATTGTTTCCAGTAATAAAAGAATTCCTCTTTTTTTGATTTGAAAGTCTGATATATTCATGGCAGAGAGGACATTTTTGCCTGTTTGTTATAGACGACGGAACAACAAAAACAAAGATTCAAAGAAAAAAGTTAGCTTCATGCCCAATTCTTTCTATTATCCTCCAAACTATGGGAAATTCTTCTTTAAATAAACCTGATCAACAAGTTGTTTACCACATTCGAAAATCGGATGGTCGTAGTTGTCAATAAAAAAATTTCTAATATAATGTGACACAACAAATCCGCAATTTTTATAAAATTGGATAGTAAGAGGAATATCTCCCGTACCAACAAGCATGGTTTTGCATTTGCCTTTATAATACTCAAAGATGAATTTTACAAGTTGCCTGCCGTAACCCTGTCCCTGATACTTTTCATAAGTTGCTATATTTTTCAGTTCGTAGATACCATCATCTTCACGTGTTACTACACAGAGACTTTTCAAATCGCCATCATACAGAGCAAACATATCCCCGCGATCTAAATATTTGTCAATCATATCTTCTTGTTCGTCTGCTAAAAGCAGTAAATCAAGAAATTGTTTTTTATTATCCAGAATTATTTCAACTTTCATGGCAATAACCGCCATATGCATCAGTGTTTGGATATTCGAAGTGCAATAACAATATGGCCAATGTCCTGCGAGCCTTAGCTTGAGAGAGGAATAAGCTCCTTACAGTTAAACACCAATAACAATATAATATATCGAAACTATGGTATACTGTTTATCCAAATATAGTATATTGTTTGTCCAAAATGTAGTACACTGTTTGTCCAAATATAGTATACTGTTTATCTAAATATAGTATACTGTTTATCCAAATGCAGTATACTGTTGCCAGTACTGCAAAATCAACAAACAAAACTGACATCTACACTATAAAAATGTACTTGGAGATAAGAGTATACTGCGGGAAAAACACAAATGTGGAAGTATTTCTGAAAAAGTGGGGGTAATTTGAGTTGGCATCTCGCCATGTTAATACTTTAAACCCTGGTGACCCTTTTAGGGACTGGCTTGTTAAAGAAGTTGTTGGAGATAGGCTACGGAATAAAAGCTGCTCTGTTAATGTTTTTAAATATAATTCCTCCCATACGGTTTGCAGGTACCAGTTCAAAGGTGAACACTTCAGCGTTATGGCAAAGTTTTTTGCCGAACCTACAGGTCAGTTGAAAGACTATAACCCTTCTAAAGGAATGATGAACGAATATCGGAATCTTAAAAAAGCTGCGTCAGTAATAAATGTTGCAAAACCTCTTGCAATAAATAAGAAGTTTAACTGCGTCCTTGTAACGGAGCATATACCTGGAAAATCTCTGGGTTGGTACATAAGGCACGAAGAAAACTTATATGAGAGACTTTCTGCAGTTGCACACATGCTCAGACAGTTGCATGAAAACACAAAATCTTCCTACAATAAGGTAAGTGAATTCAGAAATTATCATGAGGTTCTGGGTCATCTGAAACTGGACCACAACACTAGAGAGACATTCAATAGGTTACTTGGAGAATGGTGGTATAGTTCCCTGCTTAACAGGGAATACGGCTGCATGGTTCATAGGGATGTCAATCCTTCAAACTACATCTTTTGCAAAGGTAAACCCTATGCTCTTGATTTTGAAAGTTCCTGGTTCGAGGCCAATCCTGTCAGAGATCTCGGAATCCTAGCCGCAGAACTTAAAAACGAGTTCGAACTGCACATGGGAGGAGGGGAGAAAGCCGAACCGTATATAGGAAATTTCCTCTGGGAATACAGCAGCGATGAAAAAGACTTTTACTATATTACCAGAGCTTTACCTTTTTTTATGAGTATAGGACTTCTCCGTTCGGCAAGGCTTCACCAGGGCGACTATAGAAATTATCTCATTAGAGAAGCACGTGAATGTTTAAAGGCAATTAATTACAGATAAAGCATGAGAAATTATCTTGTCAGAGAAGCAACTTGAGTGCTTTAAGGCAGTTAATTACGGTAAAATCCGAAGTTGAAGCTTGAAAAGGGATATGGGAGGAAAGAGCATATCTGGGAATCACAGGCCTGATGTAAGCAAGGATGAAGTTACATTTCTTAGTCATTCTCTTGCAAAAGGGGAGGAGGCATTTGAGAGTTGCCATATAAAAGGGGTTATTTTTGACTGCTATGAGACCCTCATTGACATTCATACCGAAGAACATAGCCTGGAGACATATAAAGTACTGAGCGCATGGCTTGCCTATCAGGGAGTGAAAATCGAGCCCGAAAAGCTATGGGATACTTATATGTTTAAGGTCAGGCAGAAAATGGAGAATTCCAGGGAAGTGTATCCCGAGATCAAGGTAGAGGAAATCTTTGCAGAGATCTGTAAGGAAAACTCGATCTGGAATATTGACGAAAACGGCCTTGGAGTAGAAGCTTCAAGAGTCTTTCGGGCAGCTTCTATGCGGAAACTCCGGGCTTTTCCTCAAAGCATCAAGCTGATTGAGCACTGTATAAACATTCCAAAGTGTGTAATTTCCAATGGGCAAAGGGTTTTTTCTGAACTGGAACTCAGGTTTCTTGGGCTCTATGATTATTTTGACTTTGTTATCTTCTCATCGGATGTAGGGTATAAGAAACCTGATCTCCGGCTTTTTATGACTGCGCTAAAAAGGATGGGCTTTGAACTCGAACCTAAATGTGTCATTTCAATAGGAGACTCTGACGAAAACGAGCTAGAGCCCGCGAAAAAACTGGGAATGCGCGCTATGCATATTGAAGAGGCTTGGAAGCAGTTCGGATTGACAGATTGATTCCATAAAATTTGCTCTCTTCATAAAAATGTATAGGAGAATCTTCGCTCAGTGACTCTCCCCGTCACTCATGTTTATTTGTTTTCTTCTTTTTCTTCATGCATACTTTTTATGCAATCTGCCCGAAATATAATTTATCTGCTATAAATTGTTTCTCAAAAAATGAAATCGGCAGAATCAAAAAGTATATTCCTGCAAAATACAGTATACACATTAAAAAATAAGAAATATTCACTCTATCCAAAACCAGATATATTTAAATAATCGCAAGCATTCTAAACCCCAAGAATTCTTACACTATTTCCCAATCATGGAGTGTCTTTATGACAGAATCAGAAATTCCAAAAGAATATAATGCAAGTGAGGTTGAGGAAAAATGGATGGAGAAGTGGAACCTCTCCATGTACCATTTCAACTGGGGAGAAGACCCCCGTCCCCAATATATTATCGACACCCCACCTCCTTATCCTACAGGTAATTTCCATATCGGAAATGCACTCAACTGGTGCTACATCGACTTTGTTGCCCGATACAAACGTATGCGAGGGTACAATGTAATGTTCCCACAGGGCTGGGACTGTCACGGTCTGCCAACCGAAGTCAAGGTTGAAGAAATTCATGGAATAACGAAAAACCAGGTTCCACGTGCTGAGTTTCGCAAAATGTGCAGGGAACTGACTGCAGGAAACATCGACAAAATGCGCAAAACAATGCTGCGTCTGGGCTTTTCTGTGGACTGGAGTAACGAATTCGTTACCATGGAGCCCTCATACTTTGTAAAAACGCAGAAATCTTTTGTCAGGATGTATAATAATGATTACATCTATCACGAGGAGCATCCTGTCAACTGGTGTCCCCGCTGTGAAACCGCTATTGCTTTTGCAGAAGTCGAGTATGAAACAAGGCAAACAAAGCTTAACTTCGTCCATTTCGATAAAGTAGACATTGCAACCACCAGGCCTGAACTTATGGCAGCCTGTGTTGCGGTTGCAGTAAACCCTGAAGACAAGCGTTACAGCCAGTATGTTGGCCAGGAAATAACAGTACCCCTCTTTGGTCAGAAAGTGACTCTGATTGCTGATGAGGACGTTGAGCCTGAATTCGGTACAGGTGCCGTGATGATCTGTACTTTCGGAGATAAGCAGGATGTACGCTGGTGGGTGAAATACGAACTTCCCCTTATAAAAGCCATCGACAAACAGGGCAAGATGACAAAAGCGGCAGGCAAGTATGAAGGCCTGAGCATTGCCAAGTGCAGGGAAGCTGTTATTGCGGACCTAAGGTCTGCAGGTTTCCTCTATGACCAGAAACCTCTGGAACAGAATGTCGGGCTTTGCTGGCGCTGTGATACCCCGATTGAAATCCTTTCGGAGCCCCAGTGGTTCGTAAAGATCGATAGTGACGGCATCCTGAAAGCTGCAGACGAGATCAAATGGTATCCTGAGTACATGAAAGTCAGGCTCCAGAACTGGGCAGGCACTATGGAATGGGATTGGTGCATCTCCAGACAAAGGATCTTTGCAACTCCAATTCCTATCTGGTACTGCAAGAAATGCGGGGAAGTTATGGTTGCAGAAGAGAGCTGGCTTCCTATTGACCCGAATGAGGCTGCCCCAAAGAAAGCCTGCGCCTGCGGCTCAACCGAGTTTGAGCCTGAGACCGATGTGCTGGACACATGGATGGACTCCTCGATTACGGCATTACATGTTACTGGCTGGGAAAGTGAGCATGACCTCCGTCTGCCTGCTCAGATCCGTCCACAGGGACATGATATCATAAGAACCTGGGCTTTTTACACAATCCTGCGGAGCCTGGCTCTTGAAGGCAAGAAACCCTGGGATTCTATAGTCATTAATGGTATGGTGCTCGGGCCTGACGGACATAAGATGAGCAAGTCCCTTGGAAATGTTATCTCTCCTGAGGAAGTAACCACACAGTACAGCGCCGATGCTTTCAGGCAGTGGGGTGCAGTTGGTGGCTCCACAGGTTCGGATGTAATGTTCCGCTGGAAAGATGTGGTTTCAGCTTCTCGTTTCCTTCAAAAGTTGTGGAGTATCTACCGTTTTTCAATGTCTCACCTGAAGGGCTTCGGCCAGGAAGATGCTGATAAATTCCAGACTGACTCTCTCCTTATAATTGACAGGTGGCTGCTGAGTAAACTTAACAGGCTTATAGACACTGCAACAAAGGAGCTTGATGGGTACCAGTTTGATTCAACTTTCAAAGCCATACGAGGTTTTTCCTGGGAAGTCCTTGCTGATAACTATCTGGAACTTGTAAAAGGCAGGCTTTACGGCGATGACCTTGAAGGCAGAAGAGCAGCGCAATATGTACTCTACAGGACAATGAAAACTCTCTCGCTTCTGCTTGCTCCATTTATACCCTTCTTTGCAGAAGAACTGTATTCCAGGTTTAGTGATGAGAGCGTCCATACACAGGCCTGGCCGGCAGTTGATGAGAGCTTCATAAACGAGGAAGCCGAAGCTGCAGGAGAATTGATTAAGGAGATCACAGGTGAGGTCCGCAGGTATAAATCCGAACTGGGAATGGCACTTAATGCTCCCCTGAAGAAACTTGAGATATACAATGCAAATATTGATACAGGAGATATAGCAGGTGCCACAAACTCGAAAGTTGAGTTGATGGAAGGGGCTCCTTCCTTTGAATATGTGCCAGTGGAAGTTAAGCCTAATATGGGCATTCTGGGTCCCAGATTCAGAAAAGATGCAGGTGCTGTTGTGAAAGTTCTCAAGGCCGAAAACCCTGCTTCCGTTGAAGCTCAGGCAGCCTCAGGAAAAATAACTGTTAACGTAAACGGCGAACCGATCGAGCTCGAACCCGAAGCCGTAGAAATAAGGAAAGAAGTGATCTCCGGCGGCAGAGAGGTCGATGTGCTTGAAGTAAGAGGTGCAGTTGTCGTAATCGTAAGGTAAGCTTTTGCTTACCTTTTTATGAAAAACATCTGTTATTATTCTGAAGATGCTTATTTTTTCAGTTTTTACTAACAGTTGAGGTATGACAAGCTGAAGATACGGCAATTTGAGGGCAGGATATCTTCAGGTCAGATCCTCTATGTTCAAACTCTAACTTTAACTCTTCATTTCAGCCTTAATTCTTCATTCCAGCCTTAATTCTTCATTCCGGCTATTCAACTATTTTTTCATATTCTTTTTCTCACTAAACTAAAATATCATTTTCAAAGATCAAAATAGACTCCCGGTATACGAAGTTATGAAGAAAATTCATACACCGTCAGCTAAAATTGGGGATTTCTGTAAAGTAGGAGTCTCAAATATCGGGCATTTAGAATCAGTCACAAACTTTAAAAAAATTTTGGTACATGAATATTCCAGTTAACTTCGAACTAGTAAAGTAGTTATCTAATTTTACGTTACATTGAAGGTTGTCAATCAGATGTAAATATCTGAATTTTGCAAATTTTTCCAAAATTAATCTGATTATTTTATAAAAGTGAAATGACAAAGATTCCCTTTTCCAATGTGAAACTTTATATACATCCAGGTAATCTGTTTCAGAAATGTATTATTTACACCTGGAGTTTTTATGACAAAAGTCGAAAAGGTATTACTATTACTCAAAAATATGGTGTATGAAAGCACCAGCCCGCAGGAAACTCTCAAGTTTGCGAAATATTACAGGAGTAAAGGGCTCGATGTGCTGGTTATTCTATGGGGACCTATGGGAGTGTTACTTGGAAAGAAAGATAAAACAAGAGGATCGCCCAAGTATGATATGGCTGTTCAGGAATGTATCGATATGGGAGTAGAGTTCCGATGCTGCCAGCTTGCCTCGGACATGATCGGACTTAAGAAAGAAGAACTAATCCCTGGAATTGAATTTATCTGCTCAAAAGAAGTAGCTGAACTTTTTCAGAGATACACAGAAGAAAACCAGTTAATTATTAATTTCTGAGCCTTATAAATTTCTAAAATTAAATGAGGCATTTAAGCAATAACTTCCTTAAGCAACTAAATGTGTTTTACTGTAACTAAATGTGTTTTACTGTAACTAAATGTGTTTTACTGTAACTTTTTCTTGAGTCAGGTTTTCTTCAACTTAATTCTTCAGCTTTATCCAGTTACCCCAATATTTTTCAATGTTAACTTAAACCGACAGAACTTTTTATATGTAATGCCTTTTTTAGACTGTCTGAGGATAACCGAAAAATATCGGTTGAGGAATGAATTATATGTCAATATGGACATAATTAGAATAAAAATCTAAAAAACATGAATCAAACGAGCGAACGTTTGTGCACATAATAAGATAAAAATGAACTTTAATATAGAGTATGCAACTATAAGTACACATTTTAAAATAATTATTTTACATTAAGATTTCAGCCTTTGAGTCAATTAATTTTTAAGAATTAAACAAATAATTTCAGCAGGTGATTTCGTGTTTTTACAGAATTATGAGTTAAATGAGGAAGAGAAAATCCTTTTACAAAAGGTTCTGGATGGAGATGTGGCTCTTCGTAAAATTGACGAATTTGCGGACCCTGTGACTTCAGTAAAAATCAGAAGGCTTGCAATACAGGAGTTTGCAAAACTCGAGTTTGAGAATATCCAGAACTTTTCCCTCGATGTTGAAGTAGCATCGAAAAAGAATATTGAAAATATGATAGGTGCAGTTCAGATTCCTCTCGGAGTTGCAGGTCTTCTGAAAGTAAACGGTGAATATGCAAATTCCGAATACTACATTCCGCTTGCTACAACTGAAGGAGCTCTTGTTGCCAGCGTAAATCGCGGCTGTTCGGTTATTACAAAATCAGGGGGAGCAAATGTAAGGATCTTTGAGGACGAGATGACGAGAGCACCTGTTTTTAAGCTTGAGAGTGTCAGCAGAGCTAAAGAATTTTATGAGTGGGTAAAATGTCCTGAAATTTTCGAGCAGATGAAAGCTGTTGCCGAGAAAACAACGCGTTTTGGAAAATTGCTTTCCGTAAAACCCTTTGTAGCCGGCACATATGTATACCTCAGGTTTTCGTACGATACAAAAGACGCCATGGGCATGAACATGGTAACTATAGCTACTGATGCAGTGATGCACCTTATAGAAGACGAATTCGGTGCACATCCCATTACTATTTCAGGAAATATGTGTATTGACAAAAAACCGGCTTCCATAAGCACAATTCTCGGAAGAGGCAAAACCGTTGTAGCCGAGGTTACGATTCCAAAGGAGATTGTAAAGGAGACTTTGAAATGTACGCCCGAATCCATGTTTGAGGTCAATTATAGCAAAAACATGCTGGGTTCAGCAAGAGCAGGAGCACTTGGCTTTAATGCCCATGCTGCAAATATTATTGCTGCTATTTATATGGCCTGCGGACAGGATGTAGCTCATGTTGTTGAAGGAAGCACTGCAATTACAAGTATGGAACTTACAAAATACGAAGAGATTCACTGTACTGTCACTCTCCCTGCCCTACCTGTGGGAACCGTTGGTGGCGGTACTGGTCTTGGGACCCAGAGAGACTGCCTGAATATTCTCGGCGTTGCAGGAGCAGGCGACGTTCCAGGAATAAACTCTAAGAAATTTGCGGAAATCGTAGCTTCTGCCGTGCTTGCAGGAGAAGTTAACCTTATAGGAGCTCAGGCTGCAGGACATCTGGCCCGTGCTCACGCCCAGCTAGGTCGTGGAAAGTTCTAACTCAACGGTTGACCCGCAACCGTTGCGCCGTTTGATCACGCCTATAGGGTTAGAGGATAAGGTTATCAAACCAAATGTTATCAGGTCGATCAACCGTTGATTTTCGCTCAAGCCTTTTTAAAAAAGGCTTGTGATCACGCCGTCGTATGTTTTAGATTTTGCATTAATTTTCGCTCAAGCCTTTTTTTANNGGCTTGCGGTCAAGCAGTTTTTTAAAAGGCTTGTGATCACCGTATTAGGTTTGGGAATAAATTTCTCAAATTCAAACGCAATCAGCATATTAGATGCAAATAAATAAAAGTGTTTGAAAATACTTTCAAACACTTTCCTGACAAAGCACTTTGATGCCAAGAAAACAAAAATAGTGACCGGAAAATCCGCCATGAGAAAGTCTTGCCATAAAGCTCTTAAGAACAGTTCCTAAGATTCAGCTTTAGAAGGCAGTTCCCAGGGCAGTTCTTAAGATTTTACTCTGCTCTTAAGATTTCCCTTTATACTTATTCATTTAATGGAAAAGCTCTTCTTTTGCTTTATTAAGATATTTGTTTGCTTCCTCAATTTTACTGGCAGCTCCAAGGATATCCTCGGAAGCATCGAGAAAGCCATCTTTTTTAGCTTTCTGAGCCCATTCTTTGAAACTTTCAATGTGGCTTTCGTTATGCTCGATCCAGTGCTCAATCAAATGTGAAAGGTTGTCATGACTAAGTTCTTCAGTAATAGTCGTCCCTCCTGTTCAAAATATATACGATTCATGGTATAAATGCCCGCTGGATATAATTAGAATTTCTATAAAGATATCGTGAGAATATAAAAAAATAAACAAATAAGAGAGAACAGGTAGAATATATTGATATAAAATAATTGAATAGTAAAAATATCTGATAATAAAAATAATTGATATCAAAAATAATTAGATACTAAAAATAATAGATAATTAAAATAATTCAATAATAAAAGTAATTTAATAAGCAGAATAGTTTAAAAATTCCAAAAGTTAAGGATCAGGTTTCGAACTATTCTGCCTGAACGCTCACATATAATATTTGGCTTAAGTTCTCAGGTTTATACTGTCCTTGGATCAGTAATCTCTCCTGATAGTGCTGAGGCTGCCGCGGTTGCAGGGGAAGCCAGGTAAATAAGACCACCTTTTCCCATCCTGCCTTTGAAGTTTCGGTTTGCGGTTGAAATGCAGACTTCTCCTTCACCGATCACTCCCTGGTGGGCGCCAAGGCAGGGCCCGCAGCCAGGGGTTGCTAGTGTGATACCTGCTTTGAGTAGAGTTTCCATTGTTCCGTTCTCAATCGCTGCAAGGAGAGTTGTTCGGGACGCAGGAATTACAATTGTCCTGACTGCAACCTTTTTTCCTTTAAGGATTGATGCTGCGACCTCAAGGTCTTCAAGTCTGCCATTTGTACACGTCCCTATGAATACCTGGTCTACGTGGGTACCTTCAACATCTCCAACAGGCTTTACGTTGTCAACCTGATGAGGACAGGCTACCTGAGGCTCGATATCCTCAGCAGAGTAAACGGGTTCTTTTACATAAAATGCGTCCTGATCGGCATAAATCGGTTCATATGGAGCAGCCGCTCTGTTTTTCAGAAAATCGAAGGTTTTCTCGTCAGGTGGGACAATCCCGGTTTTTGCTCCCATTTCTATTGCCATGTTGCAGAGAGTCATTCTGCCGGAAACTGATAATTCAGAGATAGCTTGCCCGTAAAACTCTACCGCCTTATAGGTGGCACCGTCAATTCCGGTCTTTCCGATAAGGTAAAGGGTCAGGTCTTTTGCATAAACTCCTTTTCCAAGCCTTCCTTCAACCGTGAACCTGAGACTTTCAGGCACCTTAAACCAGAGCTTGCCTGTAGCGAAAATTTCAGCCATATCGGTAGCACCTACGCCTGTTGCAAAAGCCCCGAAAGCCCCGTAGGTGCAGGAATGCGAATCAGCTCCCACAATCAGTTTTCCGGGCAAGGCAAATCCGTTTTCGGGAAGTACCTGATGGCAGATCCCCTCTCCAAGCTCGTAAAAATTCGGAATGCCCTGCTCCTTTACCCATTCCCGGATTTCCTTTTGAAGAGTAGCTGAAGTCTCATTATTTGCAGGCGCGATATGATCGAAAGGAATTACAATCCTTGAGGGGTCCCAGACCTTTTTCATTTCCATTTCCTTAAAAGCATTAACTGTAAGTACGGAGGTGCCGTCATGCGCCATTGCATAATCAACATCTGCCAGGACAAAATCATCTGCCTTCGCTTCTTTTCCCGCTGTTCGGGTGAAAATTTTTTCGCTAATTGTTCCCAAAAGTAAGTCTCCTGTTTGATAATCAAGTAATAATGAAGTCTAAGAAACTCAGATTCCTGGATTCGCTATAAAGAAATAACTGTAATATATTTGACATATACTTGACATATTAAAGAATAGAATCCTAATATTACAAATATAAATTATACAAAAATCTTTTCAGCCTCTTGAAGCTGGTTTATATAGGGTTTCTATAAAGCAAAATAAACTACTCTTTATTTAAATAAATGTAACGCTGATGCTTATACATGATTATTCTTTTCTACTACAGTGAACCTAATAATGAACTCGGTACCATTGCTCTTTTTCAGTTCAAGTTCTCCATCTAGCTGGTCGACAAGGAAAGTTACAAGCTGAAGTCCCAGACTATCAAGTTCCTCTATATCAAGGTTTTCAGAAATACCTACACCGTTATCCGAAACTGTCAATATAAAACTGGTACTCTTATAGTCTTTGTTTTTACTTTTCTCTATTATGTTTCTATGTTCTCCATTTTTATCTTTATGGAATTTTATTTGGTTTCCATCTTTATGGAATTTTATTTGGATTTTTCCTTTATCTCGGTCGGAAAATGCATATTTAAGAGAGTTGGAAACGAGCTCATTGACAATTATTCCTAACGGAACTGCTGTGTCCATGTCAAGTAATATGTTCTCTTCCAGATCCATATTTAAGCTGACATTAGCATTACCAAGCCTGTAAGTAAAGAACAGAGCGTCAGCGAGTTTCTTTATGTACAGCGAAAAGTTAAGTTTATCGAGCTCTTCACCTCTATACAGTTCTTCATGGATAAGAGCCATTGATATCACTCGATCTTGGCTCTCTCTGAAGGCTTCCAGGACTTCCGATTCATTAATACTCTTTCTGTTTCTGAACTTTTCAGCTTGAAGGTCCAACAGTGATGAGATTACTTGAAGATTATTCTTGATTCGATGGTGGATTTCCTTTTTACGGGCAATCTCAAAATTTCTGAGAGCTTCTTCAACTTCCTTTCGCTTGGTTATGTCAGTATGAAGGTTCAGAGTTCCTAAAAATTTACCACTCTTGTCAAAAATAGATTTGGCATTCGTATGCGTATATAGAGTGGAGCCGTCTTTGCGTATAAACTTAATTTCAAGACTCTCATTGACGTTTTCCCATCCATTTTTTAAAGTATGTTTGATAATAGCCTTACTTTCATCACTGAGAAAGTTCCACATAGGCCTGCTAATGAGTTCTTCTGAACTGTAACCAAACATATCTTCAATCTGCTTATTGACGAAAGTAATTCTCTCTTCAGCATCAATTATGCTTATGCCTTCGTTTGCAGTCTCTACAATGTTGCGGTATCTCTCCTCACTTTCTTGAAGTCTTTCTTCTGCTTTTTTTTGCTCGGTGACATCAATGTCCATCTCAAGGATCATGGGAGAACCGTCAACGTCGGTGAACGGTAAATTATAAGCATCATAATAGCTTCCATCCGGCCCGCTTACTTCCCAATGATGAGGTTGACCGGTTTCAAGTACTTTATGTGATTCACAGAATTTACACGGCTGGGTAAATCCAAAATAGTATTCATAGCAGTGTCGGCCACCTGGATCCCCGAACCGTTTGCGGAACCTGGAGTTGGCAAAGGCGATATGATAGTCAGATGTTAACAGAATTATCATTGCAGGCAGCGTATCCAGCACGTTATAAAGACGTTGACGTTCGTTTATTGTTTCATGTTTCCGTTTTTTCAGTTTCTTACTTATTCTTTTAAGTTCTTCTTCAGTATTCTTGTATTGAGTTATATCAGAATGCATGCTAATATTACCGATATGTTTTCCCTCTGAGTCAAGAAAAGGCGTAGAGTTCACAAGCGACCAGACAACACTACCATCCCTACGGCAGAACTTCATTTCGTACCCTTTCTCTTTGACGCCTTCCTGTTGGGATTTTAACCTGGTAGGCGAACTTTCAACATTATCTCTATCGGCATAGTCAAAGGCCGATTTCCCTACCATTTCTTCCGTTGTGTACCCGAGCATTTCTGCCATTCTTTGATTAACAAAAGTCGTTACCGCTTCAGTGTCGGTAATCCAGACACCCTCGTTTGTTGTCTCTACGATGCTGCGATACTTTTCCTCACATTCCCACAGCTTCTCTTCAAGTTCCTTACGGTTACTTATATCAAATCCATAAATATTGACGTACCCTTCTTCCGGTAAAGGGTGAAGATTGATCAGGTATACTGTTTTTCCCACACTAATTTCCGTTGTTTCCGGACTATTCCGAGAAATTGTTTTTAGCCTGATTCTTCTATAGAAGAAGGTAGTTTTCCTCCGATTTTCGTGCCCCACTCTAGCAGTAAGGACTCACCCGCTTCATTTGAGTATATAACGGTACCATCCGTATCGACACTGAGCACAGGATTTGGGTTATTTGCTAGAAGTTTTTCAACGCTTGTTTCCATATTCCCCTTCAGGCTCCTATCTCTATCCTATCTCTAGTGGTTATAGCCTACTGTCGATGACTCACTAACGTTAAAAGTATCTATTGCGCAACTATATTAATATATAATATTCTTTGAGCTGATCCCAAAACTCAANNTGAAAACAATCCTGAAAATTCTTGATGATTAAGAACTAAATGGCTTTTGGGATAGGCTCTTTAAATATAATACATTCAATTTGACTTTGAATTGAGATAATATTTTTACAGAGATCTTCAAAGTATGATTATTTCTTCTCTGATAAACGCAACTAGCCATAAGCAATCACTATCAGTTTTCTATAATGCAAGGATAAGTGTACTTAGTTAAGATCTGTTTTAGAAAGAGTTAATAATTGATAATTAAAGTAAATGAAGTAGTAGTAGAAATAATTTTCATTAAATTAAAAATTATTTTAAATTTAATACTCTATATTTTTCAAAATTAATAAAAACCAGAAGACATCAAAAAAGTATAAACTTTTATTTATGTTCTTCGTAAGCTACTATTTTCTTCAAGAGATTTTCTTAGTCTGGCAGCTGGCGATTCGGCTGAGATTTCCACTGTCAGTAAAGCTACGACTTCTTTGTCCTGCGGGATTTTGAGTCATTTTTAACTTCGTTTTTTCTATAATCTCACTGTAACTATTATTTCGGTAGTTTTGTAAAGACTACATGAATAGCTACTTATAAAATTCCTTCTTTTCCTTACGTCATCTCTAAAAATAACAAACTTCTAAAAGTAGTATTTATTCTACGGGAAATGAAATATCCGACTATCGTTATTAACAAAGTGAGTACAAAGGAGCTTATGAATGGCTGGGAAGGAACAATCTGAGTTTTCAAAGTCATGGAACTCAAAATAGGAAATCAAAAGCAAAGTTGTGGTGATCGGCCAGGCTGTAAATAGTGTTATATGGACAATATTACGATAGTAATATCTATTAAAAATCAATAATTTTCATATCCGATATTTTTCTTTTTTCCAATCACTATCTTTTCCAAATATACAAGTTCAACTTTGCTGCCCAGTGATTCCCGCCTGAACTCCTGATATCCCAGTTTATGATATAGGTGAAAATTTCTGATGCTATTCGATCCGGTGAAGAGTTCAAATCGAGCTACATTCAGATACATAAGCTCAACCTCTGTCATCAAACGAGTGCCTATCCCCAGATTCTGCCATTCAGGGTGCACAATCAGCTTGCCTATATGGCAAGTATTTTTTATTACGCGAGATCGTACAGATCCTATGATCGAGTGCTCGCTGATGGCTTTGAGGAACACGCTGTTACTGAACTCATCTCTGATCTCTTCGACAGTTTCAAGCAGAGGGGGGATGGACCAGTCATCGTAGATCTGAGCTTCACTCTGGTATGCCAGTTTCTGGAGAGTTAAGATTTCAATCGCATCTTCAAGGCTGGCCCGAAAAATTTCTACCTGTTCTGCCATGTCTCTCATTCCTAACTTCAAAAGTTAACAAATTAGTGCAAGTTTCAATAGACTACAGACTTGAGAATAGTACGCTCTGAAACCTGCAAGCTACTTTTTGTCCGAAAAAGTATCACAATTATAGTTCCAGGTTGATGATAAAATAACATAATTTCATTGCTGGAATTCAAATTCTATGAGTTGCATTCCAGGTGCCTCGTTTGGACGAATTGAAAAACCGTACTTCTCGTAAAATCCGGCTTTTCCGGGAGCTGCAAATAACCAGACCCTTTTAATACTGGTCTCCTGACACTTATTAACCAGTTGTTTTAAGATCGTGCTTCCTATCCCTTTATTTTGATGATCCTGCATTACAATTATATCGCAGATCAGAGCATACAGGGCTCCGTCCGAAAGCAAACGTCCTGCACTAATAATCTTCTGATCTTTGTATGCTGTTATCCAGTACCAGGTATTATCAAAGACCTTTTTCAAGTCATCTTCGGAAACCTTAAGAACTGGCATCCATCCCGTGCTTGAAAACAGTTGAAAATACTCATGCCAGGTAGGAGGACCCGTTTTGTATTTAATATCTTTCACTCTTTACTCCTATAAAATTTACTTTAACAACTGAAACCACGATTAATAAGAAAAGAAATATATTCTTTTCTTTTATATTTATAAATTAGTTTGTATTGAATGCTATTGGCTTATTTTTCACACAATTTAGTCATATTTTCATTATAGATTATCAAGGTTCTTCCTGGCATACATATTAGCAGAATAAAAAGTTTTAAACACATTTAAGACTATTATTATTAAAGCCTGCTAATTAATTATAGTTCCTTTCATGACAGTACTTTGTGACCAAGCAGCTTCGTAAACTCAACTCTTAAAGGAAAGAGAGCTAAAACAGGCTATTAGAGGAGGTTTAGATATGACGTCAAAATTGATGGACTACTTTAACAAGCAACCGAGAATTGGAGTTCTAAGCACAGCGAGTAAAGATGGAAAGGTAGATTCAGCTATTTTCGGCTCACCCAATATGATCGATGAAAAGACCGTTGTAGTTGCAACGGGTAAGAACCGCACGTTTTCAAACCTTCAGGAAAACCCTTACGCGATATACCTGATAATGGAACAAGATACGGACTGGAAAGGGATCAGGGTTTATATGAAGATGAAGGAATCTGCAACGTCAGGGGAAATGCTTGATACGATTAAAAGCCATATCGCAAAAATGGCCGGGGAGGAGGCTGCGCAGATGATGAAGGCAACGGTTACCTTCGAGATCATTGAGCTGAGACCTCTCGTTGATATGGGACAGGGCTGGGAAAAATCGATCTGAGTATTCAGAAGTGATGTGAATCTAAATAAAAAATTAAAAAAATCGGAATAAAAAGATCAAAAGAAAAAATGATCGGCTAAAATCTTAAAATGGGGATTAACTCAGGTTTTTAGATTATGCCGTTCTTTTCCAGAAACTCTTCAAGAGGCACGGAGTGAGTCTGGAAGCCGCACACCTTGTATGGATCGGCACCCATTGAAAGAGCTACGAACTGGGCGATATTCATGTGTACCATATCATATTTTACACCAAACTCTCTTTCGATAACCGGCTGGTAGCGGTCATACTGGATCTGGCAATTCGGGCACATATGAAGCATAAGCTCTACGCCGGCTCTTTGAAGGCTGTCAAGTTTTGTCTTTGTCACCTGAAGTGACGTATCTTTGTTAAGGTGGAGCTGGGAAAAGCCCATCCCGCAAGTGAGAGTCCGATCCTCGTACCAGCGTACAGGCTCGGCTCCGCAAGCTGCGGCTATGTTATCTATCAACTGAGGGTTTTCAGGGTTTCCGAGGACATCGAGATACTTAACTTTATAGTAATGGCAGGCATGATGAGATGCAGTTTTGATTCCTGAAAAGTCGAATTTTTTCTGCTCCTGGATTTTATCG
>DAQQ01000122.1:26565-33371 GCA_002508465.1 Methanosarcina sp. UBA7 | reverse complement strand
TTTTCCCGGAAGATGGAGTTAATTTTTTCCCTGACTTCGGTATTGGTGTTCAGGGTTTCACAGGCTTCTTTATTTACGGCATAACAGGTTGAACAGAGGCAGGTTATATTGGGGTAACCGCACCTTTTTGCGACTGCGAAGTTCCGGGCTGCAATAGCTGCTGTTGTCAGTCCTTCAAATACGTCAGTATAGTGACCTATTCCTGTACAGCAGGACTGCTCATCGTTTATACAATAGTCTATTCCAAGCCTGTCAAAGATATAACAAGTGGAGGTTTCCACTCCTGGGTACTCCTGCCCGACCATGCAGCTTTTAAATAATAAAAGCTGGTTGTCCGGGACATCTTCTATCGCTTTCAAAGCCGAAATCTCCGCTTCTATTTTCTCTCTTGATGCACTGGTTCTCCAGAAGCTGATGCAAAAGTTTTTCCTGTATTTTTGCTTTGAGCCATTTTTCTCTGTTAAAATAGCCTGTGGCTTCAAGAATAGCCTGAACTTCCCCATGTGTGTTCCTGATATCCTTTGAACTCAGCCCCAGTTCATTACGAATTGAGTCAAGGTTCTTCTTAAAACCGATCCAGCGTTCTCCAAGGTCTCTTTCCATATTCTTAACTCCTGCACCCGGTACTTTGCTGGCTCCGTTCTCTGCAAGGTACTCTCCTATTTCAAGGAAGTAGGCAAGCTTTTCAACCCCTATGCCCTCGTTGACGGCCATCTGCCTGAGCACCTGCACAATTGTTACAGGGCTATTATTCCTGGGACAGCGCAGATTGCAGGAATAACAGTAGAAACAGGACCAGATCATTTCGGATTCAAGCACACTGCGGTCGTTTTCCAGTACTTTTTTCACAATCTGGCGCGGGCTGTAATCTGTAAAGCGGGCTGCAGGGCAGGAAGCCGTACAGGCCCCACACTGGATGCAGCGGTCAAGCCCCAAAGAGGCAGGTGTCCGGATGCTTTTCTTTGCAGTTTCTGCAAGGGTTTTACATTCCGGGGTATCATATTCGTTTACATATGGAATCATTATATCATCTCTCTTTCCCGGGCAAGACTTGTAAAAGTGCCCGCAAGCCCTCTTGTGTTTGGAACATAAGCTTTTTTGAAATAAAGCCGGTCTCCTGAATCTCCAAGTTCTTTTTTCAACTTTTCAAAATGGCTGATAGTTAAAGGATATATTACCTCGGCTTTCGGGCTGTCAGGAGGATCCTCTATAAATAGGACAGCCGATGCTCCACGTTTGAAGGCGTGAAGTAACAGGTCTTTATCAACGACGAGGTTTGTGGGCACTTTGACTAGCTTGACATTTGAAGGATAGGTCAGTGCACTATTTCCTATATTATCGCAGGTTATGGACGCGATACCGCTATTTACAAAACCCAACAGGTCTCCTTCTTTGACTACTCCTTCAACTTCGGCTTTTAGCTGGCTTTTTGTAAAGCCTGAAATCTGAATAGCTCCCTTCTGACAGAGTTCAGTACAGTACCCGCACCCAGTACATACAAGCGGGTCTACGATGACCTTTCCACTATTATTTAGGGAAAAAGCCTCGAACGGACACTTGAGGCATTCATTACATTGATTACAAAAAAGCTGATTGATAGTCGGAATTTCGTTTACCAGGGCTTTTGGGCTGTCAGCAATAAAGGCACTTCCTCTTATAGCTGCAAGTCCTGCCTGGGAAATGGTATCCGTAACATCCTTAGGGCTCTGGGCAGTGCCGCAGACAAAGATCCCATCCAGTGAGCTGTCTACAGGCCTCAGTTTTGAATGCCTTTCTTTAATAAAGCCGCTTTCATCCTGGCTAATATTCAGTATACTTGCAATCTTTCGGGTTCCCTTTGAAGGGACCATGGCTGCAGAGAGTATGACGAGATCAGCAGGCAATTCTGTTATTTTCTGGTTAAGTGTATCTTCTAGTCTGACAAGAAGGCTTTTATCCGGCTTTTCGACGATTTCAGCAGGTCTTCCTCTTACAAATCTAACTCCTATATCCTGGACTGCCCGATAGTAATTCTCGTAAAAGCCAAGCGCCCGCAAATCTATATAACAAATCGTGATTTCAGTACCTGGGTATTTTTTCATTATAAGGTTCGAGTGCTTTAAGGCTGCCATGCAGCAGTACCTGGAACAATAGCGATTTCCGCCTTCTTTTTCATCCCTTGAACCCACACACTGAATCATAACTATCCTTTTAGGAGTTCCCGATCCTTTCTCTGATGAATTTTCTAAAGAATTCTCTGAAGAACTTTCTGAGGGTCTTTCAGTACTGCAGGTACTTGTTGAGCTAACAGCATCCGGGTCCAGGTTGAAGTCCGAAGGCTTGACCAATGCTCCTTTTGAAGGGCCATTAATCCCGAGCATTCTGGCAAGTTCCATCTGGGTTATAACATTTCTGAAAACTCCATAACCATACTGGGGTTTTTGAGATACGTCATACTCCTCAAATCCTGTAGCAACAATAACTGCACCGACATTAAGCTCAATAATCTCCTCCTTCTGTGAGAAGTCAATTGCTCCGGATTTACAGGCTTCTACACATTTTCCACAGGTCTCACCCTTGAACTGCAGACAGTGGTCAGGGTCTATGCAGTAGATCTTCGGAACGGATTGGGAAAAACGCAGGGAAATTGCCTTTTTGTCTATGTACCCACAGTTAAACTCGTTTTCAACCAGGACAGGACAGACGCGGCTGCATCGGCCACAGCCTGTACAGTTGTCATGTACGTATCTCGGTTTTTTCCTTAGCCTGACTGTGAAGTTGCCGGCACTTCCGCTTAAGCGTTCCACCTCAGTCCAGGTTAAAAGGGTTATTTTTGGGTTAGCTACTACCTCATTCATTAGCGGGCTTAGCGAGCACATCGCGCACTCTTCCGCAAGCTTGTCAGGAGAAAAAACCTTGCCTATTTTTGCCATATTTCCACCTATACTGGATTCTTTCTCTACAAGGTAGGTGGAAATTCCATTATCTGCAAGATTAACCGCCGCAGTTATCCCTGCAATTCCTCCGCCAATAACGAGGGCCTGCGGAACGATATTTACTTTTATTTCCTCAAGAGGCTTATGATTTTCCAGGCGGTTGAGTTTTCCCCGAATAAGTGAGAGTGCTTTCTCAGTCGCTCCGGCTTTGTCCGGATGCACCCATGCACAGTGTTCCCTGAGGTTTGCGATTTCAAGCATTGCCCGATTCAAGCCTGCTTCCTGAATACACTTTTTAAAGAGAGTGCCGTGTTTTGAGGGTGTGCACGAACCTATTACTATCCGGTCGAGTTTCCCTTCCAAAATCTTATTTTTGATAAGGGTCTGTCCCTCTCTTGAACAGAGATATTCGTAATCGAAGACCGGGATCCCTTCTGCCTTAAGGGTTTTCTTGAGTGAGTTAATATCAATACGTTCGGAAATGTTCCCACTGCAATGGCAGATAAATACAGCGGTTTTGTCCAGGGCAGCGTTCATTATGTTAAATCTTTCAAGGATTCGTATTTAATACTTGCCAGAACATCTAAATAATTAACCCAAATAGGATAGAGAACTTGCAATACTTGTAAAATAAGGACAATTTTGGAAAAAAGGTGAATTTTTAAATTTTCGTTTACTCTGTTAGTACTATAATTAAATTTCCTAAGAAATGAAACTATAATCAATATGTGCTTATCCTATATATACAGGAAGGCTTGCAAAACTCCATAATCTAAATTGTCCTTCATCTAGATATTCAATATTTTATTCCTGCAAAAAAACAATATGTAAAATTGTCGAGAAGTTTTTATAGGCGCATAATTATATATATGAAGAAAGTATTATTATTTAAATCAACAGAGAAAAACAGATTTTGTGAGATACTCCCACAGATCAGAAACTCATATAAATAGAAATATATTTAATAAAGGCAATAAAAAACACTGGAAATATAACAAATGTAAAATAATATGTTTCTATTGATCTGAAATACTGGACGGAGAAATAATATCGGAAGCAATTATATGCTGCTTTTTCGGTATAATCGGTAGATGATAGTTGTGGCAGATAATGAGTTTATATCAGAGGACAACGAATTTAAGATGGGAGAGATTGAATACGAGATGGTGGAGCTTTTGAGAAGGCTTAATATTAACAGGCCAGTTGCTCTTACCCTTGCGTGTCTCTCTAAAGGAGAGGAAATTTCTTCCCAACGCATCGAAATGGTATCAGGCTTGAGACAGCCGGAAGTTAGCATTGCAATGCGCTATCTACGTGAAAATGACTGGGTAGATATGCGGGAAGAAAAGAAGAATCAGGGTAAAGGAAGACCGGTTAAATTGTATAAACTGACGGTTCGGATGGAAATAATTATCAATTCAATAGAAGAAGACGTAATGGCTGAAAGTAAGGCCGTGCTCCAGAACATAGAACGTCTCAAGAACCTTTCCTAAAACACTTTTTGAGTAGAAATATCACCCGAAAACACTTTTTGAGGAATATCACAAGCTTTTTTCACAAATTTTCAAAAAACTTAATCTTTAATTTAAAAGTCTGGGTTTTATAACCCGGATCTGCTTCGTATCTGTTAAATATATATCTAAAAGTTAGGTATTTGAAGAAAATTTATCTTCGCCTCATAATTAGGTTTATTCTTCTCAATTCTTGTCTTTATTCTGATTTTTTATTATCTGTCTTTCGATTCTTATAGTGCTTACTTGATTCTTTTAATCTTTTCTTTGTTCTTACTATTGGTTCTTGATTTTTATCGTCTGCTATTTTATTTTTGTTACCGATTTTTGATTCTTGTTATCGGCTTTTGATTCTTTATCAATTTTTGATTTTTGTCATCTTCGCTTGGTTCCTGTCATCTATTTTTTCCATTTTTTTCAATACCCAGTCTAGATCTTTTTGATGTTTCTTTTTCTACTTGAATCTGAATTTCGAAAACGACAAAAGGGCATTAATTTTAGTTCTAAGATTAGGACCTCGCGCCTGAAATACAAAATTAGGCAAAATAAACTCTCCAGTTAAACTTGTAATTTATAAAGTTAGAGATCCAGGTTATCGATTTTCTAAATTAAACTGTACAATTTTTAGAGAATAGAGTATATAAAGGGTACGAGGAAGAAACATCTTAATAGAGGTTAAGAGGGCTTCCAGTAAGCTTCAGCAATTTTTTGTATAAAAATATCCTGCAAATTCTTTTTACACTTTTATGTATTTACAAAACTGGACTTTCAAGAAAGTTAAGTTTGAAGCAAAAATTTAGTTTTAAAAAAGTCAAAGTTAAGATAAAGTTTGAGGCATAAAGGCAGTATGCCAACTTCTCTGTAAAATTCAAAATCTTGGTAAGTTTGTAGCTTAAGAATCCATTATTAAAAGCCCAAATTTGACAGAATTTATTAATTGACAAAGTATTTTTCTACAAAAACGTGTAGTATTGACGCAGAATTTTTCGGAAAAATGAAAATAGCAAAAAATCGAGAACAATGTACAGAAACATCAAATTTAGGGGGAAAACAGGAGCATGAAGCTCCTTTTTTCATTTTAATTTTGATTTTTCTGTCAAATTAAGGTTAAAAGAACGGAATTATGATTTATATAGAAAAATTTGATTTTGAATTTACAGAAAATCCAGGACACTGTCGTCATAAAATGAAAGGCAGAACTTAAAACTCTATCATAATCTAAAAAAGACCCCTGTTTGAGAAGAAAGAATATTAAAGTCTTATATTTTTAGGAAATTTTTGTTTTCAGCATATTTTTAAGTTTTTAGCAGATTTTAAAGGTTTTAGAAGATTTTAAAGTTTTAAGAATACAAAAAAAATTTATAACTCACGCCGAAAATGAAAAAGCAGTATCCGATGGACACTTTTAGTGTGAGGAACTGATAAACACGCCCAGTGAGCTTTTATTAATTAACAAATATTAAAAAGAAAACATAAGTAAATATTTATATTAATCAACTCTATAATGGTTCTTTGGGTGATTAAATGGTAGATGAAAGTGGTCCAGTTATGGATATTTCTGATACAATAGAAGAGATCCCTGTAGCTATGGGACCGATCGAACATGAAATGATAGAACTATTTAGAAAAATTAATGTTAATAGGCCAATTGCTCTTACGCTTGCATGCCTTGCAAAAGGAAGGGAGATCTCGTCCCAGAGCATTGAAATGGTATCAGGCTTGAGACAACCTGAAGTCAGTGTTGCAATGCGGTATCTCCGCGAAAATAACTGGATTGATATCCGAGAAGAAAAGAGGTCAAAGGGTAAAGGCAGACCGATAAAGTTATACAGGCTAATAGTTCCAATGGACTATATTGTTGGCAAGATCGAAGAAGATATTGTAGCCGAGAGTAGAGTCGTGCTTGGAAATATTGAACGCTTGAAACATATTGCTTGAAATTATTCATGGGGATTTACCCCAATCTAACTTTTCCCTGACGATTAACTCTTTTGTTACAAAGTACTAATAGAGAATAGTTATTTAACGAAGATTTATTGAAAATTTCTAATTTCATGTAATATCTTCGGAATTTATTTTTTTCGGAGATTATTTTCTTAGTTCTCTGTTTTTCCTGAGTCTATTCTCTTATTCTAAGCTAAATAATTTAAATATATGCGAAAATGATTCAAAAATCTCTAAAAAAGTTTAAAACAGAATGATGTCATTAAAAAATAATATTACTAAAGATAACATCACTAAAAGATAATATCACCAAAATAACATCATTAAAAATAACGTCACTAAAAATAATATCACTAAAAAATAACGTCACTAAAAATAACACCAATAAAATAATTAACAGCATCAATTAAATATGTGGTGGGCCCGCTGCGATTCG
>DAQQ01000122.1:23013-26473 GCA_002508465.1 Methanosarcina sp. UBA7 | reverse complement strand
CCACCAGGCTAAGCTACGGGCCCAATTGTCAGGTTTTTTAGAATTACCGAAGTAGAAAGGCTTTTCGAGAAAGCTTCCCAATCCGACAACACTTCTAATACTCAATTTACTACTTATAACTTTTGCTTGAAGCTCTTTTATTTCTAAGTTCCATAAGTTTATTCCTAAGACACGGGACCTATATGGCGACAGCTTTATATAAGATACTGAGTGTATGAGGGATGCTGATAAAGCAAAGCCTTATATGGGCCGGTAGATCAGGGGAAGATCGCTACCTTGGCATGGTAGAGGCCTCGGGTTCAATTCCCGACCGGTCCACTTAATAACTTTTAATAGTCCTGATTATTAATACTCTTTTTTGCAATATCTATTATGCAAGGGCTGATTTCAAAAAATTTTAGAGTATGTTTAAAATTCAAATCGTTCCTACAATTTGGTAATGAACAACGTTTACCTTCTGAGCTCCAAAATAATTATCAAAATGTTATACACTCCTAGTTATATGCGAATCTGACTATAAATACATTTTATGAGTTTTGACATTGAAGCTAAAAACAAAGATTTTACCTAGAAAACAAAGATTTTGCCTAATAGGGTTACACTGCTTCAAAGCTCTGAAATTCTATTATGTATGATGCAGGAAAGCAGGACTTCAGTAATACTACGATGAAAGCAGGACTTCAATAGAACTTCAGTAATACTCCGATTTCACCACACACTTGATAACTATAACGTTTGTGCCACGTCGATATATACATCAATTTAATCGCGTCGTCATCGGTGATGTTACGAATGCCTCGGGCAATGAACAAATGCTTCGTGGAGAGGGTAATATCAAAGTTGATATACTTGAGGGCCCTGTAGGAATAGCATTGTGTGTGAAATATCGAGCCGAAAAGTCGGAGCTCGAAATGGAAAATTGAGAGAGTTTGGGTATAGTTCGCAAGTCGCCGGTCTACTTAATAAGTAACATAGTCAAGATAATCTTAATCAATACCACTATTTTTCAAACTTGTTTTTACGCTTACAGCACTTTACGAAAAGGACAGCAGCCAGAAACTTTCTTGATGAAATACGTTAAGGGGTGAGATTTCCAGAACTTAGCCTCTTGATACTGATTTAGATACATTTTTACAAATCCCAATAGTTAATTATATAAAAATTCCCTTATTATTATCTTACAAGTTTTATTCCGTGTTTGTCTTTAGTTTATCAGGGTTATATTAAAAGCGTCATACAGTTAGTGTGTTGCTAAACGCTGAAATGATAAACATCTGATTATTAAGGTCATGAAGCCATTTACTAGGAGATACTACAGAAAACAATTCGTTAAACTGTTAAGGATCAATAACAGGCCAGAAAAGCAAATAAAAAGAGTTGCTGCTTTTGCAGACTTCTGTAGTTGGCAATTGCAGTTGGTAGTAGTAATTTCTGGATAGGGGGATTAGACAGAGAAAGCTCCAGTTGCGCCAATGATGCTGGAAAGCATGACTGAAGAATCCATTGCCAGTTCGGTCATCTATTTTCATCATACGAAACGCCCTGGTGGCAGACATGTCCCGAAAATTAAAAAGTTCTGAGTTTGCTCATTTAAGTTTCTGGAATTGGAGGTTTCGCGGTGCTGCGAATTGTAGTCGACCTAAACCGGTGTGAGAGCTACGCTCAATGCGTATTTGCCGCACCGACCGTATTCTGGATGAAGGATGAAGAGTCGCTCGAATATGATTATGCACCGGACGACTCACTACGAGTGCAAGTAGAGCGGGCGGCTGCAGCTTGCCCGGTACAGGCAATTAGTATTTGCTGTCTGGATGAGCAGTTGGAGCAGCAGGGAGGAAACCACAGTGAGCAGCAATAATGCCAAGAAGACTGCTTCCTCAGTACAAAGACATGTTCAAAGAATAGTTATCGTCGGTGCCTCTTTGGCTGGCTTAAGTGCTGCAGAGTCACTGCGTTCCGAAGGATTTGCCGGGACAATAACTGTGATCGGCGACGAACCATATGCTCCCTATGATCGCCCTCCTCTGTCTAAAACTGTCCTCACAGGCTGGTTACAGGTAGAGCACACGACTCTTCCGCAAAGTGTTGATCTACAGGCCGAGTGGCTGCTTGGAATGTCTGCCATAGGGCTTGACCTGGGTAGCCGAGAGGTTGAGCTTGCTGACGGGAGGCGGGTTGGCTTTGATCGCCTGTTAATTTCTACCGGGACACATGCTCGTCCGTGGCCGGATTTGGCACAGGCTGCCCTTGATGGAGTATGCCTGTTGCACACCCATGATGATGCTGTCCGGCTACGAGCCCGGTTAGCTGCCAGGCCGAAGCGAGTACTGGTGATTGGCGGTGGTTTCACTGGCTCCGAAGTCGCTTCAGCCTGCAGAGAGCTAGGTCTGGCTGTCACGGTTACAGAACGTAGTGCTACACCTCTTATCGGCGCTCTCGGTGCGGCTGTAGGTGCATTTGCCGGCCGGTTCCAGCGTGCACATGGAGTCGATCTGCGCTGCAATGTCACGGTTATGTCGCTGGAGGGAGATGAGAGCGGACGGCTGCGATATGCCTATCTTTCAGATGGTGATATACTTGACATCGATGTGGCTGTAGTCGCTCTTGGAGCAGTAAGAAACGTTGAATGGTTGCGTGATTCCGGGTTGGCATTTGACTCCCGGGGGATAGCCTGTGATGCCGCCTGTCGTGCTTTCGACATCAATGGAATGGTCACAGACGATATTTTTGTTGCCGGAGATGTGGCTCGCTGGCCTCATCCGCTCTACGAAGGTGAGCTGCTGGCAGTCGAGCACTGGGGAAATGCTGTTGAGCAGGCAAGAACGGCAGCACATAATATGGTGAGTGTTCCGGCAGATTTCCGGGCATACAAAAGCCTACCTGCTTTCTGGTCCCGTCAGTTTGGCGTCAACCTGAAGACGATAGGCCTTCCAAGCTTTGCTGATGAGGTTGTGCTTACACAGGGCTCTGTTTCGGAACGCAGGTTAGTTGCAGCTTATGGCTACAAGGGCAGAATTGTCGCAGCTCTCACTGTAAATATGGCACGCTGGTTGCCAGCTTATGAGGCAATGATCGAAGCCAGGGCTCCATTTCCGCCTGTACTTCATTCTCCAGATAGTTCAGCCGAACTTCGGCCAGTTCCTGCCGGATTTCCACCTCATGGACAAATTACCCATAGCCCTAATGCTATAAAGACCGGTCCAGGTCCGAGCACACCTCCTCCAGAAGAATCATCTACAAGCGATAAAGTGAAGGACCCTCGTGTACCGCCAGGATTTCAGCCCAAATGATAGGAGGCAGACTACGTGATACAGAAATCTTTGTATGAGCAAGTTCTTGACTACGCTAACCGTGCCAACCCTTATCCTCTATATGCCCAATTGCGCCAGACACCAGTTACACGACAGACAGATGGGAGCTATGTTGTCAGCACTTATAGGGAGATTGTCTCGCTGCTTCA
>DAQQ01000122.1:0-22888 GCA_002508465.1 Methanosarcina sp. UBA7 | reverse complement strand
AAATAAGGAGCCCGCTTCTAAAAATCAGGCACCGGAAGCAGGTACGGAAACATCCGCATCCAACGAGGGTTCTGAAATGGAAGTAGTTCCAAGTTTTATCGGTCTGGATCCACCTGAGCACGATAGAATACGCCGGCAAGCTACATGGCCATTTGGCCCACCTCACACACCAGGTAGAGTAGCTGACATGGAATCTGAACTGATCTGCCTTGCAAATCGACAGACAGATACTATGAAAGGCAAGTCTTCGATTGACATTGTCGAGGATTTCGCCTACCCAATTCCGGTAACGATGATCAGTGAGCTGCTTGGTGTACCTCCTGAGGATCAAGCACGCCTTCACGCTTTATCAGAAGCTATTATCGAAGGTATTGATTTGGACCCCCAGAAAAGCCAGGAAGAACGAAAAAGGCGACAAGAACAGTCTGGCCAAACCTTTAAAGATCTGGAGCAATACATGGAGGCGCTGATTGAGCGTCATCGCAAGCATCCCGGTTCCGATCTGCTTTCAGGACTCATAACAGACTACGGTCCTGACGGGCCAATGGCCCAATCAGATATTGTGAGCACTGCGAGTTTGTTGCTCATTGCCGGTCACGAGACCACAGTGAACCTGATCACCAACGGCATGCTCACACTGTTGAGGCATCCTGATGTCCTCGAACGGCTGCGTCATGAACCAAACCTGGTTATTCGCCTGGTCGAGGAACTGCTACGCTATGAACCTCCTGTCCAGATTCTGCCAAACCGTGTGGCTCTCGCCGACATCACTATTGCCGGTACTATTATTCAGAAAGGTTCACCTGTGATTCTGCTACTTGCTTCCGGAAACCGTGATCCTGCTCGTTTCCACGATCCAGATAAGTTCGATCCTGATCGCAGGGATAATATGCACCTTGGCTTTGGCAGCGGTATCCATTACTGTTACGGCGCCCCACTCGCAAGGTTGGAAACTCAGATTGCACTAACAGAACTCGTACGACGGCTCGAAAACCCCAGGCTCGCGTATGATCCACCTCCATACCGGCAGAGTGCTACTCTACGAGGACCGCGACATCTCACTGTTAAAATCGATGGCGTGAAAAATCAATGACGTGAGGGATTGAGAGTTCAGTTTGTAATTTAATCTACCTTGAAGTTTCCACTGTAGTTAACTGAATTTCTGATTATGGAAAATAGTTCTAAGACCTTACTAATTTGAAAATAAGTTCGTTTTGGAATAGGCTCATCAGATAAACGATTGGGTAATTGAAAGATTGGTAATTGGAAGGTCTGTTAAAGGATTGGTAATTGGAAGATTTGTTAAAGGATTGGTAATTGGAAGGTCTGTTAAAGGATTGGTAATTGGAAGATCTGTTAAAGGATTGGTAATTGGAAGATGAACTAATTAAATAGATAGTTCATCCTCCCGATTGCAATCGACTCTCGTACTTTTCCGATTGTAGAGTTCTCTTTCCAATAGTTCTGTTTGCCCGATGGTGTCTTCTCCCCATTTTTGTTTAACTGCTTCACTCCACTGAAGTTTACCGTTCCCAATCATAGATTTTGGGATTGCAAAAATGTTTTCTCTTGTTGTTCTGGAAACACCGAACTTTGACAACTTATACTTACTTGTTTTCGAATCGTATACCATCTGATGATCGAGTTTAAATGCACTAACTACCTCGGAAAACTTACAGTTACCTTGTTTTAATCCTTCTTTTGGATTTTTTCCTTTTCTTCGCTTCATCTTTTCTATTTCAATCTCTTCTTTTCTTATATCTTCCAGGTACCACAAACTCTTATCAATCTCACTTTTAAACACAATTATGTGCCATTTAAGAGACAGCGAATATGGTTTTTTCAAAAGGTCATGCAGTTCGACAATCAGATCGGAATCGTCTGTCGTATTTTCAATTTCTTCCATTACTTTTTTCATTTTGGCCAGATTTGCCTTCTGTCTTTCCTGACTTGTTACCATGACTATTCACATACTAATTTTTATTAGACTGTATATACAGAAAGTATATTTTAAGTCTTCGGTTATAATAGATTATGAAAAATTAAACTTGAGATAAATTTGGACAGACCTCATTATAAAATGTCAAAATATATCCATATTAATTTTGTTAACAAGTATTGACATCATCACTTGTGACATAACAAGGAGTGTCTGACATTTATGGATAGATTAAAAACAGAAGTGAGGGTGGCTTTTCGTGTTCCTGGTGATTGTTACTAGCATACTTCTGTTAATTAATTCACTTATCGGTGTCATTGTCAGCCCTGAGTATATTAAGGGTTCTCTTAAGTTGGAGTAGAGTTACAACCTTTAGGCGGACTCAGGACGAGGTCTAAGAAACTTCATTCACAAACAGAACAAAGGTAAATTGCTGACCTGCAACCGTTCATATTTATAATTTTTTGATTTTATTCTTACTTACTGATCATCTCCATAAACTACTCTGAAAAGTAGGCATCCAAATTAACCAGATTATCATGTTTCCTGCAGGCATAGGCTTCTATTTTACTTATAGGCATTCGAAAATACGGAGAGAAACTAGCTTATCGGTATAAGGAATCCCTGGACTCTCAGCAGTGCAAGAGAATCACCGTGTAAAAAGTAAAGTGAAGGAAGAAAATTAACCGGCCTGGAGAAAAGTTATTCAGGGTCGAAGGAATAGTTGCTGTGTTTTGAGTCTTTTATCCAGGATTTGAATTCGTTTTCATTCTTGAGCTTGTAATCTTTATTGTGGGGTTCACGGTTGTTTACTCATACCTCGAATATCAAAAAGAACTGAAAGGGATCAAATTTCAAATTAAAACTTAAAAATGAGGATTACAGGCATTCCTGTAATACCGAATTCTGAAATTCCTGTTTACTTGGTTTTTGACTTTTATTTTATCATTACGTTTATCTAGAATGCTTTCGTTTGTTTTATTGATTCTTATGGCCGAGGATATAACAAAAGACACAAGCAGAAAAATTGAGAATGGGGATACAATCTCAGTTAATTATGTAGGAAAACTTGAAGATGGTACAATTTTTGATACTTCCGTAAAAGAAGTTGCAGTCGAGGCAGGGATATATATCCAAATGAGAAATTATGAACCCCTCACATTTACCATCGGCGAAGGCCAGATGATAAAAGGATTTGATGAGGGGGTTGTTGGAATGCAAGTGGAGGAAGAAAAAACCCTTACAATCCCGCCTGAAGAAGCATACGGAGAATACAGGGAAGAATTCGTAAGAGAGATTCCTGTTGACGCTGTTGATTTTACTCCGGAAATCGGAATGAGGCTGGCTACGGACAGCGGTCTGACAGGTACTATCACAAACGTAAATGAAAACAACTTTATTGTAGACTTCAACCATGAGCTTGCAGGCAAGACCTTGATTTTCTCAGTCAAAGTTGTTTCTGTGGAGAAGTGAACGGGATGAAGGCCATGAAAGGAGCAGTTTTCTTCATAGCGGTACTGCTCCTCGTAAGTATAATTTTTGTCAGCGGCTGTACGGACAAAGGGAGTGAGGGAGGAGATAGCAGAATAGTAAAGTCCGGAGATACAGTCAAGGTCAACTATACCGGCAAGCTTGAAGACGGCACGGTTTTTGACACCTCAAGAGAAGATGTTGCAAAGCAGGCCGGCATATACGTTGAAGGAAGGGAGTATGCCCCTCTTACTTTTGTTGTCGGCTCGGGACAGGTAATCCAGGGTTTTGATGAGGGTGTAATCGGAATGAAAGTAGGGGAAGAAAAGACCCTGAAAATTCCTCCCGAAGAAGCTTATGGGGAATATGATAAAGCAAAAGTCCTGGCTGTTCCGATTGAAGAACTAAATCTAACAAACCGATCCGAAATTCCTGAAGTGGGACAAAACCTGAGAGATATTAACGGGAACCAGTATAAAGTAACAGCTGTAAACAACACTCATATCACTCTTGATGCCAATCACGAGCTTGCAGGCAAGACCCTGATTTTTGATATAAAACTCATCTCAATAGAATAAATTTAAGTTACTGAAGATCAAATTGAGAATTATGGTATTTCTTTAAAATGTGTGTCCTTTAAGTATCCTTAGATATTGAGCTGACGTGAATACTGAAAGGAAAATGCACAGGAGAAAGGGATAATGGAAAATTCTCGTACTGTGAAAAAAGGAGATTACCTTCTTATTGATTACACTGGAAAATTTGAAGACGGCGCGGTCTTTGATACCACCTTGAAGGAAAAAGCTCTCAAAAAAGGGATATATGACGAAAAAAAAGAGTACAGACCTTTGTTTTTTAGAGCGGACGCATGTCAGGTCATAAAAGGAATCGACAAGGGAGTACTTGGAATGAAGGAGGGCGAAGAAAAAACCCTCATAATCCCTCCTGAAGAAGCTTATGGAGATTATAAGAGTTACCTTGTCCAGAAGATCCCTCTTGTAAGACTTGAACTCCAGAACCCTCCTGAGCCAGGAACAAAAATCATAACACCCGCTGGGAGTGAGGTTAAAGTGCTTGACTCCACGGAAACTTCTGCTACCCTGGACTTTAACCATGAACTTGCAGGCAAAACTCTGGTTCTTGAAATAAAACTGGTCTCGATTATAAACTGATTTCAGGTCCATAAATTCGGGGAGGTAAAGTATGGAAAAAGAAGAAAAAGTCATGGTACTGCTTCTGTTTATGACATTGACTTCTCTTGTGACAGCTTATCTCTGCTTTGGACCGGAACTTACAGCTTCTGGGCAGGAAGCCGGAGAAGAAGCCAAGCCGTATACCAGGGAATCCGGTGAAGGGGAGAAGGTGTTCCTTGAAGCCCAAGTTTTGAGCAAAAGGTTAACCTATACAGGTGAACACTTGCTTTTACAGGTAGATCATAACTCCGAAGTCCTTAGTGTCTTTGTTCCAAAGACTGCTGGTGCTGAATCCCTTAATAACTCAGTCCAGAAAGGGGATATCATTAGTGTAACCGGTACTGTTTCGGAGTACGAAGGGAAAAGGGAAATCAAGGTAGAAAGAAAAGAAGACATCCTTCTGAGTGACCGTCAATGACCTTCATTTCCATTAATCTGATCAGTCGTCATTAATTGAATAACCGTTCTCAATAACCTTTATAACGACAACAGAATCGTTAACAATATATTCATATAAGGACATCTGGGAAAAATATGAAAGCGTGTATCATGTGCGGGGGGGCAGGGACAAGGCTCAGGCCGTTAACTTTCAAGCACCCTAAACCCAGCATACCGATTCTGAATAAGCCGTCAGTCCGACATTTGATAGAACATCTTTCAAGAGAAGGGTTCAATGAAATAGTCATGACCCTCGGATACATGGGAGAGCGTATAGAAGAGCAGCTCGGAGACGGGCACATGTTTGGGGTACATATCGACTATGTGTATGAGAAAGAAAAACTCGGAACTGCAGGCGGTGTTAAAAATGCTGAGAAATACTTGAAAGGCGAGCCATTTATCGTCCTTGGTGGAGATCACGTCCTTAACCTCGACCTGAGAGAGATGTACCGCTTCCATGAAGCAAATGATGCCCCGGTAACCATAGGGCTTCTTTCGATTGATGACCCTCGAGAATTCGGAATTGCGGACATGGACATTAACAACCGGATCCACCGCTTCCTGGAAAAACCGAAATCAGGCCATATATTCAGCAACCTCGCAAGTACAGGCATTTATATTTGCAGCCCTTCTATATTTGAATGGATCCCTGAAGATAAAAAATACGATTTTGCAAAAGATCTTTTCCCCTTCATGCTTGCAGCCGACAAAAAAATCAATGGTGTACTTGTGCGGGGAAAATGGACTGATGTAGGAAGTTCGGCAGCTTACAGGCAGGCGCAGCGCTGGATGCTCGATTCCCTTCCTGGAACAACAATTGAAGGGAATTTCACAACCCGGAACGCAAGAATAAAAGGTCCCCTGTCCATAGGAAACAATGTATGCATAGGTTCGAACTCTTCCCTTGTAGGGCCAATAGTAATAGGGGAAAACACAACCATAGGCAATAACGTCCTTATCGGGCCTTACAGCGTGATAGGCTCAAACTGCACTATAGAGGACAATGCAAAGATCCTTTCGTCCTATCTTTTTGATAATGTGTCCATAGGAAAGGAGTCCAATATCTCAGGTGGAGTGGTAGCAGACGAAACAATCATCGGAGAACACTGCTTCCTTGAAAATGGAACCGTTATCGGGCATAAAGTACTGATCGGAAGTGCTTCAACAATACATTCCGGAGTTAAAATCTGGCCCGAAGTCGTTATAGATAAAGACTCAAGCATAAAGGAAACCGTAATTAATTACGATTATGACGCTTCAAACGACGGCTCGTAAGCACGGTTGCAAATCAACCGTTGCGCCGGTTGATCACGCCTATAGGGTTTGGGGAGAAGATTTCCAAATTCAAACGTACTGGAATTTTCGCTCAAGCCTTTTTTAAAAAGGCTTGTGCCACAACCGTTGCGTCGGTTGATCACGCCGTTACCAGGGGAAGAATTTCATGCACTATTTTCGCTCAAGCCTTTTTAAAAAAGGCTTGTGATCACGCCCATAGGGTTTGAGGATAAGTTTTTTCAAACTCAAACGTTACTGGAGTTTTCGCTCAATCTTTTTAAAAAAAGGCTTGTGAGCACGCCGTCGTGTTAGAAGATTCAGCCAAGTAAAGGTATGTTTATATTAGATCCTTACAAAATCTTTTTCCATGCCATCCAGAGAATTTGTCCTGGAAATCCTGAGAAAAAGCGTTCATCTGGTTTCAATCCTGATAGTGCTTATCTACGAATTTTACGGAAAAGAATTCATTCTCTGGGTGCTTATGCTGTTTCTTGTAACTGTTCTCGTGCTTGACTACTTCCGGATAGAGCATGGAATTCGAATACCTTTTTTCCATATCATGTACAGAAAAAGTGAATCTGACCGTTTCGGAGGGCATATCTTTTTTGCACTCGGGGCAATTTCAGTAATATCTCTGTGCAGTAGAGAAATTGCTTACTCTGCAATCCTTATGGCAACTTTCGGAGACCTGACTGCAGCCCTTATCGGAAAATTCTACGGAAAGAGGAGAGTTTTTCAAAGAATCTTTAAAAATGACAAATCGATTGAAGGCTCAGCTTCGGAATTTCTTATTGATTTCTTTATAGGGCTGCTTATTCTTGGAAATCCTATTGTTTCCCTTGTCATGGCTTTTCTTGCAACCCTTACGGAAACTGCAGTTAATAAAATTGATGATAACCTTATAGTGCCGGTTTTCGCCGGTTTTTTCGGGCAGATTACTCTGAATCTTCTGTCGTATTTCTGACAATCTTGGGAATTTCTCAAAGGGTACGCCGACATTTAAAGGATTCTTGAAGAAACCTCTTAATTAAAAGATTCTTGAAAAACCCCTCAATTAAAGGACCCTTGAAGAAACCCCTTAATTTAAAGGTTTTTCAAAGTTTGTTCTTTGAGATGCTTTCAAAAAGTTCAAAGAGCTCTAGGCGAGTTCTTATTTTCCAGCTTCAATTTCAACCTGTGCATTCCTGAGCTTTCTCATTTCCCTTATGCGCCTTGCGAGGATTTCTCCCAGATAGAGCACAAGCGCAGTAAGGAGCACATACATTTTCAGGCTTACCTGCTCGTCAGATTGTTTCACTGAATTCTGCCGTGCATCTTTCAGGAGAAGGGCTCTTGCATCCTTCTCACTGTAAATTTTTCCTCCTGTTTCAAGGACAAGCGACTCTATATCTTCATTAAGCCCTACATCCCGGGACTCAAGCTGATAATTTACCGCAAGCGGATAGCCTGATATATCATGGATTCCGGTAGTTTCGGGGTTTACGCTTGTCTCGTAGGTGTTCCTTCCGGTTAAAGCAAGGTCGAGAGAGCTTCCATCCAGCTTTAGCTGCGGGATTCCTTCATCGTACATCGTAAGCGTCAGATTGGAGGGAGTCCCTAGCCAGGTATCCGGACTGTCGACAACAGCTCCTTCTTCAGCTCTCGGGTTTGCTATTGCCCAGTTCATACTGCCTGAAATCAACTTTGCATTTGAACCATTATAAAGAGTAGTTGCCCAGCGAGACCCTTCTCCTTCCCCATTATCCGTGGTAAAAGCTGCAACTCTACCAAGCCCGAAGCGCCATGTAGTAAGTACAGGCTTTCCGGTAGAAGTAATTACCAGACGTTCAGCTCCAGCTTTTGGGGTAACGTCATTATATCCTGTAATGCTGGCATTTGTGAGATTCACGTTTTTAGTAATGAAATGATCCGGGGAATACGCAAGCAGAGGGTAAGCGTCAAGGTTTGCTTCTTCTTTTTCTTCTTCTTTCTCCTCAGAAGACTCTTTAGACGGCTCAAAACCTATGTTTGCTCTTTCACCCATATCAATATGGAAATAGTTTTTTTCAAGCCCGAGCTCCTTCATGAAGTTCTCAGCGTAATACTGTCTTTTTTCATTCGTCTGGAAAGGGGCTACTGAGCGGATCTGGATAAAATACAGGTTCACACCGAGTTTCTGAAGTTCTTTTGCAGCCTGAAGGCTTGGATCATAGGATTCCTTGATTGCTCCGTCTGAAATAATAATAGCATCAAGTTCGCCGTCCTTGCCGGTAAGCATTTGTTTTGTGATATTAAGTCCCTCATTTAAGGAAGTCTTACTCTGGTCGTCAGGGGTCAGTCGCTCAATCTTGTCTTTCAAGATTTTCTTATTCTGCTCAAGTCCCAGAAATACAAACCCTCCTGAAACATCATATGCTTTGCTTCCGAATGCGACAACCCCTGCATTTGCATCTTTAAGGTTTTCATTCTGGATAATGTAGATAGCATTTCCAAGAATATCTCCCTGGGACTTGTGAGCAGCAGTACTCGG
Organism: Methanosarcina sp. UBA7; assembly: GCA_002508465.1. Lineage (GTDB taxonomy): Archaea > Halobacteriota > Methanosarcinia > Methanosarcinales > Methanosarcinaceae > Methanosarcina. The sequence continues at coordinate 14,064 of DAQQ01000122.1, read as the reverse complement.
AGAGACATCCAGGAGCAGGACCAGATTTCTTCCTCCTTTATAGTCAGAAGGCTTTGAGAGAACAGGCAGGATTTCTTCAAGTGAGGAGTTAAGGTAGTCTCCGTAGTTGTAAGCCTGTTCTCCTCCCACGACAACCAGTCCGCCACCGTTGCTGACATAATTTGTAATTTCTTTCATCTGGGCTTCGGAAAAAGAACTGATAGGCTGGTTGTCAAGCACCAGAGTTTTACTGCCTTTAAGAGCTGCAGCTCCGGGATAAGTGCTGACTACCGAGACATTGTAAAGGTTGCTCAGAACCTTGCCGAGGGGAGAATCGGGTTCGCCTGTAACCAGGATAAGCTTTGATTTCGGAATAACATACACTGACTTGAAAAACTGATTGTTAACCGTGTTTTTGTCTTCTCCGTGAGGAGTGATTTTTACACTGAGGTTATGGGCACCAAGGGTGTTAAAAGCCTGATTAATCTTTATGGGATCCTCACTGTTATTCCTGCCCTGCAGAGTAAAGTCTCTGCTCTGCGAAAGTTTTCCATCCACAGATACCTCAAGGAGATAGTTGACACTCTGGTTTGAAGCCTGTCGGACAACTATATCGAACTCGTTCTGGTTATCCACGACAACCGTCTTATCCCCTTGCATTTCGACACTTAGGTCATTTGTCTGGAGTTCGGGCTGGACAAGATAAACAGGTGTGCTGGTTTCTTTTGCAAACTCCAGGGCTTCAGGGAGGTCCTTGCCTGCATTATTGTTCCCGTCGCTGACCAGCACTATCTGATTCCCGCTTCCCGCATATTGCGTAATAGTGTCTCCAAGCGAGGTTTTATCCCCGGTTAGCTGAACTAAAGTTGTCGGGGTATTGGCTACCAGGGCTTTGTACAGTTCAGTGCCTGCTTCTTCAGGAAAGAGATTCATACTTGAGGTCTTGTCCTGAACCATTACAAGAGAGGGATCTTTTTCATTAGTTGTCTGTGTAACCGTAGTAAAAGGAGATGCCAGGGCAAGCACAAGCAGAAACGCGACAAGCATTCTCCATTCTACAAGCTTCGTTTTTGTCTTCCGCAGGAGGTAGAATCCCCCAATAAGCACGGGGATAATCAGGAAGAGCATTTCGGGATGTCCAAGAGAGAGATTCATAATTCACCCCGCTGGCGCACAATAAGAATTTCAAGCAGTATGAACAGGAACATAACTCCTATAAGATAATCGGTAATGTCATTTTTGGCAGTATAGGAATCTTCTTTTACAATTTTGGGCCCATCTTCCGCAACAGCCCGCTTGGTCAGTTCCGAAGCATCGACTGTAGTGTTGGACTCCCTGTCATTGTATATATTCACTGCAATTTTCTTTCCTGAAAGTTCGTAAATACCGGCCTCGTCAAAGAGGACGCGGTTTGAAGTGAAAGTCTTTGAAGGTGTACGGATTTCTTCGGTCTTTGAGAGGGAGTCCAATGTGCCGGTATTCAGATTATATTCGGAAATATCCCCAGTCCCTCCAAGCCATTGGACAAGTTTTATCCAGAAGACAGGATACTCGGGCAGATTGTGGAAATTGTTCCAGGAATCTTCTCCTAGCTCGTCACTTAGCCCCATATAGAAAACTGTTCCTTTGCCTACCTGCCAGTAACTCAGTAAAGGAACGCCGTTATCAATTGTTACGAGGGTTGTTGAACCGGTCCTCTCAGTTGCATTCAGGTATTTGCGAACCGAAATTTCATCGCTCCTTATGTCTGTTGTAATACTGCTCTTCAGGACTTCCTTAACTCCAAGTCCGTTTTCGTCATTATCAAGCTTCAGGGGTTTCACAGGTAGGATCTTGAGAAGGTCAACATCGGTTTTCTCGGGAATAAGGGCTCCACTTACAATAAAAACCGCATTGCCTCCGTTTCGGACATAACTTTCGATCCTTTCTACTGAACTGTTGCCGATTGGGTTTTTCTTCTGGGCAAGTACGACAAGGGTATAGTTGTCAAGCACGTCAGGTACGGATTTTGAGACTGTCAGGTTGCTGTTAGGAAGCAAGGAAAGTGCAGTTTTCGAAGGCAGTTTTCCGTTATCAGTAACATAGAGTATACGCTGGTTTGAAGTCTCAGGAATGGAAATATAGGCTTTATTGTCAACAGGCAGGCTGTCTTTAACATCGAGCTGGACTGTTGTAATGCCTGGCCCAAGATTTTCTAGAGTAAACTGTTTTGTCCCACCTGCAGGAACATCAAGAGAGAAGGACGTTGAAGAATTTCCTGAAGTCCCTCTGCCTGTTTCGATTTTAACGCTCTCGCTATGGTCTTTGTAGTTCTTGATTACACCTGTATAGCCATATTTTCCGTCCGTAGCCTCTATCCAACCGTTAATGATTCCTATATTATCGGCAGGATTCCCCACTTTTACGAAATTGACTGAAATTCCGTAAGATTCAGCCAAATTCTTGGAAGCAACCGGATCATCACCTTTATAGTTAGTGAAGTCCGAAATAACGATAATCCTTCCTCCTTCTGTGGAAAGAGACCGCATACCTGTAGTAATTGCTGCAGACAGGTCGGCAGTACCTGCCCCTGGCTTAACCTTACTGAGAATATCCTTTGCAGAGGATGCATCTCCTCCGTCAAGAGCAAGAAGAGGCATATCCGAAGCCAGGATTATGCTATTTTTCTTGCTCACATAGCCATCCGCAATCTTAACAGCATCATCAAAGCGAGAATCAACCTGCATACTTGCAGAGGTATCAAGGACAAGCACTGTATGCTCTCCACTCATAGGTTCCTGTGAAGTATAGTAATAGCCTGCTGCGCCAATGGAAAGAAGGATCAGCATCAGGAGTTGGATCAGGAAGAGCGGGTCTCGCACAATTTTGGTTAGTGAAGCATAAACACGTTTCCTTTCCCTCTCAAGTTTAAGGACAAACATGAGTGAGGGAATTGCAAGTACCGTCGGCCTGGGACGGAGCATGTAAATAATAATAAGTGGTATTACACTCAGGAGAGCGGCAAGAGCAAGGGGATTTTCAAAAGGCATTTTTAGTGTCTCCTTCTCCTGATGGTATAGTAGAAAGCATCGAAGATAGGGGTGTCGGTTGTAAAAGTATAGAATTCGGCTCCTACCCTCATACAAGCTTTTTTAATTCTTGCGCTGTGATCATCAAGTTTTTTAATATAGCGTTCTTTAAACTTTTCACTAACATAAGTCCTTATTTCTTCTCCGGTTTCAAGGTCTATGAGCTTGCTGTTGCCCTGGAGAGGGAGCGCTTTTTCTGTGGGGTCCAGCACCTGGATCAAAATCAGGTCGTGATCAGATAACCTGGAAACTGCAGTTTCTATTGCCTCGGGTTCCTGAAGAAAGTCCGAAATAAGGATTACAAGAGATCTGGACTTGATTTCCCGACTATATTTTATGACAGCTTCCCCGATAGAAATGCTTCCGGATAGTTCAAGCTCTGTCAGCCTGTCAATTGTTCGCAAAAGGTTTTTTCGTCCACGACTGGGTTTATTTATATCTATTTCCTGTGTAAAGGTTGAGATTGCAAACCTATCGTTATATTTTGTTACCATGTAGGCATAGCCTGCCGCGAGCATGGCAGCGTATTCAAATTTCGAAGTCCCTTTTTCAGGGTAATCCATACTTTTGCTGGCGTCCAGAAGGATATGGGTGGTAAGGGTTTTCTCTTCCTCAAACTGCCGTACATACAGTTTTTCAGTCCTCGCATAGGCTTTCCAGTCGATATCTTTCAGACTGTCGTTAAGATCATATTCTCTGAACCCAATTGTATCTATTCCGTGTCCACTTCGGGTTGAAGGTCGGTTTCCGGCGTAAACGGTAGATACTCTTTTTCGGACAGAGAAAGTAAAGCGGTCAAGCTGTCTGAAAAAATCCGTTTCAATGTTTTGTTTTGTGCGAGTCATTCTGGATCGTCAATAAAGCCCGGTTTATTCCGGGTCCGGGAAACCCTTCAGGGTTATTTTAGCTTATTCTACAGTCCCTTTTCTGGCACTGGCAATCCCAGGATCAGGTTTTATTTGAGCTTTCGGATAATTTCCTCAATAGCCTGGTCAGGGGTCATCCCGCTTCTTTCGGCTTCGAAGGTAAGGATAAGCCTGTGGCGGAGAACCGGATATGCCATATAATCGATATCCTCTTTGCTTACAAAGTTCCTGCCTTCTATGAGGGCTTTGGCTTTTGCGGCAAGGATAAGTCCGATCGATGCCCGTGGAGAAGCCCCGTACTCGATATGCTCTTTGTCTTTTCTTGTCATACCCACAATAGAAAGGACGCGCTGCTTGAGTTCCTCGGAGATCGGGACCTGCCTGGTGAGTTTCTGCAAATCGAGTAGTGTAGACTTGTCAAGACCCCTGGAAACATTCGGGACTTCGGATTTCGTATAGCGGTTTATTATCTCCATTTCTTCTTCATAGGAAGGATAATCTACAAGGACTTTTAAGAGAAAACGGTCGAGCTGGGCTTCAGGCAGGGGATATGTGCCTTCCATTTCTATGGGGTTCTGGGTGGCAAGAATGAAAAAGGGACGATCCAGCATGAAGGTATCGTTTCCGACTGTTACCTGTTTTTCCTGCATAGCTTCAAGCAGGGCCGATTGGGTCTTTGGGGATGCCCTGTTAATTTCATCCGCAAGAATAACGTTTGCAAAAACCGGCCCTGGCTGGAATCTGAATTCTTTTTTGTTGTCTTTTTCTTCAATAACGTTTGTCCCTGTAATGTCAGAGGGCATGAGGTCAGGAGTACACTGGATCCTGCTGAATTTAAGGTTCATTGCCTTTGACACCGTGGAGATCATAAGCGTTTTTCCAAGCCCCGGGTTGCTCTCAACGAGGGCATGACCTTCACAGAGTATTGCAATCACAATTTGCTCTACTACTTTATTCTGACCCACCACAACATTTCCAATGTCTTCAAAAAAGTTTTTGAAAATCCGGCCTGCGTTCTGGTAAGTTGTAGCAGCCTGACCAGAATCGATATTAGTCTCATTCATATCCGCTTCACCCTTTAAGTTTCTGTTTTTAGAGGCTCGAAAAGCCCGATTTTTCTGGATGTTACCTGCTCCTGCAGAGTATATCTCCAGAGCAGTGTATCTCAAGTATATTGTTTGTTATTCAAAAACTACTGTTAGACAACATTCGATTAACCTGAGTTTAAATAAATCCACTTTAAATAAATTTTTCCAATTATTCTTCTGCAAGTCCCTCAAAGTAACTCTGGATAACGTTCCTGTATCCTTCCGGTAAATTATCGTAATAAGCCTGGGAAGCTGCCGCTTCAGGGTTTACCAGGCCTGATTGGGTAAATGACTCGTTCGTCTGCTCTCCCGTTTCCTGGCTTGTAAAGCCCTTACCTGTACCTGGAGGAATCTTCAGGTCAACCTCTTTACCTTCCACCACAACAACGGCTGGCTTCCCAAAAATTCCTTCCTGGCTGGTGTTATTCGAGGTTCCTCCATTCTCATCAACAGGATAAAGTTCAGAGTTCGAATTCGAAACTAAGGGAAGCTTATCGATTACTCCGTTAAGGTCAGTGGGACTGAGAGTCGTCTGGTATCCGGTTCCGGCAACATATGCGAGAACGGAAACTGCAAAAACTATTACACACAGGTCTTTTGCAAGTTTTCTCCTGTCAAGAAAGGACGAGGACTGTACGGATTTTGAATCGATTATAACTCCGCCTATCAGGTCCCGAACAATAATATTGTCCGTACTGCGGTTATCATAGGCAGTCCTCAACCTCTCCTTGAGCACGGGGTGCGTCTCTTCTATAAGGGCAATCGCATCTTTCTTCTCAGCTCTGTAATGCCTGATAGCTGTAAAGATAAGGGAGAGGACAAAAGCCAGAAAAATAAGTCCCAGAGTTTCAAAAACAATCCCAAAGCCCAGAATGTTGTATCTTGCACCGGTATAAGGCTCAAAGATGTTAAACATCAAAAATAAATCTCGCATATTGAACAGCACGAACAGGACATAGAGGACAAGATAAGTTGCAAGCAGGTCTGCAAAGGCATAGAGTCCTCTATACTTTTTTAGAGCCAATTCGTGTTTGTTTACTGTTTCTTCAATACTCAGAGCCATCTCGCTCCCTTTTGCAGCCTGGTAAGAGGCTGTGATCGTAAGTAGTTGTGAGAAAGAATCTGTATGAAACATACAAATATACTGTATGAAGATATTCTAGGAAGAGAATAGAGAAAGATAGTATATAAAAGTACACGTTCCTGAATATGCATTTTTTTGGATTCGTACAAAAATCCAATTTTTGTTAAGCTTTCTTTTTAAATTCACAATTTTGTATATATTTGCACTCCTTCACGTCCTTTTGCCAAAACTTGCAGAACTCGACCTGGGCCTTTACTCGTTTTTAATGTTAAGTAATGATAACTGAGGATAGATAGTTCTGGTGTCTCACAGGAATTACTTAAAGTTTTAAAAGAGGTAAACACGATCTTTAATGGATGATTACATTCTTAAAGTTGGATAATTTCAGTTTTTGGAAAGGCAGATGCTATGCTTTAAAAGCGGGATAAGAACCCAGTATTTTAAGAGTATCGGTTTTAGTTTTTATGTCTTTTAAGGTCTCTTTTATAATCGCATCACTTATGTGCCCTTCAAAATCTATATAAAAGTGATAATCTCCAAGTTCTTTTTTAGAAGGCCTTGACTCGATTCTTGTCAGGTTAATCTTATTTTTTGCAAAAGCCCCGAGTATTTCGTATAATGCTCCTGGTCTGTCTTTTTCCAGATATACTATTATGGAGGTCTTGAAAGCTGAACAGTTGGAATTTTCAGCCTTGTCGGGTTTATTTTCTCCGGCAGATAAAACATGCTCAGCGGTATTTTTTCCTGCTGCTCGTAAAGCAATGAAGCGAGTGTAGTTTTGTTTTCTATCCTGTATATTTGGAAGGAGAACCTTTAGCCTGTAGCACTCTGCAGCCTCAGGAGAAGCTATTGCTGCCATTTCTTCAAATTCTCCTGCGAGCCTTGCTGCATGGGAAGTGCTGCCCGTGCTCCTTAGTTCAGCTTCAGGGAAATATTTTTTTAGAAAATGCCTGCACTGGGCAAGTCCTTGAGGATGGGAAAGAATGACCTTAATCTTTTCAGGTCCGCCTTTCGAGAGCAGGCAATGCTCAATTTTTACAACAATCTCTCCGACTATCTCAACCCCATTCTCATGAAGTAAGTCAAGAGTAACACCTACCGAACCTTCGATAGAGTTTTCTATCGGAACTATCGAGAGATCGGATTTTTTCAGTATTACAGCCAGAAATGCGTCCTCTATATCTGCAAAGTACTGAATTTCTACACTATCCAGCCTATGTCTCATAATCCAGATTTGTACAGCTTTCTCCGAGTACGAACCTTCGGGCCCCAATGCACCGATAATCATCTTAGGGATTAATTGTGGCAATGGTAATAATTTTTTTGCCTCCTGAGTTCCAGTTTAGGAAGGACGTTGCTTTTCTCACTTCGCTCAAGAAGGCGAACTACCCGAGCCTCTTCCAGGTAGAATATAGCGGAACAGGTTAAGCAAATTTACTATCATGTACTAAAAATTGAATTATATTAAGAAAACTATAAATGTAAATATAGATTAATCCTCTAACTGAGAGCTTGAAGTGATATTTTCATCGTTCCTTAGTTATTGATCACCTAATAAGTTCTGAATTTGTGTATGCTGCTGAAGCCTATCAAAAGAATAATCTTACAAGCTGTCTCAAAGCTCGAATGATTTTATTTGACGAATGATTTGTCCGTAAAGTAATATTTCAAGCTAAAAATGAAAAAGATCACTGGATTATGGAATTGTGTCAATTATGGTTTCTAATAATTTAAATAAAGTTGATTGTTTATTGGCGGCACTTGGAGTAGTTTTCGGCATCGTGATTATTTCATTATACGCAGTGTCACCTACAATTCATATCTTTTCTATAGGTATGGCACTTACTTTAAGTTGCTATTTGTACCTTGTTATTACTCACGTACAATTTCCGATCTACCCACAGCAAAATCTACCTAGAAAATGGAAAACAGGTTTGGATATCAGTTTTTTATTATTATTTTCTCTATCATTGATTATACTACATTACTCAGAATATCGGCCTTTCAGTTATTTTTTTATATATTCCTTATGTGTAGGTTCTGTTGCAGCATCTATATTTTTCAGTACTCATAAGCTTGATTACCTAATTCAGTATTCAAAGATAATTTTGCTTTCTTTCAATATCGATTATTCAATTTTTAATTTAGCCGGATTTGTCCCTGGTGTCGATTCTTGGAAACAGGCTAAAATGAACTATCTGCTTTCTCAAACAGGAAATATTGGGGTGTTATTTGATAAAGAAATGTATTTTCCTGTAATGCATATCCAAACTGCAATTATGAACCTTATTTCTAATGTCTCATTAAAGGATGCCAGTAATTTTGCGATAATTATCCCCTTCGTTCTTGCATCCAGTTTTGTATATTTAACATCAAAACATTTTTTCGGAGAAAGAGTAGGGTTATTTACCATGTTGCTGGTTAGTATTAGTGATTTCAATATATACTGGGGCTCCGCTCCTCAAACAACTTCTTATGGAATTATTTTATATTATTTACTCATATATATTCTTGTTAAAGCATATTTCCCAAAACCCAATCCGAAGTTCGTATCGCTCTCTATATGTTTGATTTTTATTTTGACAATCACCCATGCAGTCTCATCTTTTATATTTGTAATTACTATATTGGGCTTTTTCTTTGGATCTATTTTTTATAGTTTAATATATGAAAAAAGTAAAATATCAATGTTTAAAAATATTTCTCTTGTTTCTGTAATAGCTTTGCTTCAATGGTGGTTCATCGTTATTTATTCTAAGGAAGGAAAGTCTTTATTTGATGTAGTAGTTTCTACATTTTATAATTATGTCACAGGGCCTGTAGACTTATACAGACCGGAAGCAATTTCAGCAATATCTGCTATGTTGCCCCCATTTCTTGAAAGATTTGCGAATACCTTTGGTTTATTTATATTTTTGTTTTTTGGAATTATTGGATCTCTTTTTTGTTTATCATCTAAATATAGAAGTAAGACTAATTTTATGTTTATTTTTTCGCTAGCAGTTCTCTTTGGCATAACCTTTTGTTTTCCTTTCTTCGGACTGAGGGATATTCTGCCAACCAGATGGTTTTCTTTTGAGTATTTTTTTCTAAGTATACTGGCCAGTTTTTCTATAATTGAACTTACTGTCTATTTTAAAAGTAGGATATCTAGACTTATTTTCATTTTTGTTGTTTTTATTGGTTTCTCTTTTTTTATGTCTGCTAGTACAGTTTCAAATTTAGACAGTCCTTTGTGGCTCAAAAACGATACCGTATCTACAACATTTAATTTAGAAGAGGTAAAGGGTGCAGAAACATTGTCTAAACTTGGGACAAACTTTATTGCTGATCCCGGTTTTGGAAGTCTTGCAGTTAATTCATATTCGAAGCAATATCCAAGTATGTTTAGTAACGGTATGCGTTTCAATCATGGTAGTATTTTTTTATGGAGATCTTTTTTGGAAAAAAGGCCTATAGAATATGCTATAAAATTAGTAGGACATGAATCAATACCCTCGCATACCGTACTTGGACCGGTTTTTCACTCCAGATTGGGTCAATATGATAAAATATATGACAACAAAGATTTGAGTGCTTATTATATTTCTTAAGCACTTTATCGAAAGTCCCGTCAACAAATATTGTCTGCTTGATCATGCAGCGCAACGATTGTGATTATGAGAGATAAATTCTAACGAAGATGTTTAGTTAAGCCAATCTGACTTGTTTTAGGTAAGTAAATTATCTTTCAACAAGCTTAGAGGCTGTCTTATGATACATATTTCCGTTTTTCCGTTTTTCCAGAGTTATAGGTTCTGGGTTGGGTTTTCTGCAGATTTCAGCATTGTAAAATCTGCATTTGGCAATTTGTTGCTTTTTCTAAGTTAATAACTGCGTTTTACGGTGTAGGTAACTTTCTTTGAACCTTCTGCTGGTATGGTTATATCCCATTCAGCGGTATAAGCATCTTTTTTCTCGTAAGGGTCAGAGCTGGTTGTGATTTCCCAGTCACCGTAGAAGTGTTCTACGATTTTTACTTTCTGGGACTCGGATTTGTGATTTTTGATTTCGGTTTCATAGCTTTCTCTCCAAACATTCAAGCTGATCTTACTGTAATTGGTCTGGGTCCTTTTACCTGTTACATCAAAAGCGTTTCCAACAACAACTTTTATCTCTTCGTTTTTTGGGGTGTGCTTTATGCTGTCTTCTCCCAGGAATTGAAGCTGACCTTCGGAGTCAGTTTTGTATACCCTTAGAACTCCGGCAGGAAGAGGCATTCCAAGGCCTTTTTCTTTTGAATTGTTGAAGCTCAGTGCGACTTGCACATCGCTACTTTTTGAGACATCAAAAATGAGCTCTTTTTCTACAGGCACGGAATTGACAGAAAGCAGGGAAAGTTGTTTTACCTGATTATTCCTGAGAGTGGCCGGTCTTTGAAGTGTATACAGGTGATACTCAAAAAGGGATTCCTCAACAACACTTTCCACAGCTTCATCATATGCAACTCCTTCTTCTACAGCTGGCTCTCTCGCAGTCATTCCCTTCGGTACAGTTACACGATGAACATCCCCTGCAACCAGTTTCAATTTGGCATTCTCATAGGTTGTCCCTGCTTTATTATTAACAGTAACCCAACCCTGGACATCGGCTTTCTTATCATCCGCAGTGGTCTTTACGATATAGTTTGCTTTCCAGCTCATCCCATTTGTAAGATAGGAAGTGAGGACATCCCTCTTGCCTGCCGCGGGTGAGTAGACTTGCCAGATAAGGGTAGGTTTTGTGAGCAGTCCGGCAGAGTCAGGAAATTCCACTTTTGAGATTTCGGAAAGAGTTACAACTTTTCCGTCACTTAATTTGAGTACCAGACCTTTGTACTCGTTATAATTCATGAGAATCCCTGTGTATGTGCCTCCTTCTTTTTCGGTTACAGTAATTTCTTTGTCCAGAAATTTCTCCAGGAGCTCCTGACTGCTCACGAGATCATACTCATAGTTCTGCTCCATTACGACAGTATTCTTATTTTTCGTATCCTCAAACATTACTGATGTCGGGTCAATAAGAGCAGCAACATTCTTATATTCAACTTTATTTACTCCTGAATCAAGATCGAGTTCCCTTTTTTCTTTTACAAGAGCAAGGTTATTATTATACACAGTAACTTCGGTACCCGAATCAATTACCTGAGCACCCGCAGTGAGGATATCCAGGGGATTTGAAGTTTGTACTCTGGTAACTATGCTCGAACTGGATTCTATTCCGTTAATTGTAGTTTCATACCTATCTGCTTGAGCTGCTTGAGCTATGCTTACTGTATGGTTAGGATGGAAGGTAAAACAAGGATACAGGAAGGCTGCAGACGCGGTTAAAATCAAGCTCGATGCCATAATAAGCCAGATATAACTTTTATTTATTTTCATAAAAGATGTGTAGGTAACTTTCTTATTTATATTTAGCTTTAGCTGCAGTTTTGTTTGAAGTTATTCCTTCGGTTCTACATAGTTTTGCAGGACTTTAGATATGGCTTTAAAACTCTGGATAGCTTCTTATCATTCTTACCTATCCGATTTAGCGTTTTTCAGAGGTTATGGGCTGTAAATGCTCTACTTTTTATTTTTAGAATAAAAGGATAAAAGACAGTTATAAATAATATACAGAAGTACATAGTTAATATTATTTCAAAGTTTATTTCGTTGTATCTGAAATGATCTGAAAAACACATACCTAATAGGAAAATGAGCTAGAAGATAAATTGGAGAAGAAACAAGCTCAAAAACAAATCATATGGCCGTAAATCGGGTAACCCGTAAAATCTGAAATAATTAAGGACCCGTTCTTATGAATCTCATCAAAGCCTTCAGGAAAAAAAGCTGGATTAAACTATCAGGCCTTATTTCAGGCTTCGTTCTGATTATTTTATTTGCCTGGGTAATCTTCCCTGCTTCAGCCGCAGGAATAGAAGCAAACAGGGAGATTTCTGCCGGAACGGTTAACTCAGGAGAGAGTTTTGCAATAACTGTACATATAATTACAGATCAGGATATTGAATCCCTGACGCTCGATGAAAATCTCCCTGAAGGGTGGCAGGTGAGTGAGTGGGAAAATAATGGGGCGGTATTCCAGGAAACCAGCACATTCAAAGCATCCACTCTGGAATGGATCTGGGTTGAGAGCCTTTCAGCAGGGGAAGAAAGGACAGTTGTGTATAATGTGACTGTGCCTTCAAACTACGAGCCTGGAAACTTTACACTTTCGGGCAGGATCTCTGCTTATTCTGTTTCTGCTGTCCCTGTAGAAGGATTTTCAGAAGTAACGGTTATTTCTTCACCACCTGAAACCAACTTTTCCGCAGTTCCTCTCCTTGGCCCTGCACCTCTGATTGTCCAGTTCACGGATTTATCTACCTTCAACCCTGATTCCTGGAAGTGGGACTTTGACGGAAACGGGAACATTGACTCAAACGAAAGGAATCCGGTTTACACGTATGAGAGTCCTGGAACCTACACTGTAATCTTAAAAGCAACTAATAATAAGTATAGAAATATTACCCAAACAAAAGCAGGATATATAACCGTCACCGAAGGAGTTTCCAGTTATGAAAATAGGGAAATTAGCGGAGGAAGTGGAGGAAGTGGGGGAAGTGGAGGAAGTGGAGGAAGTGGGGGAAGTGGAGGAAGTGGGGGAAGTGGAGAAAGTGGGGGAAGTGGAGGAGGTTCTGTCTCTCCTGAATCAACCAGTAATGTCGAACTAAAGGAAATTTCGAGTGAACAGGTTTTCAAAGGGGTCCGCACATGTTTCGCTTTTAAAGGCGAAACAAACGAAATAGTCTCTGTGGAGTTTGATCCGAAAAAGAATTTTGGAAAAATAACTGCTATTGTAGAAATGCTAAAAAATACATCGTCAATTGTTAAGGAACCTGCACCCGGAACTGTCTACAGGAATATAAATCTCTGGGTTGGAAATAGTGGCTTTTCAAGCCAGGAGAATTTTGAAAATGCCCAAATAAATTTCAGGGTGAACAGAGCCTGGACTATTGAACAGGGAGTCAGTAAAGATACTGTAGCCCTGTACCGTTATAGTGAGGGAGTCTGGAACCCGCTACCTACAACCCTGAATAGAGAAGATAAAGTTTACTTCTACTTTACCGCAGAAACGTCTGGCTTTTCTCCCTTTGCAATCTTGGGCAGCGAGAAGAGAATTCAATCGGTTGAAACTCCTTCATCCAAAATCGGAGAAAATCAGACCCTGAACGAAGAGAAAACATCTGAAACGGATAAACAGGAGAATCTTGCTTCAGATATTAAAAAAGAAAAGACAAAGAGCTCCCCAGGGTTTAAATTTGACTTTGTAGTGGTTGAGTTACTGGTTTTGTACGGTTTATTGGACAGAAAGAAATAATCTGGAAATAAAAACTAAAATTCTGGGTTAAAAAGATAAAATTTGGGATAAAAAAGTAAATTCTAGGACAAAAAGATAATTAAAGCAAAAGCTAGGGGATAGAAACTTTTCTGTTGAAAGACTTCTTATAGAAGCTTTATTTCCATTTCTATCCTCTTTTCAACTTTTTACTTCAGTCTGGATACTCAAGTAAAAAGTTGCATTCTTTAAGTAACTTACACTCCTTAAGTTTAACTTTTTTACTTTTTTAGCGATATCCACACTGTTTTACCGATTCCACTCTGTTTTACCGATTCCACTCTGTTTTACCGATTCCACATCGTTTTACCGACATCCAATTGTTTTGCCGATATCCAATCGTTTTACCGACATCCGCATTTCTCAAGCCAGGTAAGAGACCTTATCCATTCTCCTTTTGGTTCCCTTGAAGTGCCCACAACAAGCCGCTTGATATCTCCTACTTCTTCGACGATGCCTCGAGCTTCTATCAGTTCTCCGGGAAGCGCCTGGCCTGCGTAGGTATGGGTATATGAGAGCACGTGGTCTATTTCATCATGTTCGACCTTGTAATACGCAGGACTGTCAAAAGCAAAGTCAGCATT
>DAQQ01000086.1:0-6819 GCA_002508465.1 Methanosarcina sp. UBA7 | reverse complement strand
TTTAAACCAATATATCAAACAACCTCAAATCAATATATCAAACAACCTCCAAAGATCTCTAAAGATTTAAACAAATGCTTGAGCTCGTTACAAAACTTGATTGATCGTTCAAAACTCAAGGCTCAGGGAACAAGTTTTGAGTTTTGTAATGAGCTCAAAATTGAAATAAAATTAAAGGAGTTTTATTTATGAAACATCTAAAAATATGTCCAAAATGTCACGCTAACTTAAAATTGCACTCAGACGGCGAGATCCAGTACTGTAGCATTTGCAAGTACTGGACGAAAGTAGGTACTGCAAGACTCGACTCAATAATGATTTTTGGATGAGGGGTCTGCATGAAATCTGATGTAAAATAACAGCATTAACCCTTGAAAAAGGGTCGCATCATTATATTTTTACGGAAATATTTTTATGGGTAGTTTTTATGGGTAGGATTGCCAGACCAGAATTTTTTCAGACCTACCAGAGTTTCAGCCTTCTAGAATTTTCAGAGCTGCTAAATGCAGTTAAAGTTTCCAAAAAATGGTTTCAAAAAAGGTTTCCAAAAAAGTAATATGAGCAGGATAAATCCTGCCTCATTTTAAATAAGTCTTTAACTTCAAGGACTTTATTTTCTTGACTCAATTGTGCTCTGTGCAGCTACGAGCCTTGCAATCGGAACTCTGTAAGGAGAACAGCTTACATAGTTAAGGCCAATTGCATGGGCGAAGTGAATGGATTTTGGCTCTCCGCCATGCTCTCCGCAGATACCCATTTTAAGTTCGGGTTTGACAGAGCGGCCTTTCGATATACCGATTTTCATGATCTCGCCAACGCCTTCCTGGTCCAGGACTGCAAATGGATCGTGCTCAAGAATTCCTGCTTTCTGGTAGATAGGCACGAACTTGGACACGTCATCACGGCTGAAACCGAAGGTTGTCTGAGTCAGGTCATTTGTCCCGAAGGAGAAGAAATCAGCTTCCTGGGCAATCTGGTCTGCGACAATTGCGGCTCTGGGCAGTTCGATCATTGTTCCTACTTTGTAGTCGATCTTTACGCCTTTCTCAGCCATGACTGTCTCTGCCATCTTGCAGACCTCTTCCCTTGTAATGGAAAGCTCTTTTACAAGGCCCACGAGTGGAATCATGATTTCAGGAACGATCTGCATACCCTCGTTTGCAAGTTCACAGGCTGCTTCCATGATTGCACGTACCTGCATATCATAGATTTCCGGATAGGTTATCCCGAGCCTGCATCCCCTGTGGCCGAGCATAGGGTTGAGTTCCTTGAGGGAAACAACTCTCTTGATGACATTCTTTACCTCATCGATCTTTCCGCAGTCTCCAGAGGCTTCGAGCTCCCTGAGCTTTGCATCGAGCTCTTCTTTGTCAGGAAGGAACTCGTGGAGAGGGGGGTCAAGCAGTCTGATAGTAACAGGCAGACCTTCCATGCTGCGGAAGATTCCAAGGAAGTCTTCTTTCTGCATAGGAAGTAATTTTTTGAGGGCTTTCTTCCTGGTCTTTTCGTCTTCGGCCATGATCATTTCCCTTACTGCAGGGATCCTGTCTTCTCCGAAGAACATATGCTCAGTTCTGCAAAGTCCTATGCCTTCAGCCCCAAGTTCACGGGCAAGGCCTGCATCTGCCGGATTATCTGCGTTTGTTCTCACTCCAAGAGTCCTGATCTCGTCGGCCCAGAGAAGAATCTTCTTCAGATCATCACTAATTTCGGCATCAATCAGCTCTACTTTCCCGATAATTACGCTGCCTGTGCTTCCGTCAATGGTAACATATTGATGTTCTTTGATAGTGTGACCGTTTACCATGAAGAGGCGGCTCTTGATATCGATTGAGATCTCTCCGCAACCTACAACACAGGGCTTACCCATGCCTCTTCCAACGACTGCGGCATGAGAGGTCATTCCACCGCGCACTGTAAGGACACCCTGGGCAGCTGCCATTCCTCCTATATCTTCAGGGGAAGTTTCGGTTCGGACGAGAATTGTCTTTTCTCCTTTTTCAGCCATTTCCTCGGCTGCTTCGGCAGTAAATACAACCTTTCCTACAGCAGCTCCGGGTGATGCCGGAAGTCCTTTTGCGATTACTTCCAGTCTTGCATTGGGATCAATTCTCGGGTGCAGAAGAAGGTCTATATGTTCGGCTTTAACCCTTGTAACTGCAGTTTCCTTATCAATCAGCCCTTCTGCTACCATGTCAGTTGCTAATTTTACGGCTGAAGCAGCTGTACGCTTCCCAGTTCTGGTCTGCAGCATGTAGAGTTTTCCTTCCTGAATAGTAAACTCTATGTCCTGCATGTCTTTGAAGTGGGCTTCGAGCTTCTGACATATGTCCACAAGCTGGTTGTAGGCTTCAGGAATTTTGTTTCCAAGAGTATCAATAAAGTCCGGAGTTCGGATGCCTGCAACAACATCTTCGCCCTGTGCATTAATAAGGTACTCCCCGAAAAACTTCTTTTCTCCTGTAGACGGGTTTCTTGTAAAAGCAACTCCTGTGCCTGAGGTATTGCCTCTGTTCCCGTAAACCATGGTCTGTACATTGACAGCTGTGCCCCAACTGTCATCGATTTCGTTAAGCTTTCTGTAAGTGATGGCCCTTGGGTTGTTCCATGACTCAAAAACAGCATCAATTGCCATCTGAAGCTGGACTTTCGGATCCTGGGGGAAATCAAATCCTTTTTCGAATTTAATTACTCCCTTGAACCTTTCAGCCAGATCTTTCAGTGCTTTTGCATCGAGATCGGTGTCAGATTCGACTTTAAGTTCTTTTTTCTTGTCCTCAATAAGGGACTCGAACTTGTCGAAGTCAATTCCCAGAACCACATCTCCAAACATAGAGATAAATCTGCGGTAACAATCGTAAGCGAACCTTTCGTCGTTGACCTTATTTGCGAGTCCGAGAACAGATTTGTCCGTGAGTCCAAGGTTAAGGACAGTATCCATCATCCCCGGCATGGACACCCTGGCACCGGACCTTACAGAAACAAGCAGCGGATCTTCTGGGTCTCCCAGTTTTTTGTTGTTTAAAGTCTCGAGTTTATCGATCGCTTCTTCAACCTGTTTGAGTACTTCTCCAGAATACTTCTTGTTCTTCAGATAAAGTACACAAACTTCGGTTGTAATCGTAAAACCTGGCGGTACGGGAATTCCAAGGTTTGCCATTTCAGCAAGGCCTGCGCCCTTACCTCCAAGTAAGTCTCTCATACTACCTTTGCCATCAGTTACATCCTTTCCAAAAAAATATACGAACTTGGACAATGAGTCTCCTCCTTAGAATGAGATCATTAATCGGAGTTAGTGACTGTAATGACCATAATTATGGTCTGATTGCTGCCAACAATGTCCATTTAATATATAAGGTTGTGGTTTCCCTCTTCTAGTTCTTATACTCTACTATATTAAATTAGTCCGGACTAACATATAATATAGTTCTTGCGATATCTTTATATAAAATGAGCATAGACTACATATGCTTTTCAGTCTATAATATATAATCTTATTTATGGCTGACAGAAAAACATGCTCAAAGCCAGGAAATTTTTGCCCTGAGCTGGAAAAAAATACCCTGAGCTAGAGAGAATAGCTATTAACTATTCGTGGCTGATATGAAACGACTCGGTAAAGTGCTGCACAGAACAGGTGTTAAAAACCTGATTATTAGAGGGGATGAGGTAAAACCCGAGAATGTCTCAGATGGTTTTCCTAAATTGAATTCGGTCGTTGTAGATAAGGCCCTGAATCGGATTGGCACGATCGTAAGCGTTTTCGGACCTGTAGGCCATCCATATTTTTTAGTGAAGGGCTTTAAACGAACTTCGGATTCAGAATTTCGAGCTCTTATTAATGAAAGAGTCTATATTCGGTGAAAGCTCTGACATGAATGCGCATTTGAATTCTATATTATGGTTAAACATTAACTAGGTTATATATTTTTTGCTAGTTACAGCCGTGATTTTTCTTATCCTGCCTTTTAGATGTCTACTGTAATTTCAGTGGTGCAGCCAAAAATACCGTAAATATAAACATATGATTGTTTTAGTTTGTAAGGTGATATGATATGGTAGAAGTCGAAAGAGTTCGCTATTCGGACACTCTTGAAAGAGAAAAAATACGTGCCATGATCAAAGCTCGCAAAGAGAAGCAAAAGGAGCAAAGTTTTGAGAACGAAAAGGCCGTGTGTCCAGAATGCGGCAGCAGAAACCTCGTCCACGACTATGAGCGAGCCGAGCTCGTGTGTGGGGACTGCGGACTTGTCATTGACGCCGATTTCGTGGATGAAGGCCCTGAATGGCGAGCTTTCGATCATGATCAACGTATGAAGCGTTCCCGTGTGGGTGCGCCTATGACATACACAATCCACGACAAAGGGCTTTCCACAATGATTGACTGGAGGAATCGCGACTCCTATGGAAAGTCAATCTCTTCAAAAAATCGTGCTCAACTCTATCGTTTAAGAAAATGGCAGCGTAGAATCCGTGTAAGTAACGCAACTGAAAGAAACCTTGCATTTGCATTATCCGAACTGGACAGAATGGCTTCTGCTCTCGGTCTTCCGAGAACTGTGAGGGAAACCGCAGCTGTCGTCTACAGAAAAGCTGTGGACAAAAACCTTATTCGTGGAAGAAGCATCGAAGGTGTTGCCGCAGCAGCTCTTTATGCTGCTTGTCGTCAGTGCAGCGTTCCAAGAACTCTTGATGAAATTGAAGAAGTGTCAAGAGTCAGCCGGAAAGAAATCGGAAGAACTTACCGCTTTATTTCCAGAGAACTTGCACTAAAGCTCATGCCCACATCTCCGATCGACTACGTCCCAAGGTTCTGTTCAGGCCTTAACCTTAAAGGAGAAGTCCAGTCCAAGAGTGTTGAGATCCTGAGGCAGGCTTCCGAAAAGGAACTCACAAGCGGGAGGGGTCCTACAGGAGTTGCTGCTGCTGCAATTTATATTGCGTCCATTCTCTGTGGTGAGCGGAGAACTCAGCGGGAAGTTGCGGACGTAGCTGGGGTTACGGAAGTCACTATCCGAAACAGGTATAAAGAGCTTGCAGAAGAACTGGATATTGAGATTATTCTCTAAATCAAACCTTTTTCAAAAGGCTTGAAAAAACCCGAGCTGCAGCATGATTAGTTTGCGCAATGCAAATTTTAAAAAATTAATCGAAAGAGATACTGAAATTGTCTCTAAATTTCCTGTTTTTTTCCAGTAGGTTTTCTCTGTAAAATAGAGATACCCTATTTTTTACTGGTTTGTCTTATTTAAGTCAATTTATCTTGATCTTTCTGCTTGCGGAAATTTACTTTCAAAAAAGAATCTTAGATACTTTTAAGTTCTTGGTCCATAATGCTAACAATTGAAGTTTTGGAAGCTCTTCTTTTAGGTTTCTCTGTAGGGCTTACAGGCGCACTCGTTCCTGGCCCGATGCTTTTTGCAACTATAGAGATTTCGTTGAAGAAAGGCTGGCTTGCAGGCCCACAGGTGGTATTCGGGCATATGCTCGTGGAAGCTGTGCTCTATGTGTTGATTCTGTTAGGAGCTGCTTCGCTTGTCGATGGTGACATGATTTCTTCAATTTTCCTTCTAGGAGGGCTTTCACTTCTGGTATTTGGGCTTCTTACTTTAAAGGAAGCAAGATCTACATCTTCGTATGTGAAAACTTCTAAGGAATCTCCAGGCTTGAAGCTTTTTTCTAATCCTAGCTTGATTGGTCTTGTTACTTCGGTTTCTAACCCATACTTCTGGATCTGGTGGCTGACTGCTGGTGGTGCACTTGTACTTAAGGAGTATGAATTAGGAGTTATAATTGCAATGGCTTATATGATCGGACACTGGACTGCAGACCTGGGCTGGTTTACTGTCGTATCCGGATCGTTCGGCCATGGTAAAACCTTGCTTTCCCAAAAAATGCATAGATATATTCTTTATACCTGCGGGGTATTCCTGGTAATTTTTGGGTTATACTTCATGCTTAACTACATACAATAACTCGATTCACTTATCCTGAGCTTCAGCTTTCCTGAAAGCTAACATACCCTGAAACTTCGGTTATTCCGAAAGTTAAGTTCAACTATCCCAAAAGTTAAGTTCAACTATCCCAAAAGTTAAGTTCAACTATCCCAAAAGTTAAGTTCAACTATCCCGAAAGTTCACCTGTACTCAGGTTAGTTGTCCCAAATTATTTTTCTCAGATTAACCAGTTATCCTGGGATTTCTGATTACTATCTGCGAAGCAACTTACTCCGAAACTTCTGTAAAAACCTATATGGGTGAACTCCTTTAGGTTAATGATTATCAGCAAACTCGTAATTGCCTGTAAACGATTTTTAGGTTTAAATTCGCTGATGGTGTAATTTCTTTTACTCACTCTTTTCTGCAGGTGTCCTTTGTTTATAGAGTCGTGAAAACATGTATACTCCTCCGCTGAAAGTCGATAGAAACAGAATTACAAGAGTCCTCATGTTTTTGATAGTTTTCCAGCTCCATCTGTTAGCTACGAACAAGGAGCTAAGAGTCAGAGTTATAAGCCCAAAGGTACCGTGAATATACATGATTGCAGGAGCTGCCCTAGCAATTATGAGCTTTAATCCGGAGTACATCATATACAGTAAAGATAAGGCTCCCAGGGTGTATCCTAAAGTATTTATTTTCCCGTGTCTCTGGATTCCTTCTTTTTTTGAACCGCTCAGCTTCAGCGCAGTAAATCCAAACATATAGGTTAGTAGGGTAGAAACCTGCAGTCCAAGCGAGATTTTCCTGATCTGGTTAATGCTTACTCCCATTACCAATCTTAGCACCCCTAAAGTCAAGTTGAGTTTTTCACCTTATTTAG
>DAQQ01000160.1:0-8089 GCA_002508465.1 Methanosarcina sp. UBA7 | reverse complement strand
AGGACTTACGCACTTGAGGAACAAAACCAATTGTGGCAAAGACTGTAGATTTAAGTTACGTTTTATACAGTTAATAGTCTGACGCTGTTGATTTTTCAATTGAACTGCGTAAGTCCTATTATCGTACCAGACATCATATTTCTCTGCATATCTGTCAAAGCTTTCCCATGTCCCCATAACTCCCCACTCCCATTACTAACCCATATTTTACTTAATTCTTCTTGTTTTTTTACCTTTGTTCCTTTTCAGATTTTTCATCTTTTTCGGTGCAGGAAAACCGCAATCAAACCGAAAATTCCATAAATTAATTCAAAACCGGGTAAACTCGCAATTTCATTCTGTCCGGCGTCTGGAGTCTCATTTTCTTCAAGAACAGCTATTATGTAATTTTTTGAAGCAGTTCCGTTTTCGTTGCTTGCGGTAAGATTTACGGTATAGGTCCCAGGCTCTGTAAAGGTATGAACTGGATTTTCGTCAGTCGAATCAATGGTTCCGTCACTTTCAAAATCCCAGTTTCTTTCGGTTTCATTTCCCGAAAGATCGGTGAACTTGACTGAAAGAGGAGGATGGCCACCAGTCACATTGGTACTGAAATTTGCAACAGGAAGGATCGGATCCTTAACCTTAGCGGCTACAAGAGGCATGCGATCAACGTAATCACTGTTTTCAAGCTTGTAGACCTTATCAGCAATGCCGTCTCCATCTGCATCAGGCGTTATTTCAGAAGGACCCAGTCCGTTAGGTTTTGCCCAGTAATTTCCTGCGAGGTAAGGCCCACCAACAATGTTCGTGCCTGGAATTTTTTCTATATAGTATATATTATCGGTTCCGTTATTAGGTATGGCATTGACAGTATTATTGAAGTAGTTATTAAGAACGTTGTTCTTGTCACTTTTAGGACAGATAAAAAGCCCATAAACCTCATTTGAAGTGATAGTATTATCTGAGATTTTATTATTGTCAGAATTGCCTAGATAGACTCCTCTACCATTATTGGAAGCATTATTTTCGGAGAGGGTATTACTAACTCCAGTTGAGAGCGAGATTCCGTAATCTTTGTTTTCCGAGAGCGTATTATTTGAAATTACATTCCCCTCAGAATTAGGAACATAAAACCCGTACCTGTTTTTTGAAGCTCTGTTCCCGGAGATCGTGTTATAGTTTGACTGCTGAGTAGTTATTCCTTTTTCACTTTTTCCAATCAGGTTATCAAGGATCGTGTTATAGTCCGAGTTCTTCAAATATATTCCGACAGTGTTATTCAGCAATCTATTATTCTCAACAGTGCAGTTTTTGCACTGATACATATAGACCCCTGCATGGTCTTTTTTTGCCTCCGTTATTTTAAATCCGCTGATCGTAACTTTATTTGCCTCTATACTGAACACATCTAAAGCCGGGTCTTTAGCCATTATTATTGTATTTACAGGATTTCCGGATTCTGATTTTATTACCAGATTATGTACGGTTATATTGATATTCTCGGTATAGGTTCCAGGCTGTACGATTATCACATCGCCTGAAACCGCACTGTTTACAGCAGCCTGTATGGACTCTCCTGAATGGACCAGGATCTCATTCGCAGCTCCAATACCAGAGCTTAATATAAGAATCAGAAAAACTAACAATAAAGTAATTAATCTACTTATTCCAATCCCTCCGTTCACTCAAAAAAAGCAATGGGATATTTCCATCAAACATGCTTTAAATGATTGTTTAAATTACGAAGAAGTTATCGTGTAAATTTTCTTATAATCGTGAGTAAATCCTTTTACAATACTATACAAAATTACTTTATCCAACATAAAACTAAACAATATGTAAGAAGCCGCATGTGTTTACATGTTAATTCGTTTTATCTTTATAGAACATTCAATCTTAATTATCAGGTATTGGAAGTAATGTGTAAAGCAATATAAATATGCCGGCTTTAGTCGGCAAATTAAAAGATAAAATACAATGTTAGTGTATACCTAAGCCTACTGACATTATGTTAAAATAACAAAAATTGAAGAAAAGTAATAAGATACAAGCACAAATATTAACACAAGCACGAATATTAATATAAGCATAAATATTAATAGACTATAAAACACTGAATGAAAATTAATGACTTTTAAATAAAACCTACCTCATTGAAACAAAACAAACCCCTAAAATCGAAATCATGGTACTAAAAATCATGNNGTACTAAAAATCATGGTACTAAATTTAGGTCGTGGACTTGAATTATTGAAAACCGAAATCGAGAGAATCTCATATTATATTCATCAAATGCATGATTCGCACTCGCTTTTTCAGAATTGATCTATAATTCAAGGACACGACTTAAATTTAAAAGAGATTTTGTAACTATTCAGCCTATTTAAAACAGCATCAATAGCCATCTTTACTAAAGTTCAATTGACAAATTTCTGTAACTTGATTTTCTTATACTGTTGACGATTGAGTGCGTTTCTTCCTTCTCCATATATTATTTTTTGGATTCCATTATTTTATTAAAATCAATATCAATAGGAATGTTTTGATGGGCTGAATAGTTACGAGATTTTTATACTTATTTAATTGTGTTTAAGCTATACACCCAAAACAAAAAGGACGAAGATATAAAATCCACATCCTTTCTCAAAATAAATTCTATGAGTTTTTCTATTTTCAGTCGCACATTTATCTTCTGTTATTGGAGAATGCAATAAGAAGAGAAACTATTACATAGAATGTTTCAAATCCGGGTATGCTTGAGATTTTACTCTTTCCTGCTTCCTGTTCTGCTTTTTGTTCGGTTTTCTGTTCGGATTTGGTTTCTGCTGTATTGTTCTTCTCAAGTTTCGAAGTGTTTGTTGAAGGCTTTGTTTCAGCTACTTTTTCTTTCTCTACAGCTTTGCCTGTTATTGCAAAGAACGAGAATCCTGGTGTTTCTGCCGTGAAGTACAGATATCCATTATCTTCTTTTAAGCATTTCACAGGTAGCTGTGACCATTTTTTGTCACTGTACCTGTTAAGTGTAATTGAATTCTGGTCGATCTTCTTATCCTGCAGCCAGGATTTTTCGACCTTGAAGCACACTACAGGGTTTCCAATGTTCTTTTCGCTTGCAAATCCGCTGTTTCCTACCCAGAGGTTGAAGTACTTATAAACCTCACCCGAATCAAGTATTGAAGTCAGAGTGGATTTTGCTTTGAGCTGTTCGGCAATAGTTGTGATCTTACCTGCAGTCTTCTTTGCATCAAAGCTAACATACACAACACAGGTTGCGTTCTTTGCAAAATCAAACACTACAGGTTTTCCGTTTGTAACCTGTGCCTTTGAAAGTTCCTTGACCTGGACATTAGTTTGAGGTTCAGGGGAGCCACCGCCTCCACCGCCACCACCGCTACCACCGCCACTACTGTGGCCGCCTCCGTCATCATCGTCATCGTCATCTGAACTGCTTTCTTGCGTGACAGTTATTGTAATAGTTTTTGCCACGGAAGTACCGTTTTCATTTATCGCAGTTAAGCTAACAGGATAGGTTCCGGGGTTAGTGAACACATAAACAAAGCTTGCATTTGTAGACTCCACAGTTCCGTCATTGCCAATATCCCAGTTCCTTGAGGTTGCATTTTGCGATTTGTCAGTGAACAGGACTGAAAGAGGAGCATAGCCGCTTGTTATATTGGCACTGAAGTCTGCAACAGGAAGGATTGTAAACCTGGTGACATTTATATTATGAGTTTTTGAAGAGTTACCGTCCTCATTGCTTACTGTAAGTTTAGCAGTATAATTTCCTGGAGTATTATACGTGTGAACCGGATTTTTCTCGGTGGAATCTATCTGTCCGTCATTTTCAAAATCCCAGCTCCAAGAAACTGCGTTTTGCGACTGGTTAGTGAACAGAACTGAAAGGGGAGCATAGCCGCTTGTTACATTGGCACTGAAGTCTGCAACAGGAAGAATTGTAACCTTATTGACAAATATTTCCTGAATTTTTGAGGCAGTGCCGTTCTCGTTACTTACTGTAAGCTTAGCAGTATAATTTCCTGGATTCTGGTATACATAGACAAAGCTTTCACTGGTATTATCTACGGTTCCATCGTTGTTAATATCCCAGCTTCTTGAAACCGCGTTTTGTGACCGATCGGTAAACCGAACCTCAAGAGGGGCATAACCGCTGGTTACAGTAGCACTGAAATTTGCAACCGGCAGGATTGGTAGTTGTGGACTCGAAATAAGTACAAGAGGCAGGTTATCTATAATATTACTTGAACTGTCGATATACGCAGAATCAATAATCCCATCCTTATCTTCGTCTTTATCGGCTGTTGTTTGGGAAAATCCGGTGCCATCAGGTGTTCCCCAGAAATTGCCTCCTATATATTGTCCACCGACAATGTTTCTTCCACTGGTTTTTTCTATATTCCAGGTAGTATCTCCTGTGTTAATATTAGCATTGCGAACATTATTAATGTAATTATTATACACACGGTTATTGTGGCAAGCAGGGCATTCAAAAAGTCCATAGCCTTTATTAAAAGCAACAATATTTCCGGAGATTAAGTTTCTGCTGGAAGAATCTTGATGTATACCCCCACTACCGGCTTGGCCATTACCGCACTCTTCAACTGTGTTCCCGGAAATATTATTATCGTTAGATTGAGAAATCCACATTCCATATTGACTATTATTCAAAATAATATTGTCTAAAATTTTGTTATTGTTTGAAACTATAGAATCAATGCCTCTTGTATTCGAATTTATAGTATTGCTTAACAAAGTATTTCCTTCAGAACTGTCGAGATGAATTCCAAACATTTTGTTCGAGTTTACTCTATTTCCCAAGATTTTGTTGTTACTTGAGCTGATCAGAGATATTCCATATTTATTGTCCGAAAACTCATTATCATTAATTGTGCAGCCACTGCAACTAGCCAGATAGATTCCTGTTTCTCCGGATTCAATCCTGAACCCGCTAATTGTCGTATTACTTGCTGCAACATTGAAAACACTTGTATTTGGGATAGCTTTAATTATTGTATTTTCAGGACTTCCGGATTCTGACTTTATTATAAGATTTGGCGTAGTAACTTTGATATTCTCGTTATATATTCCGGGTTTCACGATTATCGTGTCGCCCGAGGCTGCACTATTTACTGCGTTATGTATTGAACTCGTTGAATTTACGGAAATCTCCTTAGCCGCCGCAATTCCTGAGACTAATGAAAAAATTAGCATGGACATTAGCAGAATGGTTGATTTTTTCATTTTCATTCCCCATATAAAAGTAGAACTATGCTGAGACTTTTTCAATAAACTAGGAGACATGCACAAACAATATAAATATATTGATTCAGTCGATATCTTATTAAGTAAAACCATCTTATAAAGTAAAGTAAAATGGGGAAAATATAGAATAGTATAAAAACTAACACCAATTTCCAAAGTCATTAAGTATCCGGCCAGTGTGCGGCTTTCTGTAGTCATAAAACTCTGGAAAGTTTATCTATTCGAGTTTATCCATCCGAAAAGATAACTGCAAAACTTAACATTAAGAATTCAGGAAATACTAGAATCTATATAAGTTTTTTATTGATGTGAAAAGTTGTCCTCTGTTACTTAGTGGATGTATGTTCCTTAAATATTATTTCTAACTTTTACTGCAGCAGTTGTGCAATCCATATTCAATAACCGAACACAAATGAATATGTGTATTAAGAGTTAGTTTTTGATGCTTCTCAAGAGTTGACAGGCAAGGTAAAGTAAAAAGTTGAACCTTTGTCTAATTCTGATTCTACCCATATGCGTCCTCCATGCCTCTCTACAATTTTCTTACAAATTGCAAGCCCTATTCCTGTTCCAGGATATTCCTCTTTTTTATTTAATCTTTTAAATACCTCAAAGATTTTATTAGAATATTGAGGATCAATTCCAGTTCCATTATCCTGCACCGAAAACAACCATTCACTCGCTTTATTTTCTACAGAAATTCTCTTTGCAGAAATATGGATTTTTGGTGCCTTTTCACTGTGGAATTTTATTCCGTTAACGATCAGATTTTGAAGCACCTGAGATAACTGAGTATTATCCACAATTACCTCAGGTAAAGGGTCATACGAGACGGTAGCTTTATTCTCTTTAATGAACAGTTCCAAATCAGAAAGTACCCGATTCAAAATGACTTCACTATCCGTAGTTTCGGGTTCTCTTGCTCTTGTAGTTACTCGAGAGAACTCTAAAAGGTCGTTTATCAAATCCTGCATACGGGTAGCTCCGTCAACTGCAAAATAGATGTATTTATCAGCTTTTTCGTCAAGATTTCCCTGATATTTCCTCTGTAAAAGCTGTAAATAACTTGCTACCATTCTCAGGGGTTCCTGTAAGTCGTGAGATGCTATGTAAGCAAATTGTTCCAATTCCTCATTTGAGTGGGTAAGTTCTTCCAATTTAAGTCTTAACATCTCTTCTGCTTTCTTTTGCTCAGTAATATCACGGACAATAGCCTGTATTTTCTCTGAGCCTCTGGATTCTGCCGGAAGTTTCTGGAGAATTTCCCAAATCCATATTATTTCTCCATCCTTATTTTTTATCCGGTACTCCAGTTCAATAGAGGTATTTGGGTTAGACACTGTTTCTTTCATTTTTTTGGAAAGCAAAGGCTGATCTTCAGGCACTACTATTTCTGTCCACTTTACTTTACGGGAAAGGAAGTCTTCTTTAGTATAACCTGTAATCTCCTCTACAGTTCCGTCCATAGACATTGGCTCAAAATTTACATCTAAGTTAAGCCCGATAAGCCCATATATATTCTGCGCAGATACCTGGTGATCTTTTTCTTTTCCACATCCTGAAGGTCTACTTCTGGATTCAGGTCTACTTACACCAAGCATATTGTAAATTCGGCCCTGATCAACCCTGAGAAAGGTTGTTTCTCGTCTTAAAGCTTCTTCGCTCTGTTTAAGCTCCCTGAAGAGAAGAGTGTAAGGATGATCAAATCCTGTCTCAATTATTGCTTTGTAAATCAGGTAAAAGGACAGAATCTTGAAAAAATGCCCCATGAGATTGAAAAACCCGTACACATCTACATAAAGGGTGAAGGACAGCTCTTCGAAAATTGTTATCACTATTGATGCTGCAATCAACCTGAAAATACGTTCCTCGAACCTGTCTTTTCTTTTGTACAGGATAACAAGTGAAAATAGCAGAATAGTACAGATAAAATATTCACTCATTATTTTAAACGGAGTAAGCCCTGAACCTTCTATATAACTATCAGGAAAATTTCTGAAAACAAAGGTTGACAGCAGACAAGCAGCTGTGACTCCTGCATACAGGAAAAAAACTTGCCAGAAGAATATTTCCTTTTCTACGGGTTCAACATATTTTTTTTCGATTCCTGAACGAGAGTCAATTAGAAACAATGGAGCTACAAGAAGGGAAATACTTTCCATATACCTTGCTGCTATCCATAACTGGGTTGGAAGGTTTGCATCAAATTTAGGAAATATTCCCATTCCCTTAAAAGCAAATGTATGCATGAGATCAATACTTGCAACAAAAAAGTAAGCGATCCCCAGAAATAAAAGAGACCGATTCTCAAGCCGTATTCTTGATTTAAATACTATGAGGAAAACTACATACGCTACAAAAATGCTGAATATTTCTGCCAGGGAGTGGAAAAGGAGGTAATTACTGCGGCTGACTACGTACAATACACCAATAATTGCTATCCATAGAATTATTTCATACGATTCTATTATTCCCTTTTTTTCCTTATTCTCTGACATTGTTTCCCCTGCTTTTTTTCTGATTTTTCTTGGAAGCTTCAGTTCTTTTCACAGGGATTATTCTGATCTTTACCTGCTTCCTAGTTGAATTTTTATATTCCTATAAGAAGTCTTTAAATTAGTATGAGAGAATAATTGTATAACAGTTATATATAATTTATAGATAAAATTCTCGTGCGCCTAACTCAAGATTCAAAGTTATTTTTCTGAACTATAGAAGTAATCAATCAAGTCTGATCACAAAAATATTCGTGAAACTCTTAGATGTCAAAGCAGATTTGTTCGGATGAATTCGCTTGTAAGTATTAAAGGATGGACCAACTTTTATT
>DAQQ01000045.1:0-10883 GCA_002508465.1 Methanosarcina sp. UBA7 | reverse complement strand
CAACAAAAACAGATTATGTAAAAGTGACAACTAATACAAAATAAGGGATATAATCTGAAACTGAATAAACCTTGATTGAAAAACGATGAAAAATCGAGGCTAAAGAGGAGTGGGGGAATTATTTATTCGATTTGACGAAACAACTCTTTAGTCCTTGTTTTACTGGAGTTAAAAGCCAACTTTACTTTGAGGTTTTCAATAGTTTAACTGTACACCTTTTGGCTTTGTAGAAACCTTACATTGTAGAGTCTCCAGTAGTTCCAATTTGTTGTAGTTCCGAATGATTACTCATATTGATTTCTAATTTTTTTCCAACATTACACACGAAAATCTTTCATTTCGTATCCTCTTCAAATTAAAGGGAAAATTTTCCAACTTGAAAAATATGAAACAATTTTGTCGTACAGTTTTAGAGTTTAATTCATTTTTAGATCTAGTTTCTCATATTTAGTTAAATTCTTAAATTTTCAGTAAATACATGAGATTTACTTTTACCCATACAATTTGAAGAGGATATCAAATTTGTATAAATTGATTTTCTTTGACTCCTGGGGATTTTGACCATCGGTCTCATTATTACCTTTGATAGTAAAGTTCTCCTATCCTATAGTATACATTGTTTACTTTATTCCAGTACCAAATCAACATTTTTGTTGTCGTATCACACTTCTCCATCATATATCCATTTCGAATCGTTTCAAGTTCCTTGTCATAGGTAGATAAATACTCCAACCAGGCTAAATTGCCTGAGTAATAATTTGGATTTGGAATCTCTCTTTTGTTATCGAAATAGTGTCCAAATAATGAACTATTAAATTCATGAGAGGAGTTTTTAAAGCAAGAGATTGAATATGAAAGAATTTGCTCCAGTAGATAACGATCTGGATCAGATTCATTCAATGATTTATATAAATCATAAATGCCAGCATTTGTTGCTAAAGAACCGTCAAGCACTTCATATCGATAGTGAGGATATTCCTTAAACCATATCCCTCCATTTTTATGTTTGATAAATGGAACAGACGAATTTTCTTCAATCAGTGCGAAAATCGATTTTTTGGCTCCTTCAAGGTATCTTGTATCATTGGATATTCGATAACCCCACAACAAAGCCGATGCAGCTTGCCCTTGAGCCATTGAGGAATACCAAGGAGCACTTTCATTATTGATAGGCAAATCAAAATCATAAGAATAGATTAGATTACCTCCTGCAGTGGTCTTGGCATTAGATAATAAAAAGTCAAGGTTTACTATCATTGACTCATACGCATCGCTGTTTGTTGAGGCATATGGTGCTATTGCTAAAATGTATTGAGATAGTGTGACGGGGTTATATTGTACTCCTAAAGATCCACCATAATCAAAAACAACAACTCCATTTTCATTAAAGTCTCGATTTTTTTGAGTTTCTGAATAATTTATAGAGGGATAATAAAAATATCCGTTTATTGTAGGATATTTATGGTTTGACCTTATGTTATAGTCCACTTCTTCCGAATATGTATACGCCATAGGCACCGTGATACCAAAAAAGAAAAAAGGAAATATCAGCATAATGAAAATTACTTTGCTCCACGAAATTTTAGTCATACTTCTCCTGCTTTTTATCTAAATTGACCTAGCAAACCGATAACATCTAAATCTGCTACAATCGCTTGTGTTAATTTCACATAATAGTCTTCTTTTGATAAGTCCAATTATTGAATCCGGGATGTTGTTTGACCTTTTGTATTAACCTTAGTTTGACAGTATAAATTCAATTCCATGAGAAGCTTCAATTTTTCGTCCAAAATCAATTGACAGTATTCATAAGTTTCATTAAATTGCATCTATTTTTTCCAGCTACACAATCACTATAAGGTAAATGAGTAACGGTTTTTGTCCTATTTCGACACTTTTGACATTTAACTTTTTAGATAGTATCTAGATTTTATCTCAGATTCATGCCATCTGTCAAATTCTATACCAAAAATTTGGTCAAAAATTGTAAAAATAGCCATCAAGAGAAAGAGAATTATCTGTCAAATAGAATCGTAAAAAATTGGCAAAAATTTGTTGAAATAATATTACTTATCATTCCAAAGGATATGAAAACAATCTTCCCACATAAAAATCAAACTGTCAAACTAAGGTATTAATGCTTATTTTTCGTGACCCCTATCTGATTTAATCCAAATTGCTACTCTGGGGATTTATCGGGATGTACGCGTCTCTTTCCCAGAATACCGAGTACCAGATCTCCAGCACATAGCACCTCAATAAAAATTCAAATGAGTAACGATCGAATATCTCTATTTCACTCACATTTGAGAAATCAACACCAACACGCAGAAGAAACTCCGAATTTTTGAGCGCACGGATAAAATGTTCTTTAAGTTTGCCTTTAAACCAGAACTCTTCGGGAATGGGCCACCCCATCTTATCTCTCCTCCAGCAGACATTCTCAGGGAGTTTGCCGTCAAACGCTTTTCTGGCGAGATACTTCGTCCAGCCTCCATGAAGTTTATAGGTAGCAGGCACCGTTGCCAAAAACTCAACAAGCCGATAATCCATAAACGGCATTCGAGATTCGATGGAGAAGGCCATGGATCCACGGTCTGCCCAATGAAATAATGTCCCAAGGGAGAGAATGAGATCGTCAGACATCCGCTGGTTAACGGGAATATAGCTGAACTTCTTTCCAAGGCGGTCAAGAATAGATAACGAAAGCTTCTCTCCAAGAAGACAGCGTGATAGATTCAATATAGAGCCACGAGCTATGAATGAGGGTGCATTCGGTATCTGCCTGTACAGAGGCACCTCTCGAATCAGGGTACCCAGGGGAACAATTGAAAAGTAATTTATCATGTAATCAAGATACCCTACCAGCTGTTCATCAGCACCTTGCCCGTCCAATGTAACTTTCACACCACACGCTCTCGTTAGCTTATAGGTATGCCAGCTGGACATCACGGTATTACTTGCAGGAGTATCAAGGTAGTACACGAATTTTCTGTGTTCTTCAATAATATCCTCGACCTTAGGCTCTATCGTACTCGACCGAACATCAAGAAACTGAGCCACCTCATTGATATAGTAACTCTCATCACAGTACTCCGAGCCTGTTGTTCGATATACGCTGGAGAAAGTCTCCTGCTTATCTCCGCACCCAACTGCCTTCAATTGCTGATTCACAAGGTATGCGACAGACGAACTATCGAGGCCTCCAGATAAGGCAGATCCGATCTTAACATCGGAGCGCAGCCTGAGCCTGACAGCATCTTCAAGGAGATTGTAATAACGCTCTGCATATTCAGACGCCTTCGCCTCATTATACGACTCATTTGAGAGGTTCGGCTGAATCGACCAGAACGTTGTTTCTTTGAATGAATGAAAGATCTCTTCAATCCTGCACTTCAGAAAACTGGCACACTCAAACCGATAGATCTCCTCAAATGCGGTCTCCCTGAGATGATCTTTTGATCCTTTTTTCAGGAACATTTTGCAGTACTCTATGTTAGGCTCTTTTGTAACGGCAGGATGCTTGAGGATAGCTTTGATCTCAGAACCGAAGATGAAATGCTGGTTGTCCTGGTAATAGTATAACGGCTTGACTCCGAAACGGTCTCTCGATATGAAAATTTCTTCTGTTTTGCTGTCATACAGCACAAAGGCCCACATGCCATTGAACCTGTTAAGGCAATCGACTCCCCATGCATCGTAGCTTGCCATGATCACTTCGGTGTCGGTCTGTGAGCGGAACGTATACCCGAGTGTCTCCAGTTCCTCGCGAATCTCGACGTGATTATATACCTCGCCGTTATAGATGATCCAGTAGCGTCCACGGTAGCACATCGGCTGGTTGCCCTGCTCGCTCAGGTCAAGGATCGCGAGACGCCGGTGCCCGAAAGCAAAAGGGATGGGAGAATCGATGATATTGCACTGCGGAGAGTTGATGTCGAACTCATGCGTGCCACCGAGGAGATAACCCTCACAGTCTGGTCCTCGGTGGATAAGGGTGTTGTTCATCGACTGTATGAATGAAGCCGGAAAGGCTTGTTTCGAAATAACTCCAACTATGCCACACATTGTATACTACCTCTTAGTAGGTCACCGCTGATTCCATCTGGCTGGTACCAGGTCGCGGACATGAACTATCTCTTTCCAATTTAAGATTCCAAAAAATGAAAACACACCTGGCATCAGGAGGATTAGACAACTCCTGATAAGCAGGTCGATGTACAATTCAAGATGAATATGCAATCCGATGGTCACGAGTGCCGCCGCCACGAGGACAACGCCAGCGATGGCTCCCCAGTCATGCGGTACATAATAGAGTTTCTGGCTGCAATACATGTATGCGGCAAAGACACACGCATACCCTATTAAGGTTGCAATACCTGCCCCGACATAGCCAATCTGAGGTATTAACATCCAGTTAAAGAAAATATTCAGGATTGCCCCTCCAACGTTAATCAAGATGAATAGGTATGTCTTCTTTGAAATCCCGATCCCAGGAGCAAAGATATACATCTGTGAGAGCAGGACTGCAGGAACCAGAAAGACGACCACCTGGCTAGCAGCATAATATGCTGGTGTCGTGAGGATCTGGAGGACAACGTCAGCGAACAGGGAGAGTATTAAGAATATCATGATCACAACTGCCAAGAAGGTCCTGAATATCGTCGCAAGTTGGTTGGGTGTCTCTGGTTCCTGGTAATGCTTATATATGAGCGGAGTCAAGGCCATCTGGAAACCGACAAGAACAAGAGTCGATACGCTTGCCAGACGGTAACCAATACCGTAAAGGCCCACTTCTTCGAGTGAGAGGTAGTAGTTGATCATCAACCGGTCGATGTACATGCTTACAAAAACAGCGATACTCGATGGCACGATCGGTACCGAGAAGGCAAGCATCGTTTTGAGTTTTTTGAGATCAAAACAGAGTTGAAATGTTGTTTTGAGATAATAGAGTCCGAGAAAAACGCCTGCTGCTGTCCCGATGATCATGCCTGTGAGAAAGCCGTAGATGCCGAAATGAAATACATAGGCAAGCAGTACCGATGCACCTGCTGTCGTAAGAGATTGGACCGTGCTAACAATGGAATAGGCTTCGCTGCGGAGCTCGAACCGGAGCTGATTCCTCAACAGATAAAAGAGCCCATTCATCCAGATGAAGACTACTCCAAGACGAAAGATATCATCAAACCCCGATTCACCGATCACGATGAGGGAGAGTTCCGGTGCAAAGGCGAAGGCTGCTATCAGGAACGCCGTAAACATGAGGACAGTAAACCAGAGAGCAGTTGAAACTAAAACCTTTTTACCATCGTCAGTCTTCTCATCCAAGTAAAAACGTGAGACACCCTGGGAGATCTCCAGCGCTACGGTGAGTGCGATCAGCGAACCGAAAATCGTGATCATATCGAGGGCACCGTAATCGGAAGGGGTGAGGACACGAGTATATAGTGGGATTAAAAAGAACGAAATTCCATAACTTAAGATTGAAGGAATGGTGTAGATGGCACTGTCGCGAAAGAATCTACGAATCATATTGAGTAATTTCCTCCAATTTTCAGTATTTTTATAATATGTTGCAAAATTATTTTTTATTCACGAATGTCATATGCATATTCCATGAACCGTTGTTCTAGTTTTGGTTTATCTGAGAGGCAGAGGGATTCTATACCGTAATGCTCGATCATATTACGGATAATCTCTTTGCTTTGGGATTCCGGCATTCCGCCTCCTTGAACGTAGCAGATAAGATTGGGATCAAACATAAACTCCTCAGGAATGCTCCCCTGGATCATCTGCAAGTAACGCCTTGCGACCTGTTCTGGTGTCCAACGTGTTCTGACAAAATTTTGAGCTTCTCTACCCAGTTCTTCTCGATAGTTTTCATCTACAATGAGTCTTTGGATTGCATTTCCAATCTCATCAGGGTGACAATATAAACTTGGAGGAATATCTTCAGGGGGTAAATCATTTTTGATGTATTCAGCATAATACCCTCCTACCACAGCAGGCTTTCTGAACCATGCAGCCTCTGTAGCAAAGCCAGCCATTGGTGTATCGGAGTAGACTTGATCTACTACAAAGTCGCATGATTGTATTTCTTTTATTACTTCACAGTGCGGTTTCCCAGTTATTTCAACAAACTCGATACTATATCCTTTCTGTACCAATTCAGAAATAGCTGCTCTGATATGAGTTGTGCCTTTTACAATTGGATCTGATGGGGAATGCAGAATTTTTATACTATTTTTTGTTTTTGTTACCGTTTGTACAGAATCTTTAAGATGATGTGCGCTAAATGGAATACCAACTGACAACCATTTTATACATTTTTTATGATGAAATTGAGCAGAAGGTAAATGAGACACAATATAGTCTGCATGTTTCTCTATAGACACGATATTTGATTTAATCTTTTGAGATATTCTCTTATAATCACTCAATGTAAGATCATGTAGAGATCTGTCAATATATGGCGGACGCTCATCGCTTCCATTAAATATGAACAGTACTTTTTTATTGAAAAATTTTAAGAGGGGTAGGTCATGATTGCGAAAAAAAGAGTGACCAAATGCGAAAATAAACACATTAAAATGATAAAGTGTCCATATAAAGATTGGAATCATTAATATCTTGTTAGATACAAAGAAAGGTGCTTTTATTATTTTATAATTAGCCTTCTTCATCTGCCTAAGATTCCACTTACATATCTGAACAAGAATATTGGGCTCATCATCTCTATTGTACTCAAATGGGTGGGATGAAAGATCGATGAAAGTACACTCAATACCGATCTCTTGAAAGCCTCTTTTCAAATTACCGTAGTAACCTGCAATTTCCGTTAGACCAATAAATATTTTGATCGTCGTGGCAATCACCCTTCATATCATAATTTATTTGTATAATTTACAGGTTAATTAATCGTAATTCTCCTTCCACATGCAATATTGAAAACTCCTATCTTATTGAGTTCACAGGACAGTATGTTCGCATCAACAACATTTTTCGCATGAGTAAAATCCCTGCTTTGTTTCCCATCCCAATATATCACAGAAACAGGGAAACCTAAAAGCATACTTACAGCAGAAGCTACAAACGTAACACCAACATTGGATGCAAGTTTTTTAGGATATGGCAAGGGGATCACACCGTGTCTGCTGAATTTCAAATGGCTAAGAACTCGCGAAGTCTCAGCCAGAATAGAAAACTATGTGTTTCCTAAGATTTCACAAATATTTACATATGCATTCCCATTTCCGAAAAAGTTCCCTTTTATAGGGACACCTTCAAAATTTAAAATTGCATCTGTGATTTTCTCATAATCCGCTCCAACAAGTACATTCCCTCCATCTGCGATCGTTTCGACCCACTCGGTATTTTCCCTCATAGTTATGCAGGGTACCTTAAGCATGTAAGCTTCTTTCTGTATCCCTCCTGAGTCTGTGAGGATCTTCTTTGCATGAGCCATGAGCTTTAACATTTCCAGGTATCCAAGGGGGGGAACAACACTGATTTTTTTACATAGTTCATTCCAGAGCCCGTACTGTTTCAGATACTTTTCAGTCCTAGGATGGACCGTAAATACAATGGGAACACCTGAGTGACAAAAAGCGTTTGTTATGGAGGAAAGGTTTTCAAAGCTGTCAGTGTTCGAAGCCCGATGAACAGTTGCAACAATATATTCTTTTGATTTGATGTTCAG
This sequence comes from Methanosarcina sp. UBA7, assembly GCA_002508465.1. Taxonomy (GTDB): domain Archaea; phylum Halobacteriota; class Methanosarcinia; order Methanosarcinales; family Methanosarcinaceae; genus Methanosarcina. The sequence goes on along the minus strand of DAQQ01000045.1, from coordinate 3,184 downwards.
ATCCCCCAGAATTGTAGCTTTTTGTTCTGCAATCTTTATGTTATATTTCAATGAATCAAGCATTACATCTCCTACGTTATAGACTCCTTTTGTGATTCCTTCTTTTTTCAGGTTTAGGACTGCAGTTTCTGTTGGGCAAAAAAGTAGGTCTGAGATATGATCTGCAAGTACTCTATTAATTTCTTCAGGCATGAACCGATCAAAAGACCGAAGACCAGCTTCTACATGCGCAGTTTTAATATGTAATTTGGAAGCAGCAATATGTCCTGCAAGTGTAGAGTTCGTATCTCCGTATACAAGGACAAGGTCAGGACTTTCTTTTAAAAGAATTTTTTCAATTTCAATCAACATTTTTCCAGTTTGAACTCCATGACTGTCGGACCCTACACCAAGATTGTAGTTCGGTTTAGGGATCTTCAGTTCATCAAAGAAGATATCGGACATTCTTATGTCGTAATGCTGACCTGTATGTATGAGTATCTCTTCGTGTTTTTCTCTTATAAGTCGAGAAAGAGGGGCACACTTGATGAATTGAGGACGAGCTCCGACGATAGATACGATTTTCATTTTCTCCTCAAATTTTTAGAACTTGCTCTCGAACGTTTAGAACTTGCCCTAAAAAGTCTGGAACTTGCCCTAAAATGCTCGGAACCTGTATATTTTTCCTCTAACGCATCTGCAAGTAATTTTTCCGTTTTCTGAGCTACACTCCCCCAACTATAGTGCATTAGCACTAGGTTACGCCCACGATTTCCCATTTCATTTTTTAAAGATTTGTCCTTTAGTACTTGTAAAATAGCCTCAGATAGTTTCTGAGAGTTTTGCGGCTCAACCAAAATTCCTGCTTTTACTTGATTCAGTATTTCAAATCCTTTCACATCACTTGCTATGACCGCTTTTCCACACGCCATATACTCATATAATTTTAAAGGAGAGTAGCCAGACTTTAGGGGTATCTTAGGTACCACGCATACATCACTTGCATTTATATACAGTGGCATTTCATCATGGGGTATGAAACCTGTGAATATGAATTTTTTATCTATATTTAGATCTTTAGCTTTTTGAATCAGATCATTTTTTAAGGGGCCATCCCCGATTATTAAAAATACTGTTTCTATTTCTTCTTTCAAAATTGCAGGTGCGGCTTCTACGAGATATTTGAGTCCCTGCCATTCTACTAGAATGCCAGCAAAAGCAACGACATTGTTTTTATCAAGCCCGTATTTTGTTTTCAAATTTGAGATCTTATTCAGTGGTCTGAATATATCTGTATTTACTCCGTTTCCGATCACCTCTATTTTTTCTTCAGGAATGCCATACTTTCTGATTATTTCTTGTTTTATTCCTTCAGTGACTGTAATTATCCTGCTTGCGTTCGAGTAGTAAATCTTTTCGCATAATTTTATGAGTTTCACATAAACCTGTGGTTCGTGTCTCATTGATATCTCATCAAGCATATCCCCATTTACTTCCATAACCAGAGGGATATTAAATAATTTGGAGAATACCAGTGAGGGAGACAAGAATAATGTTCCATCAAATCGCTGATAAAATATGTCTGGTTTTTTTTTGGTTAATAGGTACAGAGGATATATCATCCAAAATAGAAAATTCAATAAAATAATACGCTTTAGACGCTTGGTACCAAAAAGTGGAATGTAGCATTTATTTTCGACTTTAATTTCAGTCTGTGGTTTTTGACATATCAAATGGACTTCATTCTTTTTTGATAAGTTATTGTAAATTTCTATTGTATGGGTTGTCCCAGCGTTTTTTTCTCCAAAGTATATATCTGTTAGATAGTGTATATTCATTTGTTTTATTTGGAAATAATTCCGCTTCGGAACTTTATTTTCCCTGCCCATATCTCCACACCCCAGATAATCTCGTTTCTCCCGTTCCTGTTCAGAATTTTGCTTCAGTTAAAAGCATTTTTCATAGTGTACCTTATAACGACCAGAATTACCACCCAAACTCCAAACCTTTATAAAAATCGTTTTATTAATTTCTGTTTAACTGTTTATTTGTTGATATTCATCTAGAATGGCACAGATTTTGTAACCCTAATAGGACTGATCGATACTTTCCAGTAAGTATATATAGAGCCCGAAATAATATGACATAGCTCGGAAATGGATCTTTTCATCCTTCTCCAGGTCGATCTCGATAGTTTTTGTGGAAACTGTCTAGTGGCATTATGTAAGAGCCTGGGAATCAGTTTTTGTCGTAGTTTTCCAGACTCTTTCTGTCCAGAATTCAATCATCTTTCCTTGATACTTCAGATGATTAACTGTCGAATATCATTCTCAATACCCTGATTTGCCGAATACTTATTGGCAGATGCCTTTTAAGGTTGGGTTCAGGATAGTTTTATTTATCTCATTTTTGGACTCTATTTCCTTCGACATAGTAATGATTTTTTGTCATGTATTTAAAGTTATTTCATAGGTCTTATGTAGTTTTGAGCAAACTTATTCTATAAAATAATAATTTTTCAAGTAATTCTATATAACTTTTTATAAACAAGTTCTAAACTTAATTGATTTTTGTTCGATATTGGCTGATTGTTGTTTATTAACTTCAGTGTCATACTGATAAAAAAATATCCTGTTCTCGGTACCGATATTTTTTAATATCAGAGGAAAGTATTTCATTAGAAAATATATTATGACGTTAAAAAGAAGATGAATTGTTTATTTTAAAATAGATATATTATTAGTAAGTTGCAGTGTGGCGACCATTTGCAGTGTTATTTCAGATATTATGTAGTACATAATATTGTTTTATCATATATTGTTATTAAATCTTATAATTATAATAAATAATAATATTAGATATCACAAAAATTAACAAAAACCTTAAATATAATGAAAGCATTTAAAAGTTCTCGTTTTCAATTTAGTTTGATTGAGAATCTATTTTGTCCTAAAATTATTTCGCTTTTTTTATTTTTTAATGTAATCATATATCACATACAGGTGACTGATTATTTTACTCGAATTTCGCATTATTTCATTATACAATCATTCCACAATACTAAAATGGAATTGGAATTTACTAAGCGTTTAACCCTTTGCATCGCCTGTTGTTGTATTATGTATTGGACTTAAGAATAGTTTTGAGTCTGCAAAATCATTTCGGACACAATAAAAATAGAATCGACTCAGTACCAAAATCTAGT
>DAQQ01000088.1:1712-5550 GCA_002508465.1 Methanosarcina sp. UBA7 | reverse complement strand
TCTTTTTGTTCTTATAGACGGGTTTTAGTAAAGAAATTTCTCGATAACTATATTAAACATAAGATTAATTCACAATTGTGAATATGCTACAAACTGCCTGTATGTTTCCCTATCTTGCTGTATATTGCAATCGTACTTGCCACTCAAAATACCATCTGGCTAAATGAAAAGTCATTCGACAAACTACAATCAGGCCTGAGAAGTTTGAGTGTAAAACATGCACAATTGGCAGTTTGTAATATAACCGAGTTAATATGATCTAATTAATATATTCTAATTAATATAATCTAATCAAATTAAAATACATGGAACCTGAAAAAAGTAAGTTGCAGGAGACGGTAAAAGTATGGGACAAATATATTCCGATATAACCTGGACAATTGGTAATACGCCTCTTGTCAGGTTAAACCGCATAACAGAAGGTCTGCATGCTGATGTGTTAGCTAAAGTGGAGTCCTTTAATCCTATGGGAAGTGTGAAGGACAGAATAGGGCTGGCAATGGTTGAAAAAGCCGAACTTGAAGGAAAAATCAAAAAGGGAACCACTGTTATTGAAGCCACCAGCGGCAACACAGGTATTGCACTTGCATGCGTCTGTGCTGCCCGTGGCTATAAGCTCATACTGGTTATGCCTGAAACAATGACAGTCGAAAGAAGAAAACTGTTGAAAGCGCTTGGAGCGGAACTTGTCCTGACCCCTGGAACGGAAGGAATGAAGGGAGCAGTCAATAAAGCCGAGCAGATGGCTGCTGATGATCCTGCACTTTACTTTATAACCCAGCAATTCCAGAATCCTGCAAACCCTGAAATTCACAGACGGACAACGGCCGAAGAAATCTGGAAAGATACGGACGGCAAAGCAGATGCTATTGTAGCAGGCGTGGGAACAGGCGGAACTATCACAGGTATTGCCAGTGTCATCAAAAAACGGAAACCTGCATTTAAAGCGATTGCAGTCGAACCTGCCGAGTCTCCTGTGCTCAGCGGTGGAAGCCCGGGCCCACACAGGATTCAAGGTATCGGTGCAGGTTTCGTTCCTGATGTACTCCGGCTTGACCTTGTAGATGAGGTGATCAAAGTAACCGGAGACAACGCTGCTGCCACATCCAGGCGCCTGGCAAAGGAAGAAGGCATCCTTGCAGGCATATCTTCAGGCGCTGCTACCTATGCTGCTCTGCAACTTGCAGCCAGGGAAGAAATGAGTGGAAAGACCATTATTGTAATCCTGCCGGATACGGGAGAGCGTTATCTGAGCACTGACCTGTTTGACTGATTTATCTCAACGGTTTAACCGATTTATCCAAAGCTGGCCGACCTATCGATTTAACATTTAACACTGGAAGATTTCGAATGGGAATCAGGGAAGATATCAGAACCGTTTTCAAAAAAGACCCTGCAGCAAGGTCTACGCTTGAGGTAATCTGCTGCTATCCGGGCCTGCATGCTATCTGGGTACATCGGATATCTCATTCGCTCTGGGAGAGACACTTTTATTTTCTGGCCCGTCTTCTATCTCACATTTCCAGGATGTTGACAGGTATTGAAATCCATCCGGGGGCAAAGCTCGGAAGGAGAGTTTTCATAGACCACGGGTCCGGAGTTGTGATCGGAGAAACTGCCGAGGTAGGCGATGACGTTCTGATATACATGGGAGTTGTCCTGGGGGGGACAGCTCTGGAAAGGGTAAAGCGTCATCCTACTATCGAAAGTGATGTGGTTATTGGTTCAGGAGCAGCCGTACTTGGACCGATTACTGTCGGAAGAGGCGCCAAAATAGGTGCAGGCTCGGTTGTGATCCGGCCGGTCCCAGCCGGAGCTACGGTTGTTGGAGTCCCTGCAAGGGTTGCAGAGCCACATACCCCGGATTCTGTGGGGCAACTTGACCACGATAAGCTTCCTGATCCCGGACTTATTGTGATAAGCCAGATACTTGGCCGGCTGAGCAGGCTAGAAGATCAGTTTAAGGCACATGAAGAGTCAGTTTCAGGACATGAGGAAATTCCACAAGGAACAGTTCTTAAAGATGAGAAAATTTATTCCCTCCTAAAAGACGTGATCGACCCAAGTGTAGGGATGGATATTGTCGAACTGGGCCTGGTCAAGGAAATAATAGTCGACGGCCCAAATGTAGAAGTAAACCTTGTATTAACAACAACCGCCTGCCCTATGATCGAGTACTTTAAGGAACAGATCCGGCGAAAAGTCCTGAGTGCGGAAGGGGTAGAAAAGGTCAATGTCAATATCCTTGATGAGCCCTGGAGCTGGGACCGAAACAAAAAAAAGGTTGGTCATTAAAGGCAAACATCCGTTTAAAACTGTTTTAACTCACTTTGGATTTTTTGTTTTCAAGATCAGGACTTAGAGGAAACTCACCAGGTAATCCAAAGGATAGACATGGACTTATGTCTGGATTGAAGCAAAATGTTCTATGCTCTCTATTCTCAAAAATCAAAAAGGAAAATTTTTAAACACCAACTTGGTATGATTTTACGGTGCTTGGCAGTTGGTCGACCAGGAGAAAATTCACAATCAATGTATAAGTAATGATCCAAAAGAGCGTATACATGCGTTAGAGGAATTAAAGAATTTCTTCTCTTCTATGCCAGATAAACAACAGGCATGGAACGATTTAATTAAACTGACCAGTGATGAAGACTGGATTGTGAGATTTATTGCTTCCGGAGTTATAGGTTCTGCTTTTTTTCATGCGCCCAATAAGCAACAGGCATGGAGTGACTTGATAAGACTTATCAGTGATGAAGATTTTGAAGTGAGATTTAGTGCTGCCTCTGTGCTTGTTTCTGCGTTTTCTCAAGCGCCAGATATAGAGAAACAGAAAGTATGGAGTAATTTACATAGATTGACAAATGATGAAAGCTGGAATGTGAGGTCTAGTGCAGCCGAAGCTCTTGGTTCTGTATTTTCTCATATACCTGATGAACATAAACAACAGACATGGAATGACTTACATAGACTAAACCATGATAAAAACTATGATATTAGATCTAGGGCTGCCAAAGCTCTAGGTTCTGCGTTTCCTCATATACCTGATGAATATAAACAGCAGGCGTGGAATGACTTACATAGACTTACCAATGATGAAGTCTTTTTTGTGAGGTCTTGGGCTGCTTCAGCTCTAGGTTCTGTATTTTCTGACGTTCCAGATAAACAACAGGCATGGAATGACTTACATAGATTAATCCATGACAAAAACTATGATATTAGATCTAGTGCTGTCGAAGCTCTTGGTTCTGCTTTTTCTTACATTCCAGATAAGCAACAGGCATGGAATGACTTACATAGACTTACCAATGATGAAAACAGTTCTGTGAGATCTAGGGCTGCCGAAGCTCTAGATTCTGTGTATTCTCAAGTGCCGGAAAAACAACAGGCATGGAATGACTTAATAAGACTTATAAATTATGAAGAAAGTGATGTGAGGTTTACTGTTGTCAAATTTCTTGTTTTTGCGTTTTCTGATGTACCAGATAAACAACAGGTATGGGATGACTTAATAAGACTGACAAATGATGAAGAAAGTGATGTGAGATCTAGGGCTACTTCTCTGCTTGTTTTTGTGTTTTCTGATGTACCAGATAAACAACAGGNNGCATGGAATGACTTAATAAGACTGATAAACGACGAAGACCGTTATGTGAGATTTGATGCTGCTGATGCTCTATGTTCTGCTTTTTTTCAAGTGCCAGATACAGATAAACAGAAAGCATGGAATGATTTACATAAACTGACAAATGATGAAAACTGGAATGTAAGGTTTGTTGTTGCCTATGTTCTTGGTTCTGCGTTTTCTCAATTACCAGATAAACAACAGGCATGG
>DAQQ01000088.1:0-1568 GCA_002508465.1 Methanosarcina sp. UBA7 | reverse complement strand
TGGAATGATTTACATAAACTGACCAACAATGAAGACAGTGATGTGAAATCCTACTCAAACCATTCTTTTGGAAGAATTTCAATATTTATGGCTTCCCAGGCAGAAACAGACGAAGATTACAAAAAAGAATTAGAAAAGGCAATAGAATTTTTCGAAATTGCAGCAAAGGAAGCATCTCACTATAATCCTGCTCAATTTTGTCTTCCTTTTTATCGCTCATTCCATTCAATAATTTTCAAAAGACAGGAAGCTAAAGAAGAAGTGAACAAATATCTGGAAGAAGCTAAATATGCAATTGAAGACTCAGAGAGCAAAAAACAGCTTATTGAAGCTGTTGAAAACCTCGCAGAAGCATTAAAAGAAGTCCAGAATATGGAAAATCTAGACTTGTCTGAGATGAAAAATGAGCTTAATTTCTATAGAACTTATTGTGAACGTGCGGCAGAACTAATGAAAGATACTGACGAAAAAGCTCCATTTGCAACAGAAGTTCTGAGAAAAGGGCTGCCCATTTTAGATAGAAATCTAAAAGAACTTCTTGAAGAGATCAAGGAAAAAGCGAAAACAGTATGCCAGATATCTCAGGGAACGACTACAGAAGAAATTGCATGTGCTGTCAGTAGAGAAATCCAGAAATGGGAAATTGGTAGCCAGAATGAAATGACAAAGAAAGTAGAAGATGTTGCCTATTTATTGAAAACTAAGGTGTCAAATCTTCCTGAAAACGAGTACGTTCTAAACAAAATTGAAGAAATGAAGCTTGAAAGCGATCTGACGAAACAATATGATGCCTTGCTTTTTGTGATTGGACAAATTCCTACTGTGAGAGTTGTTCCTGAAGATGTTGTAGTAGAAAATATCAACAAAGTAGGTCAAGAATTAGGAACAAAATTGGATGGTCTTTCTCAAGAAATAAACGAGATAAGGATTAGCTTAAGCCCTGGCATAAAACAAGAAATTGAAATTTCTTCGGGAATTGAAATTGCAGGAACAGGTGCAGCACTAATAACAACGATTCCTTTACAAGAAATTTCTTATGCTGAACTTAAAGAAGACTTGCAAAGGATAAAAGGCGAACATATTAGCAAACTGTCTGAGCTTCCAAAAAGATTAGCTAACAAAATTAAAGGCTATTTATTTCTGAAAGACAGAGAAGACATTATTGAGCAGTTAATTTAAAGTAGGTTATCTCTTTAATGATTAGTCAAAGATAATCTATTGCCTGTTTTATTTTCTTCATTCATGGATGTAAAAACGATTTTAATCTGACTCCCTTTTACCAGCCAACTGCACAGCTCCAGAATCTGGGCCGCTCGATATTTAAACATTAAAAACAAAAAAGCGTTCCGGAATTTATCTCATAAAACGCTCACTGTGTATCCTGTACAGGATATATATTCATGTCTGCCCTTTGTTTTAAAGAATTCATTTCTCCCATACAATGGTGATCTTTTGTCTACAAAAATTAACCGTGAAAGTTTTATCCGGTCTATCGCAGACCTTTTAAGAAAAGCGGAAATCGAGCTTCCTGACGATGTAGTGAATGCACTCAGGAAAGCTGAGGCTGC
>DAQQ01000104.1:12670-12844 GCA_002508465.1 Methanosarcina sp. UBA7 | reverse complement strand
CAGGAAATTCTTGCTAGAATCGAAGGAATTGAAAAGAGAATGGAAAGAATGGAAACTTCAATCGAAAATATTAATACTATTTTGAAAAAAGTCGAGCAAAACACCTATTTTGGGTGCTATATGCCAGAAGAAAAGATAGAGTAAATAGAGATAAATTTTCATTTGTATTCGGTT
>DAQQ01000104.1:7133-12656 GCA_002508465.1 Methanosarcina sp. UBA7 | reverse complement strand
ATTCCAGTTTTGCATTTGATGAATAATTTATCAAATTTTATGAAAATCAATGCAATTGATAACGATTTTTCCTTAACCGATGACCAATGGATAAATTTTAGGTTTTCCAATTTTACCTTTTTTCGATACTCCTCTGTTAATTATTTGGTGTTATTTCGAGGCAACAAAAAAGAGTCAAAAGGTTGTTCTTATCCCGCGACGAGACGCGGCTGGAACTGACCGGTAGAGAGAAAACTCAAAATATTTCCTGCATTGGGAGATAGATAAAACACTGAACTTTTATCAACGGTAGAGCCCATTATGCAATTTTTCCAAAAACAATTACTTCTTCTTTAAGATTTGCGTCTTTTCATTCACTTTTACGGAAAAGTCGGTTGCTTTGACCAGTGAAAACTCGGGATTAAGAAAAGCAATAACCATACGGTTTCAGGAAAATAAATACCCACATGTTTTCAATTATTTTCCCTTTTATGAATAATATTACAACTTACAATTTCTCTCCCTGTGCAGTCCCTGACAAGCTTTTCTCTCTGAGGAAAGGCTCCGTTTATTTCAATCTCACTTTTTTTTCCATTAGGGCTTTTTCTACTGCAATCACAAAATTTTCAAACTTCTTCTGCCAATCCGTGTCGTGTTCAAGCATTTCCTGGACAATTGTGCCTTTATCTTCCATTTTTGCGACTTTTGGCTCTATCGGAAGCCTGGCAAGAATAGGGATGTTGAAATCTTTTGAAGCTTTTTCCACTCCTCCATTCTTAAACACCTCTATTGGCTTGCCGCAGTGAGGGCAGATCAACCCATGCATATTGTCAACAATACCTATAATAGGAACATTGAGTTTTTTAGAAAATTCGATCGATTTGCGGACGCTTACGAGAGCTACGTCCTGAGGAGTTGTAACAATTACCGAACCATCAATATTGGGAATCAGCAAAGCCAGGCTTAGAGGTTCGTCTCCTGTACCTGGAGGTAGATCTATAATCAGAAAATCAAGATCTCCCCAGACGACATCTCCCAGTAACTTTTCAATCATCCCCATTTTTAATGGTCCTCTCCAGATGATAGGAGAATCTTTATCTTCGAGTAGAAAACCTACAGACATTAAAGAAAGATTGGGAAAAACATCAACTGGCATTATACCTTCTTCACTAACTTCTGGGCTCATAGATTCCATACCGAAAATCGTGGGGATAGTCGGGCCGTGAATGTCGCAATCAAGAAGTCCCACTCTATACCCATGCAGAGCCAGTCCGATAGCCAGGTTTGCTGCAACTGTGCTTTTCCCCACTCCGCCTTTCCCACTCATTATCAAAATCTTACGTTTAATGTGTCTGAGGTTGACTACTATTTTGGGTTCAGTAGGCTTTTTCGATAAGCTTACCAGTGGTTGAACCTGATCTGTCACTTTGATCACCTTTTTAAATTTTTCATTTTCCCCGTTAGTTATCTCCTTAAAGGAAAGTGTTGTCACTAATAAAGAAAAACGTCTTAACTGATAAAGGAAAACATCTTAACTAATATCATACCTTTAGACATATAGTTCCAAAACTCAAAATTATCTTTCTGAATTTCGGATTCCGTATAATCAATAGATATTCTTACTACAGAGTAGATTGAAATTTTATTAATTCTTGAAACTTTGTTAATTTTGAAACTTTGTTAATTTGCGTATAAAAAAGAAATAGACAAAATTCATCGGTGTCTATACTCGACACATATCCCTCCCCAGAAATAATAATATTATAGGAAATATAAAAACAATCCTAGTCTAGCATATTTATCAACAGCTAATACCTGTTTAAATAAAACATCTTACTAGTCGCTGCTGGGATGTAAAACTTCCCTGAAACATTGAGATGACATAACTTATCAATTTCATTTTGCGGTTGACAACTTTGCTCAAACTAAGTTTTTTGGGTTATTCTCTACTTTAACAGAATTTGAAGCGATGAAGTGAACAGTCATATTGCTTCAAAAAGTTCGCTAGCGCAAATTTGATTAAAACCCATTTACTATTTTCGCTTTTTTAGGCTGCAAGTGTTTTGTTTATTCTAGATTATAACAGGAAAGCAGAAGAAAGCGAGCGGATCAAAAGAGCGAACATTTGTGATCAAATGAGTGAGGTTTGTGATCAAAAGAGCAAACATTTGTGATCAAATTAGCGAGGTTTGTGATCAAAAGAGCAGGCGTTTGTGGTCAAACAAGAAAAAACGCTTTTAAGTCAAAGTAAATTAAAAAAGTCTTAAATTTCTGAAAATCTAAAGAAAAAGGAAAAGGGTATGCTTAAAAGCAAACCCTGTTTATTAGTTTTACTGGTTTTTGCTCTTTGATTTTACCTGTGGATCCTCCATTCCAGATACTTAACAAACTCCATGACTATAAGTGTGGTTGAAGCAAGCGGAATTATCAGTGCCCAGTCGGAAAGCGAAAGGGGAACAGTCTGAAAGGCGATCTGCATAATAGGCACGTAAATTGCAACAAGCTGCAGAAGTACAGTGCTCAATACTGCATAAATAAGGGACTTGTTGGTAAAGATCCCCAAAGAGAAGACCGAATACCTCTCAGAACGCCAGTTAAAGGCATTGAACATCAGGGAAATTACTACCAGGGTAAAAATCAGAGTCTGGATCTTTGAAAGGGGTACCCCGTTACTGAGAGAGTTATGAAGAACCCAGATAGATTGAACTGCAATCAAAGTCCCTAATCCAAGGCTTGCTATAAGCATTCTCTTAGAGACCAGCCCTTCTTTTGCCTTAGTTGGCTTTTGCTTCATAAGCCCTCTGTCAGGAGCTTCCATGGAAAGCGCCATTGGTGGTAGGCCGTCCGTTATAAGGTTAATCCAGAGGATCTGGACCGCAATGACAGGCAGAGTATGCCAGGCAAGTACTCCTACAAGGACGATGAGAACCAGTCCTATGTGACAGGTAAGGCCGTAGGCAATAAAATTTTTAATATTTTTCAGGATATTTCGGCCCTCTTCGACTGCTGACACGATGGACGCAAAGTTATCATCGGTCAGGATCATGCTTGAGGCTTCCTTACTGACATCCGTGCCTGTAATTCCCATCGCAATGCCCATATCGGCAGCTTTAAGGGCAGGAGCGTCATTTACTCCGTCTCCGGTCATTGCAACTATATATCCTTTTTTCTTGAGAGCTTCAACTACCTTCAGCTTATGCTCTGGATAAACCCTTGCGTAGACAGAAACTTTTTCCACGATCTCATCAAATTCCCTGTCTCCAAGAGCCTCCAGTTCGGTGCCTGTAAGGACAAGGTCCCCTTCCCGAAAAATCCCAAGTTCCCTTGCAATTGCAAAAGCCGTGGTCTTGTGGTCGCCTGTAATCATTATGGTTCGAATACCTGCACTGGTACAGGTGGCAATTGCAACCTTTACTTCTTCTCTTGGAGGATCGCGCATACCCATGAGCCCTGAGAAAACCATATCTTTCTCAGCTTCTTCAGGCGGAATATCTTCCGGAACCTTGCGGTAGGCAAACCCCATAACCCTTAGTGTCTGGTTTGCAAGATCGTTTACGATATTCAGGATTTCCTGTTTTCTTTCAGGAGTTAGCTCTTCCTCATGCCCTTCAAGGAAAATTTTCTCACAGGAGGCAAGGATAACCTCAGGAGCTCCTTTGGCATGCGCATACAGACCATCTTCAGAGGTGTTCAGAGTAGTCATCATCTTCCTTTCGGAAGAAAAAGGAACTTCGCCTTTACGCTCATGTTTCTCCTCAAGGACGGCTTTCCAGAGACCTCCTTTAGATGCAGCGACTACAAGAGCACCTTCAGTAGGATCGCCTATAATATCCCATGTGCCTTCTTCCTCAACCAGCCCTGAATCGTTACAGAGGGTTCCCGTAACCAGTAACTTGTGGAGGTGTATATCCTTGGAAACGTGACTGTCCCCCCTGAAAAAATCACCTGTGGGTTTGTATCCTTCACCCGTAACAGTAAAGAGAGTCCCGTTTGCGTACACCTTCTCAACAATCATCTTGTTCTGGGTAAGTGTCCCGGTCTTGTCGGTACATATGATGTTAGTTGAGCCAAGTGTTTCTACGGACGGCAGTTTTCTTACAAGAGCATGCCTTTTTACCATTCTTCGGACACCAAGAGCAAGCCCGACTGTTACAACCGCAGGTAGAGCTTCCGGAATCGCAGCAACAGCAAGGGCAACTCCCCAGAGAAACATCTCAAAAGGATCAAAACCCTCGATAATTCCAAGTATAGCCACAAAAGCCACAACTATTAAGGTTGCGGTCCCGAGCCAGCGCCCAAACTGGTCAAGTTTCTCCTGAAGAGGAGTTTTATCCCTTTCAATTTCTCCCAGAAGCCCGGCTAGTTTTCCAAAAGCCGTACTCATACCTGTCGCCGTAATAACGGCTTTTCCCCTGCCGTAAGTGACTGAGGTCCCGGTATAAACCATATTTTTCCTGTCAGGCTGCGGGGTTTCAGGAGGAAAAATATTGATACTCTTTTCTACAGGAACAGATTCGCCAGTAAGTGAAGATTCGTCTACTTTTATGGAGAGCGCTTCAAGCAGTCTCGCATCCGCGGGAATCCTGTCTCCTGCTTGCAAAAGCAGAATATCACCTGGGACAAGTAGAGAAGAAGGAACTTTTCCCTCTTTTCCGTCTCTTAAAACTAGAGCTTCGGGACTGGTCAACGATTTCAAAAGTTTTATTGACTCTTCGGCCCTGTACTCCTGAACAAAACCGAGCACACCTGCAAGGACTACAGTAAACAGGATCACAAAAGCGTCAACAAGCTCTCCAAGGAAAGCGGAAACCAATGCTGCTGCAATCAGAATTATAATCAGAAAACTCTTGAACTGTGAAAGAAAAAGTTTTACAACCGAAGTCTTTTCTTCTTCTTTAAGTTCATTTTTTCCGTATTTATCAAGCCGTTTTTCCGCCTCTCCCGAACTCAGCCCGGCTTCTTCGGAAGTGCTCAGGTTATTTAGAACCGCATCTGCGGCTTCATCATAATACATTAAGTTTTTCTCCAGTCAATCAAACAAATACTTAGAGTTAAAAGCGTTCATAACTTGTCAGTTCTAAATATAATATTCGAGGTGGTAATTAATATTAATAGAATATAGAACTTGGTATATAAGAAAATTAATGATGATACTGCTTCCTTAGAAAAAGCCTTAAAGATATCTTTAATCCTGGATTTAGTAGTAAGGATACTTTTGTCTCCCTTTTTTAACAGGTTAGTATTTCCATCAATCCACCTGTTTACAGGATCATTCAGGCTTTTGATAATCAAAACTTCTCCAAAAACAGGCAATAAAAATTTAGAAATTGTTTATGTTACCCAAGCCTTTCTAGTGTGGTATAAGAGGTTTCCGGATGGTTGTTTGAACAAAGCTGGTGAATAATGACAAAACTATGCAGTATAATGCAAAGTTTTTGCTATAAATATAATGCAAAGTCTTTGCTACATAAATGATGAAAAGTCTTTGGTTAGTTTATGAGAAATTACAAGGAAGAAATGAATACATTTGTATTCGGTTAAGGA
>DAQQ01000104.1:0-6992 GCA_002508465.1 Methanosarcina sp. UBA7 | reverse complement strand
CATTCAATTATTGGTTAGAAATTATTTCGTTAAAACATCCAGTACTTGTTTTACTAATTGCGAATAAACTTAAGAGATTCGTAACTTATGTAGGATTCTTTTCTGCCTTCGCGTTTACGATGTGCAGTTTTTACGATAAATCTATGGATTTTCCGGTTTAGCTTCCGTTGCTTCGGACCTGTTTTTAATAGCCTATTCTCCACCAGGTTTTGTGCTCCCAGATCAAAAACTCACCTGTTCCATGGTTGATACTTTTGAGCCAATCCTAGTGGCAAACTGTTGAAAATATCGATGAGATTCAGAAGTTTTAAATGAAAGTTTACGTATTATTTTAAAGACTTACGCGATTGAACCAAGAAACAATAACATTAAACTTTCAACAGTTTTAAACGCTAGACTAGTTACAAAGCTTAATGTCTTATTCTGTACCTCAAGTGCGTAAGCCTAAATAGGTCTCTTATTGAAAAATTTTAGATCTGTTAAACCGATCGAAAAAAGAGAATTTTAGAGATGAATGCAAATGGAAAAGATTCTGAAAATTATAGCAATGGTTCTCATTGTTGCTGCTGTAGTCTTTGCGGCTGGCTGTGCCGAAAAAACAAATACTGCAGAAAACCAAACTCAAACTTCTTCTGAAGAAGTCAACTCAACATCTATAGAAGCACCTGTATCTTCAGAGACACCTNNTGAAAATATAACTGAAAATATAAATGAAAATGTAACTGAAAATGTAACTGGAAATGCTACAGCTCAAGCAGGTACTCATATGAGTAATAAGCAGAGAAAACTAGCTATAGCAATGAATCATACACAGAGTTCCGATACAGTCACAATGAATGACAGCCAGTAAGGAACATAAACGGTTTAAGTTATAACAATAACCCCAAAGAAATATTAAAGTAGATTTTTTAAAAGGATATCATCCTTTTTAAAGGCTACAATTTTTCTATTAGGGACGATTCTATTGACCTTGAGGTTGTCTTATGTTTACAGCCTTATCCAACAAGTCGAGTCTCTAAGTAAAAAACATTAAGTTGTACCTTTTTTCAATTTTTCCATACCTTCCCATACTTTTCACTATTAGCAGATTTTTTCATACCTATCAATACTTCTCACTATCAGTACTCGGGCGATTGTTTCAAGATAGAAAAAAGAAACAGACTTATAACCGTGTCCAGAAGTGCAGTAATTTTTCCCTCAAAATTACTCGAAAGCTGTCTTGCTATCTGGTCCTGCTATTTCCTTAAATATTTTTGTTCATGTTGTTGAACTTTTTCTCTCCATTCTTAGATATTTTCATATATATCTCCCTTATTATCTGCTCATTTAATACCAGCATTAATCAGTTATTCAAATTTAATAGTGTTATCTACAGATACCTTAAACTTGCAGAAATGCGCGATAGCATAGTAAATTTAGAGAAAGCTATCAATGCTTTCAATGAAGTTCTATATATTGTAAACATTGAGAATCACCTGATCTTGTACGCTAAGCCTGAAGCAAACTCAGAGAAGCCAAGTCAAGTTATTGAGTTCAAATTAACGAAAATCATTTATTACAGAGGACTTTTACAGAACCAAAACTTTCATTATTGCGGTAAAGAAAATAAGTACATATAATTGGGATTTATAGAAAAATTGCGATGATGCCTATTATTTTCACTTTGATCTATGTTAATCCACACACTTACTATCGAAGTAGTTAAGCCTGAGATAGCTACAATTACACTATACTAAGAAGTATCCGTTAGCATTATTTGCTAGATTAGTTGAGATTCATCGTTGAGTCCAAATTTGAGTAGAAAGAAAACAGAAATATTAAAGCAG
This sequence comes from Methanosarcina sp. UBA7, assembly GCA_002508465.1. Lineage (GTDB taxonomy): Archaea > Halobacteriota > Methanosarcinia > Methanosarcinales > Methanosarcinaceae > Methanosarcina. Next base: position 5,166 of record DAQQ01000104.1, on the reverse strand, counting down.
AGATAAACAAAAACATATTAAATTCAATTTAATAAGTGCCGTCATTATTATATTTATTTACATCCGGCTCCAATTAGCTATATAGTATTCATATCCAACAGTTGATCATTTAAAACTGGAAATTCCAATTAATACCATGACCATTATTATTAATGCACCCATTATATCCCAGAAATATTCCCAGAAATTAGTATGTGACATATTTCACCCCCTTATTGAAGAAGGCGAAATTAATTTAAAAAGTTATGTATTCTCGTCTATTTTCGGAAAACAGTTTTGAATCTTTATTTCCGTGCTAATTAACTGCATTAAAAGTAAAGTTATCAGGCAAAATTTTCTATTTTAAAAAAGCTTCCCTCTAACAACCATTAACTCTTCAAAAGAAACCTTTTTTCTTGCCACGACATTAACCACAAAACCCAACTTCTCCATTTTCTCCTTTACTGCATCTAACCCTGTAATGGAGGAAATAAGCACAAGAATTTCTCCTCCTGGCTTGAGATAGTCCCTTATTTCGCCCAGAAATCTATTTAGAGTCTCTCTTCCACTTGTTCCACCGTCAAAAGCGTAGTTCAGCCAGCCTGGAACCTTTTCTTCCTCAGAAGTAGGAAGGTAGGGCGGATTAAAGAGAATAAGGTCAAAACGAGTCTCTGGACAGTGGGTTGTAAGTCCTTTGAAAAGGTCGGTACGGATAACCTCAACAGCATTTGTTTTCGCACAGCGGGCAGCATGGGGGTTAATTTCCGTAGCAACCAGACAAATCTCTTTCAGGTTTGCAAGAAGCACAGCTGATACAAAACCCGATCCTGTTCCGATTTCAAGAATGCGCATGCCTGGCTTCGCTTCTTTAAGGGCGGCATCGGCAAGTAAAAAAGAATCTTCAGCAGGCTCATAGACAAGATCCGTATTCCCGAGCTTGATCCGAGCTTTTTTGTATTCAATTTCAACCATAATTTTCGAATTCTTTATTTTTTAATTATATTGTCCTTGATTTATAGTTCTATTTGATTTATAGTTCTTATTATACTTGGTTTATTATTCGTTCAGTCGTTTTCAAGAGGTAACTTCTTTAAATCAATTATCTGATTTGCAACCTTTGCAAGCTCTTCAGGAGTCAGGTTTTCAGCGCGCTTACTCATCATATCCTCAGGTAACCGAGCTATTATCTCTTTGATGTTGGAAATTTTAAGTACGTGGTTCATGTTCAGAATCGCATTTTTCAGTTTTTTCCGGCGCTGACTGAAGACTGCAGCCACAAAGTCCATGAAAAATGCCTGGTCTTTGACTTCGAAAGGTGAAGGGCGAGGAACAAGTTTGACAACTGCAGAATCAACCTCTGGTACCGGCTGGAAAGCACTTTTTGGGACTTTCATCAAAATGGATGCATCGGCAAAATAGCATGTATCTACCGTGAGACGTGAATAGTCCTTACAGTTGGGTGGAGAAACCATCCTGGCTGCAAACTCGTACTGGTACATGAGAATGCCTAGTTTGAACTTATAGCGAAGGAGCTTGAAAGTGATCTCAGATGAGATGGAATAGGGAAGGTTTGAGACAACCTTATCGAATTCCGGAAACTCGATTTTCAGAGCGTCCCCTGAAATAATCTCAATATTTTCAACCTTATCGAAACGATCATGGAGGACTCTGACAAGAACAGGATCAAGTTCAATTGCAATTACTTTTTTTGCTTTTTTTGCAAGCCTTTCAGTCAGGTTTCCGATACCTGCACCGATTTCAAGAACCACATCCTCTGGCCCAAGCTCAGCAGCAGTCACTATTCTGTCCAGATAGCCTGCATCGACCAGAAAATGCTGATCAAAAGTGCCTCCTTTTATATTATATTTCTTAAGAAGAAAACGAACCAGACTGAAGCCTCCTCGATAAGTTGAGTATGTTACTGCGTTTGAGTATGTTACTGCGTAAGTTAAGTATGTTACTGAATAAATTGAGAGTATTTCGGAGTAAAACGAGTACTTTGACCTAATATAGAATAAATGTAATTTAGAGGATAATAATCAAAAGCTGAAAAATTAACCTTGAGATCCTTACTGGAAAAAATAGAACCAAGAGAATTCATCTCATTCGGCTTACTGTCGGCGTGGTGGAGTTGTGAACAGCCTATACTTGATGAAATCATCCTTGAGTTCTTCTTCAATCCTGTGGGCAAGGACTTTAGCCGGATCGTGAAGGCTTGGAATTCTTTCTCGAATATCCTGAAAACTCTTAAAGTCTCCTTTTTTACGCTCATCGATTATAGACCACATAAGTTTTTTACCTATTCCGGGAAGGAGATCAAGCATATGCAAGCGGGTAGTGATAGAATGAGCCTCGTTGAAAAACTTTACAAAGCGTTCCTCCTGATACCTGACACATGCCTCAAGAATAAAAGGCAGTTCGAGATTCGCTCCTGTTGTAAGATCCGGGTAGCCTATTCTCTGTTTTACATGGTCAATTTCATCCCGGTCTCCCGATCCTATATAAACTCTTGATTGGATCTGAGGAACCACACCATTTTTGGGAACGAGTTCCATAAGAGTAAATTTTTTATCTCCTATAGCCTGGACAAGAGGTTTTTTCTGATATGCGGCAGTGCCATCAACTGATTTCCCATAAGGAAGGTAGTCGAGAACCCATGCATATTCCTCTCTTTCCTGTGAGCTTTCCTGGGACTTTCTGGATGAGCGCGGAGCTCTTTCTGATTGTCTCTCGGATTGCGGTTTGCCTGTCGGACGCTTGCCGCCATAAGAAGGTTTTTCAGCAGCTGATCTGCCAGCGTACGGTCTACCTGATTGCGACTTCTCTACTCTCATCAGCACCCATCCTATCAATTATCTGAAATTCCATATGGAAATCTGTTTTCAGGATATGTCTTTATCCTGAATATCCCAACTCGCGTCCATCCGGTTTGGAATCTATTCACTAATCGGAACTGTCAACACTTCACAAATTTCTAGTGTTCGGTGTGTCCTGTAAAACTTTAGACTACCCTGTAACCGGCATCCCCGGACTATATATTTCAATAACCCAAAGAGTCCCCTGTGTTTGAATTAAGATCAGGTACTCCCTGACACTTTAACATACTCAAAGTTTCGGATACTACCCTTATAAATAAGAAGATGAAAACTTCTATATAGGTTATTCCCTTTACATCTCAGTTTTATTCAATAGCTTCCATTACATAATCGAGAATTTGATCAAGCTCCTCATTGCTCAGGGTATATTTTTCTTTAGCGTAGATTGATCGGATTTCATCCCTGGATTGAGGCAGAATATCTGCGATCCTGATCGCGATTGAAGGTTTCATTTTTTCTAGTTCCAACAGCTTGTTAACCAGTTCCCTTGATTTATCTCCACTGATCTTTGAGAACTGTTCAGCATGGTGCAGAGCTTTTCTGAATCCATATCCGACTTCAAGCCCCTTCTCTCTGCGCTCTTCGGTGATCCTGGTAAGTAGTTCTCTGACTTCGGCCAAGGTCAATAATTCTTCACTGAGGACTTCCTTAACTATCATTGGAATACACTCTTTTTGACTTAAAAGTTGTAATGATCTGCCATTCTCTGCTGAGTAATCTCTTCAGATCACTCTTCACTTCTCCAGGAGTTCCTGGCAAGTAAATTTCTGCCTGTCAGTATCCGGAAATCTGAACTGGACTCGAGATTGCGGACCGTTTTCACGGATAGGCCTTCTTCAGATTGCCGTTATTCACGAAACTCGATCGTATTCAATAGTGATATGAAATTTTTCCGAATAATCTTTTCCTGATCTGGATCAGGTATATGTCTGACAAACGATATATAATTATAGATATTCCCTTATCGGGATAAGAGGTCACTATGGAATAGAGATCACCATACCGGATAAAGAACTAATTTTTTAAAATCAGTTTCCTTTAAGTTCCCCTCTCCCCTTTAAGCAGTTCTCCAGGGGACACTGAGTTTCTTAACTTTAGATACAGACTCTTATTCTTACAAGTCACCGAAAACCCCTGGCAGGAGCCCGAGCCTACGGTAAAAGCCTGCATAGTATAAACTCAGGTAAAACGGGTTAGGTTTTACAACCTAACTCTGCCTGGAATGGAAATCAATACTTCTGAGGTTTAAGGTGCTGAGGGAGAGAGATAACTTCCTTCATCGCATTTCCGTTGCGAACTTCAAGAATGTACGAACGACCACGCTGTCCTATAACCTTTCCGGTAGAACCCTGGAATTTTGGATTGGGCATACCTTTCTGAACGCTAGGGTCAATGTCAATATGGACCATTTGCCCTTCTTCGAATTCTTGAATTGCCTTGCTTACAGGGGAAATCCCTCTTTCACGAACTGTCTTCTGTAATTTGTATCTTGTGCAGCGTTTTTCACCGTGGGAGTTTGTCATCGCATGTTCCTCCTTAGAATGCTCGATTAATTTGTCTATAGTATATACAGTTTTTCTCTAGATAAGATGGATATTATTTAAATAAGACGTTCAGTCAGTATTTTCCTGACCCACGTATTAAATAAAGCTGATTCAGATTGAGTTTTAAATATCGACGTTGACCACATCAAGATCTTCCACAAGCGCAGGAACCCCTAAAAGTCCGCTCAGGCTCGGGTTTGTTCTTCCTTCATCTCCGGAAATAAGCTCTTTTACATATAGCCCGCCTTCGCAGTTTACTGTTATGTAAGCGCAGCCTTCGTCTGTCAGTTCGTCAAGCCTGATGCTGTGCACATGTCTTTTCCTGACAAGGTCAGCCCGCCTGTGAACTACCCGCTTTGGAGTCTGCTGGGAGATCTCTATGCCATTCAAAGCCTCTAGGCTGGATTTAAGCTTTTCCTCCGAAACAGGCTCTTTAAATGTAACTTTAAGCTTATAAGTTTTATCCGCCTTTGAGCTTTTCAAGGTCTCAATCATATCCTTTCCAGTGAAAGATAATTCTCTTACCTCAACTTTTCCGGCAGCTTTCTCGTTAATATTTTGCATAAGTTTTTCAAGGTCTGCGCTTCGCTTTACAGGAGATTTTGCTTCAACTACAAAAGGCCTACCGCTTCCCAGCATAAGGGCATCGATATCTTCCCTGCCCGAACCATGAAAAGCCGTATCAGCGGCCTGGAAAGCTTCAATTACAGGTCCTTTTATAAGCTCGTCTACGGATTCCTGATATTGTTTCCCTGTAAAATTGCAGC
>DAQQ01000265.1:0-5695 GCA_002508465.1 Methanosarcina sp. UBA7 | reverse complement strand
AATAAAAATACAGATAACAATATAGCTCTTTTATTTTGTACTTTTAAGAATTTACTTTTCATATTATAATGTCCAATTATCCATTTTTAGAAGTACGATAATACCTGGGTTGAAACGGTATTTTGAATTAACCTGAAACCAGTTGCGGAAACATGAAACACATTGATACAGTATTTAACTGTACATAGCAGGAGCGAAAATCAGAGAAGAAGAGTAAAGTCCAATATACCAGTAAACACAAGAAATAGAAAGAAAAAAAGAGAGTAAGTCCAATAAATAAAGGAATTAATATATATTGGAGCTATAATGTTAGCAGCATTAATTAGGCTAAATCAGTTTTGAGAATATGCTCAACCATCAAGTTTCCTGGGGGTGAAAGAATTACTTCTCAAATATCTGAAAATGCAGGATCTGATGAACTCGAGTCAATAGCTATCGCAGTGCATTCTCTTGTTGGGCTTCCAACTACTATCCGTAGCCTCAATAAAAATGGACTTCGCCTGGAGAAAGGTAAAATCCTTGACAGGGATTATACAGGCCCTGTACTCGAAGAGGTGCTTAGGACCGGCAAAACCATACGTGGAGTTCCCAAAGAAGGTACGTATCTGGGCAGGAATGTAGCTGTTTCTCCCATTTTCTCAGAGGACGGAAAGGTTATTGCGGCAATAGGGATTGTGGATTTACTTTCTGTCCTTGAGATGCAGGAAATAATCAGGACAGTTGTGAATAATAGTCATGCAGTAGTATTTATCTGGAAAAACGAAGAAAAATGGCCTTCTGAGTTTGTCTCTGAAAATGTTGTCCGGTTTGGATATACAATTGAAGACTTTATCTCAGGCAGGGTCCTGTACGGAGATATTATCCATCCCGATGACCTGAAGAGAGTTAAGGATTCACTTGAAGACCATATCCGGAGAGGTGATGTTGACTTCAATATAGAGTACAGAATCTTTACAAAGGTTGGCGACCTCCACTGGGTAAATGAGAGGACGTTTATCCAGCGGAATGCTGACGGAAAAGTAACTCACCTTCAAGGGCTTGTGCTGGATATAACTGAGAGGAAAAAGAGCGAAGAAGCTCTCAGAAAGTCTTTAGAGACTCAAAAAATGTTGAGAACCATAATAAACAACAGCCAGGCAGTAGCTTTTCTATGGGAAAACAAAGAAAACCTGCCAACCATATACGTTTCCGAAAACGTGACTCAATTTGGGTATAAGGTAGATGACTTTACCTCAGGGAAAATACCTTATAAAAGCATAATTCACAGGGACGATATAGACTCAGTTATTGAAATTCTCAATCGCAACATTACAGAGGGACAGGACTCTTTCGACGTTGAATACAGAATCTTTACAGGGGACGGAAGAATGCTCTGGATAGATGAAAAAGCATTCATTCAGAGAGACAAGGACGGAAAAGCAACTCATTTCCAGGGTCTTGTAGTTGATATTACCGAAAGAAAAGAGGCCCAGCGAATGCTTGAGATCCAGCGAAAACTCGGGACAGAACTCAGCAGTACCTGGAATTTCCAGACAATGCTCAACCTGGTTCTTGATTCCTGTCTTCAAATACATGGACTCGATGCAGGATTCATATACCTCAAGGATGAACTCCTGGACCAGATAAACCTGGTAGCAGATAGGGGAATTTCCCCTGAATTTAGAGAAAAGGTTTCCAGATATAAGGCAGATTCTTTAGAGGCAAGACAAATTTTAATTGGAAAGCCCATATACTCACTGGAATTCTACTCAGACACAATGGTTGATGCAGTAAAGAGAGAAGGAATAAAAGCTATTGCTATAATCCCTCTGAAATATAGAGGAGAAATTGTAGGCAGCCTTAACTTTGCCTCCCGTACCCTGGATAAGACCCCCTGGAGTATCCGAACCTTCCTTGAAAGTACTGCTCTCCAGGTGGTAAACTATGTAGCACCTGTCTGCGTTCAAGCAGAACTCTAACAAGCTTCGAAATTCTCCTAGACTTTCATAAAGAGCCTTCTATGCTTGATTACTGCATAAGTGAAAAACTGAGAATAGAAAAGAATTTTTGATAAAAAACTATTCGTAGATTTAAAAATATACGTAGATTTAAAAATACTAGCAGATTTGGACGTTGGATTAAAGTTGAATTAAAAATCAGTAGGAAAAATGTCAGTTAGGTGGTTCACAAGGTTTGTTCTATGTCAATGAAGTTCATTACTGGATCAGTTTTGAAGCTGCCCGGTATTTACCTCCATTTCACAGTACTCCTTATGAACCAATTAATAATATATAACTAAAATTATAAAACATTGACGATAGAATCGTGATTTATTTAACCAGTCTTATATTAAACAGTTAAGCACTTCCGTTTCCTACAAGGGGTCATATTATTCCGAGATTTTAACAAGTCATTATTAGGAAGCGGCTTTATTATGTGGCTCCTTTTGAAGATCAGACACTCAAAAATCCTTTTTAAATAAATTAAAAGTTTAAGAGTTTTACATGGCAATTAAAAGCACTATTTACTTTCGTTTATCTTGATTCTGTCCGGATATTCTTCCATATTTCCTTTACTTTAGGTCTTTTCCCGTACATGAGCAGATAAGTCCTGAAAAGCCGACCGGAAAGCAAAATCACAACATAAACCGAAATCAACAGAATAAAGATACTGACAAGAATATGAGAAATAGGCACGGCTGTTACTCCCATTCTGGTAAGCATGGCTATAGGCGAGGTAAGAGGAAAAAGGGAAAGAAAAACAGAAAATGGACTGCCAGGGTTTGTAAGGATAAGCTGCATGAATATCAGGGGTAACGCAGCTGCAAAAGTGAAAATTCCTGCAACCTGCTGGCTCTCCTGAAGGGAGCCAGTAACCGCCCCTATCCCTGCCATCATACTGGCAAAAAAGAGAAAACCAAGCACAAAATAAATAAGAGCAAAGAGGAGAGTATAAGGTTCGATTTTCACAGGAAGTGCATACCCACTTCCGAATACTACTGCTGCAAGCCATATTCCAATTTGAAGAAGGCCGACTGCACCAAGACCCAGAATTTTGCCTGTAAGGATTTCAGTAGGAGTTACGGAGGATAGCAGGATTTCTATTATCCTGTTTTCCTTTTCTTCGGCAACACCACGAAGCAGAAAGCCCGACGACGAAAAAATACTGAAAAGAAGTAGAAAAGCTGTAAGAATAGGAAGGCCAAAGCTGGCAAAGATATCAGCAATACCTCTCTCAGAAGACTCTCCGCTCTTTCCTATATTATAAAACTTTATATTAACCGGATTTCGGACTCTATTGAGAGTTGACTCGTCCACTTTGTCCGCAAGGAGGGAAGTAATAACAATATCCGAAAGTTCGGAAGATAATTCAAAATTTGACATAGATGCTTCTTTTTCAGGGCTATACAGTTCTATTGTTCCGGTTTTAAGGAAATCTTCAGGAATAACAAGGTAGGAAGAAATCTGACCTGCCTGTAAGGCCTGCTTTGCATCGGAAATTTCCCTGTACATTACAAACTCTATAACTGAGGTTTTTGTCTCTGAGGAGCCTATAGAAAGGCCTTCGTTCTGAATTGATTTTGGAAATTTGAAGGATTCTGTCAGATCAATATAACCTACTTTCTGGTCTTCAGCCGGGTTCATGCCTGAAAGCACTGCCGGGAGAATACTGATACCTGCAAACAGAAGGGGAAAGAAGAATGTCATGAAAAGAAATTCTTTACGTTTTATCGTTTTCGTGAACTCGTGCCTTGCAACAATAAAGGTCTTTTCGGGAAAACTATTCATTGGAAACACTCTCCAGGGTTTCGATAAAGATTTCATTCAGAGAAGGAAACGTTTTTTCAAAACGTGTTAGATTTGCTTTCCGGACAAGTTCCTCAAGAAGAAGCTGGACACTTATCCCTTCCTCAGGGAAAAGTTCAACCGATTTTCCATGTTCTATTATTTTCTTTATACCGGAAATTTCCCGAATTGCGTTCAAGTTTCCTTTTTCTGCAAACTCTACAATTAGAGAATTTTTCCCATGCTCCTTTCTGATCTCGTCCACAGGGCCGTAAAGTACTCTCCGGCCTTTATTAAGCATAAGGATCCTGTCACAAAGTGTCTGAGCCTGCTCCATCATATGCGTAGAAAGGATTATTGTTTTTCCTGCTGCCCTGAGTCCCATGATTCTAACCATAACGCCCTTCGTGTTTACGGGGTCAAGCCCGGAAAAGGGCTCATCAAGTATTAAGAGTTCAGGTTCATGGATAATTGCCGAAATGAATTGGATTTTCTGCTGCATTCCTTTTGAAAGCTCTTCGACTTTTTTGTTTTTATATTGATCTAATTCCAGGGATTTGAGAAGAGATTCGGCATTTAGACGAGCCTGGTTTTCTGGCATGCCTTTAAGTTGTGCAAGGTAGACCAGCATATCCAGAAGTCTTGTTTTCTTATACAATCCACGTTCCTCAGGAAGGTATCCTATCCTGTTTTTTGCAGCAGGGTTCAGGAAATCCCCAAAGACACGTATTTCCCCTGAGTCCGGTCTGATAATGTCAAGAAGAAGCCTTATAAGCGTTGTCTTTCCTGCCCCGTTTGGCCCAAGGAGCCCGAAAATCTCGCCCTGCCTCACTGAAAACGATATATTCTCGAGAATATTTTTTTCTGAGAAAGATTTCGATACATTTTCAAATTCTACAGCATGCATTAAAATTAAATACATTCCAATACAGATAACTTCTTCGATATATTATAGAAACTATGAAGGAATTAAGAGCTGATTAAGCGTTTAAAAGCAGTTTTCCAGCATTAAAAGATATTGGGAGTTCAATAGGAGAATTAAGGAAAGTTCAGGGGAGATAATATGATACCAAAAGTAATTATTCACAACAGTATAAGTCTTGATGGCTCTACTACTGGCTTTGAAGCAAATATTGAAATTCATTACAAGATCCTTAGCAGTTTTCAGCCCGATGCCATGATAGTCGGCTCGAACACTGCAAAAACCGGAACCCAGTTTTTCTGCGAAAAAATTCCTCCTGAAGAGGAATCAGACTTCAAGAAACCTGAAATTCAACCCGATGATCCCAGGGCATACTGGCTGATTGCGGATTCGAAAGGAATCCTTGAAGGGTTAATGCATGTTTTCAGGCGTTCCGAATTCAGCAAAGATGCAATCGTCCTGGTCTCGGAAAGGACCCCTGAAGCTTATATAAATTACCTTAAGGAAAGAAATTATGATTTTATCCGGACAGGAGCAGACCGTGTAAATATCAGACAGGCACTGGAAATTGCAAATGAAAAGTATGGTTTTGAACTTGTAGTTTCGGATAGCGGAGGAGTGCTGAACAGTATATTACTCGAACACGGGCTTGTCGAAGAAATCAGCCTAATTCTCACTCCTGAAATTGTAGGGAAAAACGGAACAAATCTTTTCAGAACCCTGGAGAAAAACGGTACTCGTCTTGAACTTTTAAGAGACGAAATTGTGGAAAAGCAGTATGTGCATCTGGTGTACCGAATTTTGAAAGAATAAAAAATTAAAAACATATTTTTAACAAACTTTTTAGGACTTACGCACTTGAGGAACAAAATCAATTACCGAAAAGACTGTAGATAATTGTTACGTTTTAGACAGTTAACCGTTTGATGCTGTTGATTTTTCAGTTCAACTGCGTAAGTCCTATTTTCTTTTAAGAGCTTTTTTCCTATCCAATCAATCCATTCTAAGA
>DAQQ01000105.1:0-8902 GCA_002508465.1 Methanosarcina sp. UBA7 | reverse complement strand
GGAATCCGTCAGAACGGCGGGCTCATCTTCGTAAAAGGCAATGCTCTTCGTGGAGTAGGCGCTGAAATGGCAGGAGGCACCATAGTTATTGGGGGCAAAATTGAGCGCTTCTCCCCTGGTTTTGAATTTGTGTCTATGGAAAACAGTGTCAAATCCGGTGAGACTGAACTAATAGGCGAATTCAAGAAATTCACAGGAGACTATGCAATTAGCAAGCGGGCAAAAGGAGCGCTTTACGTGATTGCAAACACAAACCCTGAACTCTGAGGTGAGAAGCATGGAAGTAATACTCCTTACCGGAAGTACGATTAATGAAGGCAAGCTTGCCAAAGGGGGTAACAAATTCACGGATGAGTACACCATGGAGTGTGCATCTTGCTGGATTTCGCCTGTGGATTTTGTGTCGCTCTGCTCTCCTTCTAAAGTAAAAGTAACAAGCGAGAACGGAAAGCATTCAATTGTAGTTTATACGAAATGTACGGATGCAGTCCAGCCAGGGCAGGTGTTTATGCTAAGGGCCATCTGGTCGAATGTTATTATCGATCCCGATACCCATTCTACGGGTTCACCCCTCTATAAGGGTGCTCCAGTAACAATAGAGCCCACTGATGAAGAGGTTCTTAGTGCAGAAGATGTAGTATTGAAAGTTTATATCGGAGGGGAGTGAGTATGATTCACAAAAACATAATCTGTCCGGTCTGTGGGGCAGCCTGTGATGACATCCAGGTTGAGTTCGGGAACGGAAAGATTGAAGCGAAAAATGCATGTAAGATGGGAAATGCCAAATTTCAGGAAATTGTAAGCTCCCATAGGATCATGCAGCCTCTTATAAAAGTTGAGGGAAAACTGACACCTGCAGCCTGGGATGAAGCTCTTGAAAAAGCTGCCGATATCCTTGTTTCGGCAAAGCGGCCCCTGTTTTTCATGGGCAGTGAGACATCCTGCGAAGCGCATGAAATAGGGCTCAAGATAGGGGAATACCTTGGTGCAATTGTCGATTCCAATTCTACTGTCTGTCACGGGCCGACAGCCATGGGAATCCAGGAAGCTGGGAAAGTCGGTGCAACCGAAGGGCAGAAAAAAAACAGGGGAGACCTTATAATCTACTGGGGAACAAACCCTCTTGAATCCATGCCAAGACAGATGTCAAGGTATGCAGTCTTCCCGAGAGGTTACTGGACAAAACGCGGACGTTTTGACAGGACAGTTATCACTGTAGACCCTAGAAAAACCCCTACAACTCAAGCTTCCGACCTGCATGTTCAACTAAAACCCGGCTCTGACTTTGAACTGATAAGTGCACTTCTAACCTTGCTTCACGGAAAAACTCCCCATCCCTCAGTAGAAGGAATTACCGGAGTTCCTATCCCTGTTATGGAAGAAATGCTCGATATGATGAAGAACTGCAATTTCGGAGCCATTATAGTGGGGCTCGGTCTTGCTTCTTCAATGGGGAAGTACAGGAACTCCGAAATTGCCATGAATCTTGTAAAGGAACTGAATAACTATGCCAAGTTCACCCTTGGAGCTATTCGAGGCCACTGCAACGTTGCAGGCTTTAACCAGGTAGCTACCTACATGTACGGCTACCCCTTCGGGCTTGACTTCATGCGAGGACACCCACGTTATAACCCAGGAGAATTCACGACCGTGGACGTACTCAGAGAAAAGGACGTAGATGTAGCCTTTGTTATGTGTGCTGATCTTGTATCCCATATCCCTGCAGATTGTGCGGCTTACCTTGCCAAAATTCCAATGGTCTGCATGGACATTGCTCCCTGTCCGACGGTATCTGCTTCGGATGTCGTACTTCCTGGAGTCATTGATGCTATGGAGTGTGACGGAACCTTCTACAGGCTCGATGATCTACCGGTGCATTTCGAACCTTTTACAAGTTCACCTTTCGAGTTCACGAAGAGTAACGAAGACACTTTAAAACAGCTCTTTGAGAAGATTAGAAAAAAAAGAGATAAGGCTATTTCTCTTCCTTCTATAAATAAGGAAGAGGAAAAACCAATACCGGAAAATTTGCCTTGATTTATCTTCAAGAGATACTGTTAAGGATGTGACTTAAGGGAAAAGAGAATGTAAAGTTGTTTGCAGAACATTCTCATATTTTCTCCCTAGTATATTCTCCTATTCTCTACCTTTTTGAAGTACTTGATTAGATTCTTCTATTTTTTTCATTTCAGAACCTGTACAAAACCCCTGGTACCGTCAACACGGACATACTGGCCGTCTTTTAAGATTTTGGTAGCATTTTCGATACCTACAACTGCAGGAATACCATACTCCCGCGCAATTACGGAACCATGTGTCATCATACCACCAATCTCCACTACCAGAGCCTCAACGGAATAAAACAGGGGAGTCCAGCCTGGATCAGTAAAAGGCGCTACTAAAATATCCCCTTTATTCAACTTTGCAGCTTCGGGTTTGAGAATAACCTTTACGTACCCTTCTGCAACTCCTGCTGAAACAGGAGTCCCGATTAAAGCCCCTTTAGGAGCCTCTACGTCGCTTCTCACACCTGTAATTACTTCTCCTTCGCTGGTCATAACCCTGGGAGGCGTCATCTTCTGGTACTGTTCATAGGCTCTTTTACGGGATTCTATAAGTTCCTTCAGGTCCTCATTAAAGCGTTTTTCTAATAATGCCATAAGCTCATCAAGGTACAAATAGAACACATCTTCTTCTCTTTCCAGAATCCCTCGTTGATGTAAAACTCGTGCCTCTGCAAGGATAGCCTGCCGATATATATCAAAAAACCGAATAATGACATACTTGGGAAATTCACGCAAGCCTGTGGAATTTTGATAAATGAAAAGAAGCCTGGACATTAGTCTTGCTTTGAAGTTTCCGGCAGGAGTATTTCCAATACGATCAAGAAGTTTTTGTATAGCTTCCTGAGCTTCTTTCCGGCCCTGTCTGAAACGGTCCCGATGTTCACCGGGAGCATTACTTTTTATGTGGTTTATAATAGACGGAACAAGCAGGGTGGGAGATTCCCACCATCGAATGTTTGAAATATCAATTTCACCAGGGCAGCGCATGCCATACAGTTCCATGAACCTATCCAGCTCGGCTCTGAATGTATCTCCACCCTTTACTTTACCGAGACCCTGATAGAAAGTGCGGTCTTCAGCCCTTTCCAGATAATCTATCACTTCAGGATATTTTCGTGCCGTATCGGCCATGTCACCAATCATTAACCCCATCTCACCGGTCACGTTTCCAGGAGAGGATTTACTCAGCGTGTCAACATCAAGGTCTTCACCCAACCACAACCTGGCCAGATTATTCGCAATGGGCAGAACAATGAATGATAAAAGTACATACATCATGCTGCCATTAAGTTCCTGCAGCAACTTTCCAGTACTTTCCTGAACCTTTTTTATCCGTTTTAACCCTGACACCTGAATGATGCTATATCTATACTTATCGATTATATGTTCCAGAGGAGCTGTGGCTCGCTCAATGATACCTGAAGGCTCGAGGAAGAATAAATTATTAACAATGACCGGAATACCCTTTAGATAGAGCGGAAGCATCGGTTTGAACAAATTAAAAACCTGTTTCATTGTGTTTTTGTTTGCTTTTGCTTCCTGTTGAAAGATCTCGCTTGATACTATTTTCACCAGGGCATCCCTCATTAGTTCGTCCACAATAGAAATTCTCCAGATAAAATACCGCCGAGAAGTTTTATTGTACAAAAGAGGGGTGACGTCAAAAAAAAGTCTATCTCCTGCTTCTGTTATTACTGGATTGGGAAAGGATACGGAGTATTTACCAAAGGGAAATATCCCCCGAAAAACAGAAATTCCCATAGGTCTCATGGCATCCGTCATCATTTGCAGGTGAGCAATCGACAAAAATACATGAAGTTTATTGTCATATACTTTAGGAATAGGATAAAGAGAGGTGATAGGGCGACTTTGTAAAATATAGAACTTATCCCCTGCCAAACACCACTCAACGTCCTGTTCCGAGCAATAGTGCTTTTCTATCTCTTGGCCGAATTGGGCCAATTCCAGAATTTTATCATCATTGAGAGCCTGCCTTTTTTGGAGTTCAGGAGCAAGTTCTCTGGTTATTGTTCCCCCTTCTGTGATCGGATAAATAGCTATCTTCTTTTCTGCAATTTGCTTTTTGATAATCTTACCCTTGAGGACCTGATAGGAGTCGGACGATACGGTTCCTGAGACCAGAGCCTCACCCAACCCAAAGCTGGCATCAATGGAGATAATATTCCTGTGCCCGGTGACAGGATCCACAGTAAACATAAGACCGGAAACTTCCGGAAATATCATTTGCTGCACCACCACAGATAAATAAACCGAACGGTGACCAAATCCGTTTTTAATACGGTAGATTATTGCCCTGTCGGTAAACAGAGAACTCCAACATTTTCGTACAGCCTGAAGGAGTTGGTCTATTCCTTTTACGTTCAAATAGGTTTCCTGCTGGCCGGCAAAAGAAGCAGTCGGTAAATCTTCGGCTGTGGCACTTGACCGAACGGCATAAGCCCTTTCTTCCCCCAGTACTTTCCATGCATCAAGAATAGAGAGTTTAATCGTTTGAGATATTGGGATAGTTAGTAAATGGTCTCTGATCAGCTTTCCCAGTTTAGTAATTTCTTCCGGTTGATCCGGTTTTAACTGATCAAGTAAATCAAAAAATCTGTCCATCTCACTACTTGCTGCAATAAAATCACGATAAGCCGACGTTGTAATGCAAAATCCAGTAGGGACAGGAAATCCTGCCTTAGCCATTTCTCCCAGATTAGCGCCTTTTCCCCCTACCTCAGACAAATTTGTCCTGTCGACTTCATTAAAGTGCATTACATAAACACTCATATTATAATACACCTCAAAAATGAAATTTTGATTTTTATATAATTTTGATTTTATAACTTTGAGTTTTATGTAATTTTGATCTTTATATAATTTGATTATTATAATACGTTTTTATAGTATAGGACTATACGGGTTTTGCCCTTGCAATCCTTGAGTTATTGATCAATTCTGTAAAATGAGCATAATCCCCGATGCTCCGTTTTGATTCAAAAGATGTAATATTGACATTACAGCAAATAGATTACACCAGTATATCGCAACAAAAAGATCAAATCAACAAACTGCACAACAAATATATCAAATCAATATACCCCAAGAAACAGATTACATCAATATAATTGTAGGAAAATATCCTTGTGGAGTTATAGTTGACAAGAATAAATTGATGATACCGATTTTAAAAATAATAAAAAGTCAAGGTGAAGGTAAAAGTTGTTATCTGACTAATTACCTTCATCTTTGTTAAAATAGTTTGGAAACTATTTTCCAACTAATCAAATTATGACATATTGCTTGAGTTTTCTGCCTGAGGAGCTCCTTCAGGAGGCATTGACATGTTACCTGGAGCTCCTGCTGGAGGCATGGAACCGTTAGCTGACATATTACCAGGAGCACCTTCAGGAGGCATGGAATCATTTTCAGGTGGCATCTGACCTGGGTTTTCTCCTCCTGGAGGCATAGTATTATTAGCTGACACATTGCCTGCATTCTCTTCTTCTGCAGGGGCGGTAGTGTTGGATGACTTGTTATCAGCACATCCTGACATTGCTACTATTGACATAAGTAGCAAGCCAATTACTAAAAAGCTCATCTTTTTCATTCTAGTACCTCAGATATTATGGAACTTTAACTCTCGATCTCAAGGAATTGTATCTATAAGTCCTTAATTCTCAATATCCGTAATCCAATTCAGGGAGTTTTGGAGTTCACTGCAAATCCAAATCTAACGTTTTACATAATATAGACAGTTAGATCTTTTGAGGTGAAACATCCTATCGAGAATATTGAAAATTCAGTTGTATAGAAGACCGAGAGTTTAACAACTATAAAGTACGCTAAACATTTCAGATAGCATTTACTTTTCGAGAAGAAAATGCCACAAACACTAAAAAACCTTTTTGTATTTGCCAATATCCATATATTTCTTGGATACTTTTCTGTTCAATTTATTTTTTGTTGAGATATCGAACGTAGATCTAAGATCCATTTTCTCTTTTAATATAATAAAAGCTGAATAATTTGAAGAAATAAGAAAGTAGCAAAAATAAGGGATAATTTGAAAGGAAAACAAAAACTAATTAGGAATAAATTGAAAAAGAGAAGATTAAGAAAAAACTTGGAAAAAATAGAAAAGAATATATACAGTTTAAACGATCTCCGCTATTTTTTTCGCTGACGCTTTTAATGTTTCTCTTGCCCTTACTTCGGTAAGTCCGGCTCCCATTGCAATTTTCATGGCAGTTTCATCTGTGATGAGGTCTTCAGGGGCATGTGTATCGGTATTTAGAAGAAGCGTTGTTCCGATTTCAATTGCAAGCCGTGCAACGTGTCCGTTGGTCCTATTGTGTCCGTTCCTTGCTGTAATCTCAAGACAGACATTGTTATCTTTAGCCTTTTCGACATCTTCCTTGGAGATCAGACCCGGGTGAGCCAGAATATCCACATATTCACAGGCAACGGACGCTGAATTTGTTCCGGGGGCAACTGGCT
The DNA here is from genome assembly GCA_002508465.1 of Methanosarcina sp. UBA7. Classification (GTDB taxonomy): domain Archaea; phylum Halobacteriota; class Methanosarcinia; order Methanosarcinales; family Methanosarcinaceae; genus Methanosarcina. The sequence continues at coordinate 2,336 of DAQQ01000105.1, read as the reverse complement.
CGGAGATGGTTTCTCCATGCACTACCACAATATCAGCACCCAGCTCTTTTGCTTTCTTTGCAAGAGGAGCTATTTTCCGTGGCGGCACATGTGTCAGTTCAACCCCAGCCAGAATGCGGATATCCCATTCACTTTCAAGGTATTTTGCTTTCTGTCCAGCTTCGATAAGCTGTTCGAGATTGGTGTAGTCGGCGTGGTCGGTAAGCGCAATGGCTTTATAGCCGTGAATAACCGCCCGTCTGACAAGTTCGCTGGGGATAAGTTCCCCGTCACTGAAAATCGTGTGAGTGTGAAGATCAATCAACCGGATCACCGTGTTTGAAGGTGTTTTTAAAATCGGGATAAACTCTTAATAATCTTATTAACATTTTTTGTTAAATAACTATACTTAATATTTAAGCTGTATATATGACAGCTTAAATATATATGTTTTTACGAAATGATATAGTTTATGTCATCCGGTATTTATAATAAATCATTCCGATTTTTCGGTTTTTCCAAGCCTTTCTGCGACATCTGCAAAAGCGAAGTTGGGTTTGACATCCATTATTTTGATCCTGACTTTTTCTCCGACCTCGACTTCCTTTACAAAGACGACAAATCCTTCAATGAGTACAGCTCCGTCCCCACTTGAGCCCAGCTCCTCGATATCCATTACGAACTCATCCCCTTTGCGGAGCGGAGCTGTAAGGAATTTCTTTCCTATAACGTAGATTTCAGCACTCTGGGACCGTGACGCTTTCGGAGAATATGCGGCTGTTTTGACAAAGTTTTCCCTTACCTGTTGTAGGTAGTCGTTAAACATGTCTCCCTGGAAGACTTTTACAACGAAATTCCCTTTAGGTTTGAGAATTTTCTTCGCACATTCCAGGGCCGAAGTCGCAAGTTCAATTGACCTTGCATGGTCGTAAGACCAGTTTCCTGAAAGGTTAGGGGCTGCGTCACAGAGTACCACATCAGCTCCTTTTACCCCTACGATCTTAGTAATCTTCTTTATTGTCGATTCTGCGTTTATATCACCCTGAATGGTCTCGACACCTTCGATAGGCTCGATTCTCTGCAGGTCTACGCCAAGGACTTTCCCTCCGGACAGTTCCTTTGCGACCTGGAGCCATCCGCCTGGGGCTGCGCCAAGATCAACAACCGAATCTCCTCTATTGATAATATGATGTCTTTCATTAATCTGCTTGAGCTTGAAGGAAGCCCTGGACCGATACCCTTCTTCTTTTGCCTGATGATAATAATAGTCTCTTCTGTCTCTTGCCATTGCTTACCTTCCCTGCACTGAAAGCTGATATAGATTGCGCAGAAGTTGTGCTGTCAATAATTTACCAATTTTTGTCAATTAATTCATTAATCCTTGTCAAGAATCACTGCATATATTATTGTTAGTGATTCACTACTCTAAATGTTATACTCTAAATGTTAATGCCCTAACTGTTATACTCTAAACGTTATACTCNNAACGTTATACTCTAAACGTTATATTCTAAACGTTATATTCTAAATGCTACCAATTTTCGGATTTGTTTTCTGTGGTTCGTCAGCCTACTATTACTAACTCACTCAGTCTTGGATTTCAATGTTAGCATTCATATCCTTACGCTCACTATTGAATAAAATTATAGAGAATATCAGCACGATAACAGGTATCCATACTGCTTTAACCCCAATAAACGATGTAAGCAACCCTCCTAAAATAGCTCCTGATAGAAACGAAAGGTTAATTGTAGAGTATCGAATGGTTCTGCGAGCCGATTCATCGTCCTTTTTTGTAAAAGCGATATAAGCTTCCTGTGTAGCTGAACGTAAGTTTCCAGTAACCATTGTAGTGCTATACGTAGAACCAACGAGTTTGCGAAATGAAGATATCTGAACCGAAGAAACAAAAGAAACCGCAACTGTTACAATAATGCTCGGGCTCGTGTAAGGTATAAAACCTACGATAAAAAGGACTACAGTTTCAAGAATTAAAACTGCTCTTTCGGAATCCTGCATAAACAGGCACATTGAAGGTTTTTTAATCATCTCGGCAACTACTACTCCTACCATAAATGCCAGAATAGGTACAGCATGAAGCACTGCCTGTCCCCATTCTCCTGTTGCAGCTTCTATGCCCATAAGTACGACATTTCCAGTCTGAGCATTGGCAAAAACCCCACCTCTTCCAACAAACGTGTAAGCATCAAGAAATCCCCCTACAATCGCAAGAAGTATTCCAAGTTCCACAGACTCAGAGGTAAAGTTACATAAACGAATTTGTCTCTCATTTTTCAATGTTAGCATCTTTGTCATTCTGAATTTTATAGCTCATATTTGAATTTTATAACTCGTAT
>DAQQ01000211.1:0-8887 GCA_002508465.1 Methanosarcina sp. UBA7 | reverse complement strand
AATATCCATTCAATATCCATTCAGTATCGTTTTTCAGAGTTTCAGGTTCGAAAAATATATTCTTTTTTAAGTTTATCTTTATAATGAAACTCTCCTAACCGTAAACAGCTATTGATTTTTAAACATAAATCCCCTTTTCTGGCAGCTTGAAATTTTCCTGTCGGTTTGTAAAATCTGGTACGATGGTCAAAAATATGGTAAACAGAACTTTCCACTAAGTACGGATTCGTAAAAAGAGCTACTTTTAGAGAGAAACATATCTTGTAGGTTCCATACTTTGTAGGTTCGGGTTTTTATGTTGAGGATTATTTCCTCACGAGAGATACATGGAGCACTGATAGTGCCCACTTCTATAAGACAGGCCAGGACAGCAAAAGTGAAACCGAGAAAATCTTTGATTATACATCGACGCCCAACGCTTAAATAGGCCTTAATTACAAATCATAAAATATAAATAAAACCGGTTCATTTTTAGTTTGAAATCTAACAGTAAGAAACTGAGTAGTAAATAAAAACGGTCACAATTCGGATGATAAGGTACAATTAAAGCTCAGTCAAATTCAAGAAAATTCGTAAAATCCATTAGGATAGCAGATTCAATTAAGAAACACCTCGCAAATAAGTCTACTGGATAAGGAACTTCTCGCAAAAAGACCTCTAATGGCTACTATCCTGCCTTTATCATCCGAATATTGACTGCAAATCAAACTACAAAAACCCTGACTGTGATACCAATGAAGGAAGAAAAGATAAAAGAAACAGTAAAACTCCAGTTTGAGATAATCAATCTGTTTCAAAAAAATTTTGCCAAAATTTTTCACAAACCAGGGGACAATCCGTACAACCTCAATAAAAATCAGAATAGAGCAATTATGATTATTGGGTCAATAGACAATATTATGCCTACAACCCTGGGAAAATGTCTTGATCTTCAGAAGGGAAGCTTGACAAGTATGATCGATGCTCTGGAAAGAGAAGGACTTGTTTGCAGGAAAAAAGACCCCCAGGATAGGAGAAAAACCCTTATTTCTCTCACCGAAAAGGGAAAAGCTTACAGGGACTGGTTCATGGGAGAACTTGAAGAAAATGCTTCAGAGATTCTCAGAAGGTTGGATGAAGAGGACATCTTTGCATACAAGGAGAGCCTGCAAATAATGCTTGCAACGCTGAAGAAGCTTGATGACACAATTCGAACAAAAACAGTATCTTAAGGATGTACTGGACATCGAGCTTGCAAATATTTGTGCCGTTGTTTTTAGCTTTATATTGCGATGTTGTGAAATCAATTATGGCAGCTACCGGACTTAAATGGACTGTCCGATAAAAAGGACTGCCCGATAAAAATCAGTAATAAACGGACTTTTTTTTCAATTTAAAGGTTTTAAACTCCCTTCTTTTTGCCACTCTTTTCATTGTATCATAGCTCAAAGTTAAACTGTTGAACATATATTACGCATCAGAATAATTACATTTCTACATTTTAAGGCGAAAGTTGCTGACATTTTATTAAGAAAGCCAGTTCCATAAAGGAAAATCTAGATATTTAATAAAGAGAATACTGTATAAATCTAACTGAATGATTATAAATGTGAAAGGTCAATGTGTTCAACTTCGCGTCCATAAACGAGTACTGGTATTAAGCTTACATTCAAACTGAGTTATGTTTTTAAAAGTTCAGTTGAGTTATTGCGTTACTCTAATGATAATAAATGCAGATAGTACAACTAAGTTAGTAAAACACAGGCACTGAGCAAAAATGAAGATTAAAAAACATCAACTAACAGCCATACTCCTTGTGGCTATCTTAATAGCATTCATACCCCTCGTATCAGCAGCTCCTGCAGGAACATCCGAGTCCGCGGTAGTAGCAGCCGCAAAAGACTGGATTAATGTTAAATCCGTGCATGGAGGTAACAGCAGATCGGGCATTGATTGCTCTCATTTGGTATATCAAGTATACAAGCAAGCCGGAGCCAAAGACATAGTTTTCCAAACTGTGCCTAACATGAAAAAAAATGCATATTATGTTACTACAGCTTCTCCGAAGCCCGGTGATGTAATTTTTTGGAAAAAAGACGTTGCTAAAAACAACAGGAACTATTGGCTTACCAGTCATGTGGGAATATACATAGGGAGTGGGCAGTTTATAGACACATCTTTTGAGACAAAGACAGTTAACACAGAAAGTATTAGTGGCGTGTATCAGGAAGGAATGCCGTATTATGCGAGATGGAACCCTGGTGGAAGCGACGACACGGATAGCGATGAAACTCCTGATAATAACGATGTAAACGTGCCGGTTGCCGCATTCTCTATGTCCCCTACCTCTGGAAAAGCTCCATTGAATGTAGCATTTACTGATGAAAGTACGGATGCAACTTCCTGGACATGGAGCTTTGGAGACGGAAGTACTTCGACAGAGAAAAACCCAAAGCATACCTACTCTGAAGCAGGAAACTATAACGTTGTCCTGACTGTTGTAAATAATGAAAAAGGCTCAAACTCAAAAACTCAAGAAGTAATCGTTCAGAGCGAACCAGCTCCGGAAAAAATTCTTCCTGTAGCGAACTTTAATGCAGACACTATCAGTGGCCCTGCTCCTCTTTCTGTGCAATTTACAGATATATCACAAAATGCAAACGAATGGAACTGGGACTTTGGAGACGGAGCAACTTCAACCGAGCAGAACCCGGATTATACTTATTTCTCAGCAGGAAACTATACTGTTGTCCTGACCGTAAATAATGAAAATGGCTCGAGTTCGAAAACTCTAAATATAAATGTTGAGGGAGAACCGGATCAAGAAGAAACCCTTCCTGTAGCAGACTTTGATGCAGATACTATGAGCGGCTATGCACCTCTCTATGTCCAATTTACAGATCTGTCGCAAAATTCAAACGAATGGCACTGGGACTTTGGAGATGGAAACACTTCAACCGAGCAGGATCCTCTGTATATATATTCCTCAGCCGGAAACTATGATGTTAACCTGACAGTAGTTAATGAAAACAAAACTTCCTCGAAAATCACTACAATAAACGTACTGGAAGAAAGCAATTCAAGCGACAGCAACAGTAATAGTGACACTATCGGCAATAGTGACAGTAACAGCGATAGTAATAGCGAAAGCGACAGTAGCAGTGATAGTGATAGTAACAGTGACAGCAGTGGTGAAGGACACAGCCACAAGAGTGGAAGCAGCAGTGGTGGCATTGGTGGATCCCCTGAACCTGCCAGTAATGTCCAGGTAAAAGAGAATTTACAGAACTTTATTGCTAGTGGAAAGGATGTGAATTTTAATTTTACTAATAACGTAACCTGTGTTGAATCGATAAGATTCAGATCAACAAAAACCGTAGGAAAGACCACTACAATAGTAGAGGAACTGAAAAATAAGTCAAGCCTGGTTTCCAAGCTACCTGAAGGCATTGTCTACAAATCATTCAATATATGGGTTGGAAATGGTGGTTATGGAAACTCAAAGAATATTGAGAGTTCATCGGTCAATTTTAAAGTTAATACCTCATGGGTAAACGAGAATAATATAAACAAGTCTTCAATTCTACTTGATTGGTACGATGACGAGAAAAAAGAATGGATAGAACTACCAGTAAATCTAACAGGTGAAGATGATCAGTTCTTGCATTTCACAGCAAACGTACCTGGCTACTCTTCCTTCGCAATAACAGGCATAAAGGACAAAGGTAACATAATAACTGCAGAACGTGCTCAAACAGCCGCAAATAGCACTACAGGCAGTAATGCAGACAATACTGCAAGCATTAGTGAAGGTAGTAACGCAAGCAACAACTCAAGCAGCAGTGCAAACACTATTGAAAATAAGGCCGCTGAAGAAAGTACAAAGTCTCCGGGATTTAGTACAATCAGCGGCATTGTATGTCTATTCTGTATTTTCCTATATAGAAGTAAGAAAAGATAAAACAGAGTAGATTTAGTAGGATAGTGAGGGTTATTGATCTGATCTGACAAGCGAGTACATTTGCTTTTTAGGATTAGATTGGAAAAACTACCCTCTTGATCACTATTTTTAGATTACTATACTTTTCTGGATTATTATCTTCGGGATTATTATCTTCGGGATTATTATCTTCGGGATTATTATCTTCGGGATTATTATTTTCTGGATTATTATTTTCTGGATTATTATTTTCTGGATTATTATTTTTCAAAGTAATATTTTTCCATATCAATCTAGCTTTTTGAAGATATTACATTGAATCAATACATTTTTTGTAAGAAAAGACTGAAATAGAATTTGGAAAACTTCAGAGGGAAGACTTTGAAACTTAAAATTGATACGTCCAAACGTACTGAACTGGTTGATATCACTTCACAAGTTCAGGGAGAAGTAAGGAAAAGTGAAACATCTGAAGACATTTGGGTGTATTAGGAGATGTATTATACTCGCTCTAAATTAAACTTTTGGGTATCGGAGATAGAAGGCAGATTAAGAGGCTTCTTTTTGTTCCAATTTCATTCCACTGTTCAAATATTTATAGAGAAGTGGGTCGCCATACGTATTAAAAAAATTTTAAATGTCTTAATCAGCCATTTAACTTCCTCAACTTTTTCCATAATGCAAGATAACCTTAGAAGAACTCTGCCAATAACACACTATTCAATACAAAAAATATAGAAAATACACAGGTAAAATTAATGTGTATATACTTTTATATAGATAGAACTTACACAGTTGAATTGATAAATTGACAGCATTAAACCTACAACATTTTGTACTTTCAATTGTGTAAGTCCTAAAAGTTTCAATTCGGTCTCTAAAAGTTTCTAAAAGTTTTTAGTATTTACCACCGCGACAATTACCTGTGCACCACCAGCAGTGCCTATATCTATCATATCTGCAGTAGCTATGCCACATTTGTATATCCCCCAGATTTTTACATAGTTAGATGCAATTGTGAATATAATTTATGAATATCGTTTTCTTTATTGAATGTTTTTCGATTCATTCCTCATTAGCAAATATTATTAGTAAATCATTCGCATATCGGGATGTCTATTTACATGTTATATGCTGATGATTTACATGCTTGAGCGTGTTTTCACAATTGCTCACACCGACTATATTCGTTACAAAATATAAATACTATAGAAATATAATTAAGAATTTTATAATTATCAGAAATTGATACTATGTAGTCAAATTCTGCAAATCATTCATCATTGTGGCATTTTATAAAGTGACTTTCTGTTTTAAGTACGGGCTACCCTTGACCAACGAAGCAGCAAACAAAAAAGAAACCGCAGAGACCGAGCTATTGAAATTAATTGAAAACTCAGGTTTAATGGCTGAGTTGATTAAAAAGTTACAGTCACAACTTTTCACCTGATATCTAAAAAAGAGTGAGAAACGAATGTCACAAGCCTGTGACTCCGCTCCTCAGTTTTATCTATGACTGATGTCAGTTAAAGTCACAGCTTTTTAACAGTCCCAGTCACGGTCACAGAATCTTCTGCGGCCACAACCACGGCCCCTAAATCCATCGTCGCAGCCAAAACGTCCACCAAAGCCGCAGCCATCAAAGCCACCAAAGCCACCAAAGCCGCCAAAGCCGCCAAAACCGCCGCCGCAACCATCAAACCCTCTTCCTCTTCCAAATAATCCAAATCCTCCACCCATTATATTTACCTCCATATTTACTATATTTTTATTTTATATTTTTTTGCTTCAAATTCTTAATACTCGTTCTGCATACTGGAGGAGATGATTTTTAAAATCAGGATACAATCCGATTCTTTAAACTCAGAATACAATCTGATCAAATTCCTCATCAACCTCCCCAATCCTATAATATACCCATGGTAGTTATTTTTAGAAATGATTCATTTTTCTTAACTGGTATGGAAAAATGTTCAAATTTCATCAGCATGAGTACGGTTAGAATATAATTTGAAATTATATAATAGTAATAGAATAATTCTTCCGTATTAAAAATAACTTTCATAAAGTAGCTCTATCTTAACTATAGTCACGGATTTATATGTTAACCTGTAATCCTTTCCGCTTTTATTTATCTAACCTTTTCTTGCATGCAGGTCATCGTATACACTTCAGAATCCTGTGTGTCAAAAAAATAGAATATAAATGGAAAAAAACTTCCATAATTTTTTATGAACTGTATTCAAGGATGTTACATTGAATCAATACATTTTTTGTAAGAAAAGACTGAAATAGAATTTGGAAAACTTCAGAGGGAAGACTTTGAAACTTAAAATTGATACATCCAAACGTACTGAACTGGTTGATATCACTTCACAAGTTCAGGAAGAAGTAAGGAAAAGTGAAACATCTGAAGGCATATGTCTTATCAGCACACAGCATACTACCGCAAGCATCATAATAAATGAGAATGAAAACGGACTGAAAGACGACATTCTCAATCTTTTAAATAAACTGGTTCCTGCCGGTGCAGGGTACAGGCACGACCTTATAGATAACAATGCAGACGCCCATCTTAAAGCAGTACTGCTTGGAACAAGCGAAGCCCTGCCTGTTTCAGAAGGGAAACTTGAGCTTGGGACCTGGCAGAGAATCTTTTTTGCCGAAATGGATGGGCCAAGAAGCAGGACAATTAATGTTACACTTTTAAGAGCTTAAAGCGAGAACAAGCAAACATAGAATAGATGAAAATTGAGAATAAATCAAAAAGACAGTAAGAACTCAAAAAGACAGTAAGAACTCAAAAAGAATAGTGAAGAAAGTCCCTTAAAAAAGACTGGAAAAAGCCGTTCAGAGACTTTCCGGTTTATTGTCGAAGTCGTCCAGACGTGTCTGTTTCCGTATGCAGTTTTCTCCAGGGATTTCTACAGGATACTCGCCTGTGAGGCAGCCAAGGCACATGTCACTCCTATCGCATTCAAGAGCCCTCATAAGTCCGTCAATACTCAGATATCCGAGGGAATCCGCGTTAATAAGGCTTTCAACCTCCTTTACGGTCTTATAAGAGGCGATAAGTTCCTGACGGGTAGCCATATCTATACCCAGATAGCAGGGAGCGATAATTGCAGGGCTTCCTACCCTTGAATGAATTTCTGACGCACCTGCCCTGCGGACCATATCTATAATCCGCCTTGAGGTTGTACCCCTGACAATGCTGTCGTCAACCAGAACCACACGTTTGCCTTTGACATTATCCTGGATAGCATTCATTTTAAGTCGGACTGCGGTTTCGCGCAGCTCCTGGCCAGGCAGGATAAATGTACGCCCTATATAACGGTTCTTCATCAGGCCTTCGAGGTATTTAGTGCCTGATTCCCTGGCATAGCCAATTGCCGAAGTAATCCCGGAGTCCGGAACAGGAGAAACAACATCAGCCTCTATCGGATGCTCTCTTGCAAGCTCCCTTCCGATATTTTCCCGCACTTTGTAGACCAGTTTTCCGTCAATAATAGAATCGGGTCTTGCAAAATAAATGAACTCAAAGACACAGTGCGCAGGATGAGGTTCGTTTCCTATCTGATAGCTCTCAAAGCCGTCGCCCGTAAAAACTATTACCTCACCTGGCCGTACATCCCTGATAAGGGTGCCATTAAGGGTATCAAGGGCTACGCTTTCCGAGAAGACTGCATATCCACAATCGACTTTCCCGAAGCATAACGGTTTAAGACCAAGAGGGTCCCGCACAGCGTATATAGCGCCGTCGATATGGATAACAAGAGAATAGGAACCAACAAGCTTGCGCATGACATTCCGGATTGATTCTATAGGGTCGTGCCTTATCAATTCTTTTACAAGAAGGTGACCAATAACTTCGGTATCGGAATCACTGATAAAGATACGGCCTTCGCACTCCAGTTCGTCCTTGAGCGTTCTGGCATTAACCAAGTTCCCATTATGGGCAATTGCAACTGCTCCTCCTTTGAAATTCAGGATAAAGGGCTGGCAGTTTTCGATTTTTGATCCTCCGGTAGTTGAGTAACGGACATGCCCTACTCCTACATTTCCGATCAGGTGCCCCAGAGAATCTTTGTTATACACATCAGGGACAAGACCCATGCCTTTAATGGAATGAGAGGATGTACCATCATATACCATTATGCCAGTGGATTCCTGTCCTCTGTGCTGGAGGGCATACAAGGCGTAATATAGCTTGAATGCGACAGTATTGGATTGTGGCCTGTCGCCTGGTAGAATTATGCCTGCAACGCCACATTCTTCTTTCAATTTTGACCTCCGATAAAGGTAAAAAATAGAGAAAGTGGATCAGACAGGTTTAATACTTGCACTTTGCCTGCCACTTGTAAGCTCTTATACGAGATGTTTTTCCAAAACCACATGAAGTACACTGTTTTGTATGCACGTTAAAAGAAACACTTCCACAGCGCCTGCATTTAGCATGTGTGCGTTTCTGCCTTTTTCCCATTGATGCCGTACCTTTACTCATTCTAAATCTCCTGATAAAATTAATTTGTTAGAGCAGTATTCGATAATCTGAAGCGATTCTGTTCATCTGAATTTAGTCTCTGTAGCCAGTAACAATAAGTCCTGGAGCTCACCGAGATTTAACGATAATAGATGAAGTGCTTGATATAGATTACGGAGATACGTATACCACGTTGTCACCGCGAATAACGACACTGCTAAACTTACTTACAACTTCTCCTTCTCTTAGTTCTTCAGCATTGTCAAGCACGAGGTTCATGTGAATATCGTATCCTTTCAGTTCGCCTCTAAACTCGCGTGCGCCTTTCAATCTAACGATTACAGGTGTATCCAGTGCGTTGTTCAAAATATCCAGAGGTCGGTTTGCCATCCTTACAGTCCCCTTAAAACATTATAAATCAAGTCATTATCTATATCAATATAAATAGTTAATCCAGATTTAAATTGATCGCCGCGTCTTAAATT
>DAQQ01000288.1:0-9326 GCA_002508465.1 Methanosarcina sp. UBA7 | reverse complement strand
GGAATCCGTCAGAACGGCGGGCTAATCTTCGTAAAAGGAAACGCTCTTCGTGGAGTAGGCGCTGAAATGGCAGGAGGCACCATAGTTATTGGGGGCAAAATTGAGCGTTTCTCCCCTGGTTTCGAATTTGTATCTATGGAAAACAGTGTCAAATCCGGTGAGACTGAGCTAATAGGCGAATTCAAGAAATTCACAGGAGACTATGCAATTAGCAAGCGAGCAAAAGGAGCGCTTTACGTGATTGCAGACACAAACCCTGAACTCTGAGGTGAGAAGCATGGAAGTAATACTCCTTACAGGAAGTACGATTAATGAAGGCAGGCTTGCCAAAGGTGGGGACAAATTCACGGACGAGTACACTATGGAATGTGCATCGTGCTGGATTTCTCCAGTGGATTTTTCATCACTCTGTTCCCCTGAGAAAGTAAAAGTAACAAGTGAGAATGGAAAACATTCTGTCGTAGTTTATACAAAATGTACGGATTCGGTCCAGCCAGGGCAGGTGTTCATGCCGAGGGCTATTTGGGCGAATGTAATCGTCGACCCTGATACTCTTTCTACAGGCTCTCCCCTCTATAAGGGCGCTCCAGTGACGATTGAGCCCACTGATGAAGAGGTTCTTAGCGCCGAAGATGTAGTATTGAAAGTTTATATCGGAGGGCAGTAAGTATGATTTACAAAAACATAATCTGTCCGGTCTGCGGAGCGTCCTGTGATGACATCCAGGTTGAGTTCGGAGACGGAAAGATTGAAGCTAAAAACGCATGTAAGATGGGAAATGCCAAATTTCAGGAAGTTGTAAGTTCCCACAGGCTCAGGCAGCCACTTAAAAAGGACGAAGGAAAATTGACCCCTACTGCCTGGGATGAAGCTCTTGAAAAAGCTGCCGATATCCTTGTTTCGGCAAAGCGGCCCCTGCTTTTCATGGGCAGTGAGACTTCCTGCGAAGCACATGAAATAGGGCTCAAGATAGGGGAATACCTTGGTGCAATTGTCGATTCCAATGCCACTATCTGCCACGGCCCGACTGCTATGGGAATACAGGAGTCCGGAAAAGTCGGTGCAACGGAAGGGCAAAAGAAAAACAGGGGAGACCTTATAATCTACTGGGGAACCAATCCTCTTGAATCCATGCCAAGACAGATGTCAAGGTATGCTGTTTTCCCGAGAGGTTACTGGACAAAACGAGGGCGTTTTGACAGGACAGTTATCACTGTAGACCCGAGAAAAACTCCAACCGCTGAAGCTTCCGACCTGCACGTACAGCTCAAACCAGGATCGGACTACGAACTGATTAGCGCACTTATGACTTTGCTTCACGGAAAACCTCCCCATCCGTCGGTAGAAGAGATCACCGGAGTTTCCATTCCTGTTATGGAAGAGATGCTCGATATGATGAAGAACTGCACATTCGGAGCTATCTCAGTGGGACTCGGGCTTTCCTCATCCATCGGAAAACACAGGAATGCCGAAATTGCCATGAATTTCGTAAAGGAAATGAATAATTATTCCAAATTCACCCTAGGAGCTCTCCGTGGTCACTGTAATGTGGCAGGCTTTAACCAAGTGGCTTCCTATATGTACGGTTACCCCTTCGGGCTTGACTTCACACGCGGACACCCGCGTTACAATCCAGGAGAGTTTACAACTGTAGACGTGCTGCGAGAAAGAGATGTTGATGCAGCTTTTGTAATGTGTGCTGACCTTGTCTGCCACATCCCTGCAGATTGCGCCTCTTATCTTGCTGAAATCCCTATGGTCTGCCTGGATATTGCTCCCTGCCCGACAGTAGCTGCCTCGGATATCATACTTCCCGGAGTCATTGACGCTATGGAATGTGATGGGACTTTCTATAGGCTCGATGACGTGGCAGTGCACTTTGAGCCTTTCACGACTTCACCCTTCGAATTTACAAAGAGCAACGAAGACACCCTGAAGCAGCTCTTTGAGAAGATTAAAGTAAGGAAGCACATGAACTGAAAGAAAAACAATTTTTAAGGGAGGGGTTATTTCTCTCCCACTCCTTTTCTCGAAATTTACGGTGGCAAGCAACAGGTAGGAAAATAGGACATAGAAGTACTGCAAGTGATGGAGTATAAAAATGTACAGTCTTACTTCTGTGCTTCTAGAGCTCTTTGTCGTTTAACGAATCTAACTCCCATCTCAAAGGCCTTTTTACAGTCGTAAGGAAACACTTCTTTTCGCCTTTTTGCTTTTTCTTCGGGATCAAATCTATCTGAAACATACTTTGAATAGTCATCAAACTGATATGTATCGGCACTATATAGTGATTCTGAGTATCCAAAGATTCTTTTCGTAAAATTTTCGTTTAGTTCTATGGTTTTTCTGAGCCCTAACATATCGAGGTATTCTTCCTTTACCCCCATTGTGTAGATAAAACCAACAGGAGTGTTTTTCGGATAGAGCGAAGGCAGATTATCGGAATACGTCAGATATGGAAACACATAGCGTTCCATGAACGACCTCATCTCGCCTGTTGAGTTTCCAAGATAGATGGGTGAACCCAGGATCACTGCATCTGCATCTTTCAACTTCTCAAGCACAGGTGTCAGCTCATCCTTCATTGCACATTTTCCATAACTTTTTCCACCCTTTAATTTACAGGAAAAACAACTTGTACAGCCTTTAAAATTGAGGTCATAGAGGTGGATTAACTCGACTTCTGAGCCTTCAGAATTTGCACCTTCAAGAGCTTTTTCCAGTAGAGTAGCTGTGTTCCATTTCTTTCGAGGGCTTCCGTTTATTGCTATTACTTTCATGATTTTTACCTCTTTTTTATTTCTTTTAAATTAGTTTTTTAATATCTCAAAAAGACTTCAATATGGCACTGTCAAGTATACGGAGGCTGACATTTCATAGGTTCAACAATAGTTGGAGAATTTTCGTAATCCAATATGCCCACAGTACAAATATTTATAGTTTGAGACAATCTTTTAGAATTTATCTTACCTAGAGATTAATATCTTACCTTGTTAATATATTAATTAGAAGAACTTTTGTAACAATGTATCCAATAAGTATGTATTGAGGAATTTTACGTGAAATCTGAAAAAGAGTCGAAATGAAACGTAAATGAGTATGTTGAAGTATTTGGAAGTAAGTGTAATCTCATTATAATCTCACATTTGCGAGAAATACTCTTCGATACACAGAACTACAAAAAAGAATGTATGGAATCAACGCTAAAACGATAACAACGTATCTCAGAAAGAACGCGGAAAGGCACTTTTTCCTGTTCTTGAGGCGATGTTAGAATGGAGCAAAAAATCCCCTGGTAAAAATGACTAATAATGAAGAGACTGATAAAACAGAAATTAACTTCCATTTAAACTGAGCACTAAAACTTTTGGGATTACGACAGTTCTCGATGATAAAATTAAGATGAATATGCAAGAAATGAAAAAAGTATCGTTATCTTCATCAAAAGTAAACTGCTTTACTAGAAAATAAATATCTTTTTGATCCTTCTAGCTCCGATTCAAACCATTCTTGAGTCAGAAATCATTGATATTAGGATAATTGTCAATGAAAACTGGATTGACTCTGTATCCTTTTTATCCTTTCCTCCTTACATGACTTTGTATATATTTTTCCTTCAATATCGCATGACTATCATAACTGCGACCGTAGTTGAAGTTTAAGTAATTCTTTAATATGTAGGGGTGCATTTATAACTTGCTAGAACTGGCTGAATCACCAGTTAACAAAGCATTAAACAAGGAGTATGTGAAAATGCCACAGGAAAATAAAAACGATAAGCTTTATTACGTTATCATTGCGCTATCAGTTGTTCTCGTGCTGATGTCAGCAACAACATATGCCATTTCACAGAGTGGGTCCGAAAAGAATACGGAAAATACTCTTTCTGTTAGTGGATATGCTGAACAGAAAGTTATCCCTGACACGGCAACATTGAATATCGGTGTTGTAGTTCAATCTGAAACTGCAAAGGAAGCGACAGATAAAAACGCAGCTCTTATGAGCGCTGTAATAGCAGAACTCAAAGCAATGGGATTGCAGGACAAGGAAATACAGACATCCTACGTTTCCGTGTCCCCGGTATACAACTATGATGCGAATGATACACAAACAATCAAAGGTTACTCTGCGTCCAACAGTGTGCAGGTCACAACCAAAAATCTTGACAACCTGAGTGAGATCATTGACAGGTCTACAGCCGCCGGAGCTAATGATATTGGAAGCATTTCATTCTCGGTATCCGATGAAAAGCAAAAACAGCTTCGTGAAGAACTGATGAATGAAGCAGTGGCAGATGCATCCTCTAAAGCCACTACGCTTGCTAAGAGCCTGGAGGCTGAGATAACCGGAGTGCAGACGTCATCTGTAAGTGAAAACGGCGGCTCCAGAGTAAATGCCGAATACGATATGGCAACAACAGCAAAGGGAGCAGTGTCCACCCCAATTCAGCCAGGCGAATCTACTGTCTCAATGTCAGTACAGGTCACGTACTACATAAAATAAGGAATTCAGGATAAATAATTTGAGACACTGAAATATATAAATGATCAGGAGTTGCAGATAAAGAATATTATGGCTCTTCGCTGTTTCATGAGGGTTGAAAATAATTGCTCAGTTACAAAGTAACCAGACAAAAAAGAGAAACATCAAGCTTGAATGTGAGTTTCAACCATGAATGTTTCTAGATTTTACATATGTTTCGTTGATATTTAAGAGATATATGTAAGTTATCCACTCGAAACAGCGAAGAGCCAATATTATTTGCAACTTCTCAGATCAATGTGTCTTCTATTCATCATCTATTGGTCAATGCATATGGTCTTCTCTTTTTACTTTTTATATATAATATCTGAGATTACAATATAATTGCAACAAAACGCATCCTTTTTGCTCTGCTCCCCGAATTGCACCTAAAGATTACGCGGTTCTTTTCACCTCGCTCAAGAGAAGTTATTTTTCATTTTATTCGCATTTTCCGAACTCAATATTATCTTCACAGTACTGACACAGCTTTTTGGACATAATGCAGCCAAAGCAGGTAGAAAAAGTATACTTTAAAGATTCTCTTGTTAAGGACGGGAATACAGAAACATAAAAAGTTAAAAAGTATTTTATGCTCCTCCAATGTTTTAGGTAAGGAACTTTCACAGTTGAGTTCTGAAGCCAATAGCATCAGACATCAAACTGCCTATATATTTCATTTTACCTGCAAAATGAAAGTTATATGACACATTCTGCAAATGTGACCGTACTGTCCTGGAAGTGGCTAAATTTTACAGCAGGAGTTACAAATTATGAAGTTACAAATTATGAAAAGCGAAGATACAAAGAAGTTATAAATTATGAAAAGTGAAAATATAAAGAAGTTACAAATTGCAATATTTGCTTCTCACACAGGAACCAATATGCAAGCGATTATTGATGCTTGCAGAAGAGGGCATTTGAATGGGGAAGTGTGTGCTGTTATAAGCAATAACTCAAATTCGCAAGCCTTGGAGAAAGCAAGAACATCAGGAGTTCATGCATATCATCTAAGTAATAAAACACATCCAGAAAAAGATAAACTAGATGAAGCAATATATAAAGTATTAACTGAAAATGGCACAGATATAGTCGCCCTTGCAGGATACATGAAAAAGATAGGACCTAAGGTTTTGAAACAGTACAAAGGACGTATACTCAACATTCATCCTTCACTCTTGCCCAAATACGGTGGCAGAGGAATGTACGGAAGCAACGTACACAGAGCGGTTATTGATGCAGGAGAGAAAACTACAGGGGTTACAATCCATTTGGTAGAAGAAGAATATGATACAGGAAAAATAATTAGACAATGTGAAATCGAAGTTCTGGAAGGTGATACAATAGATACGCTGTCAAAAAGAGTGCTCGAAAAAGAGAACTCCTTCTATGTGGAAACTTTAAAACTAATAAGCGAAAACGTAATTAGATTGCAGTGATCGAGATAGCAGTGAATTTGCTGTTTTTTATGTTATATTACTTCTGTCTGCTGGTCTTGTTCTGCAATATAGCTTCACTGAACTGATATTATCGCATGGTATTACCCATAAGGGTTTTCATTGTCTGCCTTAAAGATCACAATACTATCATTTGATACTGAACTACCTGAATTATCTTTACTGCCTGAACCATCTGCGCTGGCTACCAAAAGAGTAAACGGCACTGCACTAAATTCACGCCCGTTATTCAATTATGTATTGAGTGTTTATAAAACGGAGTATATAACGGAGTTTAGAGTGGTGGACATAATACTGCTTGCAACAACCGCATCCGCATGAGTTTGATTTTTAAAATTCCAAAGCCTCTGAAGTTCGAGACATTATTGCGTGATATTTGTATTCATAATACATTGATTTTACAAAAGTAGCCTCAAAATTGTATTTTTCGGCTATTTTTTTTATTGCATTGGGGTTATGGGAAAAACCGAGAATGTCTCTTGGGTGATTGTTTAAACTTGCAGATAACATAACTTTAAATTCAAACCCTACCTTGCGCAAAATTTTCAAGAAGCCTGTGTCTTGCGAGAACAAACCTATTTTCCATAAAGGGTATAATCGAGGGTCTAATATGTCGAATAACACAATTTTACCCCCTTTATTGAGATAATTTGATGCGTTAAAGATAAAACTATCAATTTCTTGCAATGTCAAATACTGAATCACCCCAGCTGCGGTTATTCGATCAAAGGAGCAATCCAGTTTATCCCAGACAGTTTTGTCATCAGCTTGAATTAACAATATATTCTCATATCTTCTTTCCCTCACTTTTTTGCTTGCTTCATCAAGCATGGATGCGGAAAAATCAACCCCTACAAGCTGCTCATATTCCGGCGCATAGTAAACCAGGAGTTCGCCGGCACCGCATCCAAAGTCAAGCAGGGTTTTACCTCCATTCAGATGGAATAGTTTTTCCTTAGCTTCCATGGAAATAAATTCCTCAGCTGAAGATCTATGACCACCATCTCTCCGATCTGCGAAAAATTCTACCCAAAAATCCTTTAGTTTGGATACGTTTTTTTCATTCTCCCCAAACATAACTGTTATCCCAAATTTCGCTTTTTTATATATTTTCCCGTATAATATTCCTAAAACGAGTTATTATTTTAAGGTTTATAAAGCTTATTCCGTGATTTAATCATAGTTTCATTACTTTCCTAACAGAAAAACAGTATGTTAACTAGTTATCTCTTATTTAAACGATTGATAATTCTTAATTTTCATTTTTAACAGTTAATATTCCTTTTTTTGTATTTAAACTAAATTAGTAAAAACGTAGCCATTTTTTATTTTTTCTGATGAAAAAACTCGCAATTGTTTTCTTTAGCGCCATAGTTTGCAGCTAGATACATAATTTATGACTTAAATATAAATTTAAGTTTAAATTGAGATATAATTCTCTTAAAGAGCTATTATTCACCTTAATTAATGGAAAAAAAGATAAACAAATTCTAGTTTGATAGTGAGTTTAAAAGAACCCTGGTTAAACTCATATTCCAGAATTTGATTATTTCTTTAAAGTCCCGACAACAGGATAACCTTTTAATATTTTAGCTCCGTGTGGTGTTTTGTCCATTTTTCCAGTAAGATCTGTCCCAGCATTGCATCCTTTATGACTGCCATTTTTCCAAAGATCATTCTCAGAGACATCATAGACCTGTCCTTCATAGGCAACGTACGCGATCCCGTTTTTACCATTGTACTCTGCAAGTTCTTCAAGTGTATATTCTTTTGTTTTCGATTTATCAGTCACATTCTGCGTATCAGTTGTATTTTGTCTCTCAATTGCCTTTTCTCCAGTTGGAGTAGATGTTTCAATTGGAGTTACAACCTCTCCTGGAGTTCCAGTTTCGTTTGGAACTACAGGTTTATTTCCTGAGCATCCTATTGCAAGGAATATGCTGAACAACAGTACCAATATAATAAGTGCTTTCCTCACTATTTCACCCATACAGTATAGTTATGTATCTTGAAATGATTTCGCAGATTCAAAACTAGTTGAAAGTTCAGTTAATAATACAAAAGCAAGCGATGAAAGTTCAGTTAATGAAAGTTCAGTTAATGATACAAAAGCAAGTGATACGGAAATGAAAAGTTAAGTAAATTCTAGTATATTTCTAGCACATTATAGTTAGATAAAGTGGGATAAACTCAAAATCGAAGTAGAACGAATATAGTGTGCTAAGAATTTTGTAAATATTATTTTCTGCATATTTTATTGAATAATTTATAAAATTTTAATATATTGAGTAATTCTAATCACAATGATGAATACTAATTTGGAATAATTTTAATATCAGACGTTATCTTTTTATCATACTACTAACTAACCATTTGCCCAGAGAAATCATTTTTAATATATTAAAAAAGAATTTTCTTTCGTGGTAGCATGCTGCTCTTTGGACATATTGGTATTACACTTGGGATATTTTTTATATTCTCATATGTTGCACCACAGTTAAAGATTATCATAGACAAAAGATATCTAGCTATTGGAGCTCTTTTGCCTGATTTGATAGATAAACCATTAGGAATGATTGTCTTTGCGTCAACTATTTCAAACGGACGCATGATAAGTCATACATTATTATTTTCTTTTACTATCTTCCTGATAGGCTTATATTTCTATGATAAAAAAAATGAGATAGCAATTGTTTCCCTTGCTTCAGGTTCTTTCTTCCATCTCATGGAAGATCAGATGTGGAATACACCAAATACCTTATTCTGGCCTCTGCTTGGATGGAGTTTTCCAAAAGATAACATTGCTGATGGAGTTGCATTTTTATTAATGCTATTCAAAAAATCTTTTATACTTAATTTTTCACAGGGCTTTGCTCTTGACCACACTTTCATTCCAGAGTTACTGGGAATGATGGTATTAGTTATTTTTACTTTAAATTTGTTAAAAAACAAATTGAGCAAAACAAGCTCTGAAGACGAGGAAACAAAAAAAGAGATTACTAAAAAACCGAATATAGTAACAACCGTGCTTTATATTGCAGGTTTCCTGGTGTTTGGACTACTTTCTGTAAGAGCCATTATAGCACTTTAAGATTTTAACCGAGACTAATGGAACAAATGAGATATAAAATTTTCAAGATTCAAGAACTAAAGACTTAAATTTATTTATTTATTTATTTATTNNATTTATTTATTTATTTTAGTTAGTCATGCACTTATTTAGTTAGTCAGTTAGTTAGTTCTATACTTATTTAATTATTTTATTTTTTATTTATTTATCTATCTATTTATACACTTGTTTAATTATTTTAGTCCGTTATTAAAGTTTAGGAACGTTTGAAATATAAC
>DAQQ01000005.1:307-6465 GCA_002508465.1 Methanosarcina sp. UBA7 | reverse complement strand
CCTTTTGCTTCAGCAGATTTAATTTCGTCATCTGTCATTTCCCTGGATGCCGGAGCAATATTTACTTCACCGTCAATAAGAGCAGCAATTCCAACCCCGGAACCTCCCCCGGTGACTGTTACACTTTTTTCAGAGTTTTCAGCCATGAATTCTTCAGCTTCAGCCTGTGCAAGAGGCAGAACTGTATCAGAGCCTTTCAAGAGAATACTTGCAGATTCAGCACCACTAACGTTTTCTGCAGAAGAAGGTTCAGCACCAGTGACATTTTCTGCAGAAGATCCTTCATTGTTTTTATTTCCGGTACATCCAATTCCCAGGAACACAAGCCCGATAATCAATAGTAAGAGAATTAAATACTTTTTTAATTTATTTGCCATGTGTACAGACACTCCATCAAGTCGTAAATTAAATTTACGTTCGCCTAAGTTGTTTCCAGTACAATGCACAATAAATGAAAAATATATAAAGATTCGCTTGGTAGAATATAGAGAAGTACATATTATTAAAAAATATAAAAGAAAACAGTAGAGTATAGTTATCTTATAGAAAATATAGATATTAAGAGAAATAGCACTAAGGAAAAATTAGTATAAGAGATCAATAGTAGGCAAAATTAACTGAAGCTCAGAACAGAAAGAACAGAGATTAAAGAGCAGTTTGTGAGTATAAAATATAATTTGAAAGTGAAGTAAAGTAATACGAAAATGAAGCTAAAAGTCTGGAAATGAAGTAAAGTAATACAAAAATGAAGTTAAAAGTCTGGAAATGAAGTAAAGTAATACGAAAATGAAGTTAACTAGAAATGAAGTAGAGTAATACGAAAATGAAGTTAAAAGTCTGGAAATGAAGTAAAGTAATACGAAAATGAAGTTAAGTAATCTGAACACTTTAAAAATACAGAAATTCAGAACAAAAAAGTTTCAGGACAAAAAGCGCAGTTTCAGAAATCGAAAAGAGAACTCTGAGCTGCATGTCCATTCTCCTTACATAAATTCTGCTCCTGAACTTTTACTTTACTTTCCTTTTCTGAAGAGGGCTTTTCCTGTTTCTTTACTTCAGGCTTCTTAACTTCAAAGTCAAATAGTCCTTTTTGTTTTGAATCAAAGTCAAGTGAAGACATCTTAACCCCGAAAACCTCAAGAATACGTTCCACCGGTGGAAGTATCTGCTTCTTAACATAGTAATCGACATCTATCGGGATGTTGTTCTCCCTTACATAGTCCGGGTCTTCGGCCCGATCAACAAAGAGCCCTTTTCCTGCAATAATGACGAAAGGTATCCTTGTTCCTATGGAAGGTACGACACCTGTCCTTTTTTTCAAATTTTCAACAACAGTAAGGTGAGGTTGCTTGTTCTTATAACTTTCAGTTTTTCTTGTAAGGGTACGGGTTAGAACAAGACTTTCAATAATATCCGAGTCTTTTGCAGGATCGAGATTCCTGACCTTGCTGACTACTTCACGAACGTAATTCACAGCCTGTTCAACATCACCTTCTATAAGCACAAGCTCAAGCACTTTATTGAGGGTTACCGAGGTCAGTTCGCACCAGTCCCTTCGGACAGTCTCCATACCTTTAACCTTGATCTTGTCTTCCCAGCCGGAATTCCGTGGCTCAAATAGCCAGAGAGCATAGCGCTTCTTTGCGATAAGAAGAGCACGTTTAGCAATGGATTCGAATTCAAGTTCCATTGGATCGGGCAAGGACGCAGAAACGATATTTGAAAGCCTGTTACCTATAAGGCTAATTTCTTCAAGAGATAGATCTCCTCCGGATTTACAGTGGACAAAGACACTGTCAGTATCTCCGTAAGCAACCGATAATTCAACTACTCTGTCCTGTGGAGAGAGTTCTCCGGCTTCATCAAGGAGCAGAGCTGTTTTATTCCTGATAATTATTTTTCCTATAGTGCTGTTGATAATTTCCCGCGTATTGAGGATATTGCTTCTTCCAAAACTTGTTACTGCATTTGCAAGAGTCAAGCTGTAGAGCCTGGCCCTGGCATACCCGGAATAACCGTAAAAGCTGTTTAACAGGATTTTCAAGGCAAGTTGGGTAGCATCAAGGACTCTATACTCATTTTCGTTAGAGGTTCCTCTCATCCTTTTCTTTGTCTGTGTCCTTTTGTTAAGTAAGTCTTCGAGGATCGACGGCACGATTCCCTTGTAAACCTCGGGAAGCACAAAATCTCCTCCGGATGGAGGCCTGATAGTCATTCCCTGGGGTTTGTCGTCCGTAACTACTGTAGTATAACACAGGTTATGTGCCATCATTATAGTTGGGTAAAGAGACTTGTAGTCAAGAATAAGCACATTTTCCAAAAGGCCTTTCTGAGGTTCAAGAACTTCTCCCCCTTTGAGATCAGAGCTCATTTCATATCTCTCGGCCGAAACTCCGTCGTCGGGTTTTGGAAGGAGAACTCTATCGCGGAGTCCGAACTCTTTGAGAAGAAGCATTTCAACCATAGAAGTCTGGCCTCCATCTACAACTTCCTGAAGAAGGCTTCCGCTCACCTGAGCAAGGGCAATATATTTGTCAAGAAGCTTTAAATTAAGGATAAGTTCAAGAGCAAGCTCCGCATCCCTGCGTGAGTAATCGACGAATTTTCTGAATTTTTCCCCTGTATCGACCCAGTACTCTTCCATTTCAAGGGGGGGCACATCCAGTTTTTCACGGTTCAGAAGTTCCTTTGAAACCGCACGCAGAGTGTACTGTTTCAGACTGAAAGCTCTTCTTACCAGAGGAAGCGCATCCACAACCACCCGGCCTTTCATTTCGGTACGGGTAATAAGCCCGAATCGCCTGTACCCTATATTACTGCCGTCCCTGCCGACAACAGGATTTATTACTTCCCCTTGCGCTACCAGAGTTTTAACTCTGTCCGTTATGTAGGGAATATCGAAATCCTGATGATTATATCCAATTACAATGTCAGGGTCGTACTCGCAGAAGATCTCGAAAAAGTGGTTTAGCATTTCGGTTTCGTTCTTGTAGGAAAAAACATCGGAATTCAGACCTTCTGCAGGTTTTGCCAGAAGTACAAGGGTTTTATGCCCTTTGTACTCTGGCTCGAAGGAAAAGCTGATCATGATTATAGGTGAAACATCCGGAGAGGGCATTCCTCCATCGAAAGGCAGGCACTCTATGTCAAAAGAGAGATACTTCAGGGGGGCGATGGCAAGATTTTCAACTTTATTAAATCCAGACGCAAGGACCGAAGAGGCACATGTAAATTTCCCACAGTGAGAACTGCCTGAACTACTTGTCCGGATATATTTTGCAGGATCAACGGTTTCCCCTTCTGCAGATACCCAGACCATGCCTCCGAGATCTCTGTCAATTAAAAAACGATTTCTGAAAAGAATATCAGTCTCATACACTTCCCATTTGCCTTCGGCCCTCATCACTTCCTGGAGCTTCAGAATCTCGTCCCTGATCTCGGGCACCTCTCTGGGCAGGTGGGTAGTAACCCTGAGCATCTTTGTCTTTGTTTTCTGATACCCAATAGGCTCGAATTTCTCAACAATATCTACTTTTTTAACTTGAGTGAAAGTATCTTCGATAAGCCTGGCTACGGCATTAAGGTCTCCAGAGGCCTTGAGATAGAAATAAGGTTCAAAATCGGGAACAAAACAGCAAACGCTCTTCCCGTCCTCTCCCCTGCCAAAGAGGCGGATTACGGGACTGCTGTCATTAATGACTTCATAGTCTGCATCCAAGATCTGGAAATCCATAGGCATGGTTTACGTTTTTAGATAGACATATAACTTTTGTTGTACTTTTGAAAAATATTATTTTATTTTCGAGAAACCATAGAATTTAAGATGAAAAATAAAGAACTTCAAGTTAAAAGTTTCCATAAAAGAAGAACTTCAAGCCGAAAAGCTGCCTGAAGAAACCGAGAATTCAAAAGGGGCCGAAGTTCGAACAGCTTCGACTATTGAATCTGCCTTCAGATCCTCAAGTGCAAGATATCTGGCTCCAAGAGCGCTTGAAATCTCCTGCGCAAGCCCGAATTTAATTATGCTGCTTTCCGTATCAATAACTGCCGATTGTATGCATTCACTTCGAAACATGGAAGCTATCGTTTTTGACTCCTGGAGAGGAGGTTCACCGTTCATACTGACATTTGCTCTTCCGTCAGAGATCAGAACCATAAACGGACAGGTGTCAGGATCGCGCAGAAGTTCTGCCTTTATGGTTTCATAGCCTTTCATAAGCCCATGTGAAAGTGGAGTCTTTCCTCCTATTGGCAATTCTTCCAGATACTTTTGTGCCATTTCCACGCTGGATGTTGGCGGCAGCACCAGCTCTGCTCCTGCTCCCTTAAAAGCAATAAGCCCAACCTTATCACGTTTCTGGTAGGCATCCATCAACATTGAAAGCACTGCACCTTTAGAAGCTACCATTCGCTGTTGAGCCCCCATAGAACCGCTGGCATCCACAACAAAAAGTACAAAGTTACCTATCTTTTTCTCACGGACTTTTTGCCTGAAATCCGATTCGTGAATTACTATGGAGTTTCCGTTTTTTTCCCTTACAAGCTGGTAAGGTGCAGCTGCCCTCAAGGTAGCATCAAAAGCCAGATCCGTGATTTTTTCCTCGGGAATCTTACTCTTTATATACCTGCCCTGTTTGGATTTCGTCAGGGTTTTGCTGCGTCGACCTGACCCGTTTCGGTTATTTCTTCGAAAATCAGGAGAAAATTGCTTTATCTGGTAACTCGCTCCTGTTGTAAAAATAGTTTCGGAGGAAGCATCCGGCTGTTCCCCGGTGCTGTCCTGAGGGTTATCTGATTTCTGCTCTTCTGGGTGAGCCTGTGCTTCTCCGGATTGCTCATTATGCTCTTTTTTTTGCTGTTCATTTTTATTTTTATCTTTTTCCTTTTCTTTTTTATTTTCCTTTTCTTTTTCCCTTTGTTTCTCTATACTCTCATTCAGCTTATCCTGCTTATCAGAATGATTATCAAACGGTTTTCTGCGCATACGGTGAGGAAGGACTAACTCTGCAGCTTCCTTTACATCCTCTTCAAGAACCTCAGTCCTGCCGTTGAAAGCTGCAAGAGTGATTGAGGTTTTCATCGTTGTGATATCTGCCCTGTGCCCATCGACTCCCATATCAACACAGATCTGGCTGATCAACTCAAGCATGCTATCCGAGATCCTCACTTCAGGAAGTAATTTCTGTGCCAGAAGAATCTGCCCGCAAAGCTCGGACTCTGCAGCCTGCCAGCTTACTGCAAAAGTTTCAGGATCGGTCTCATAACTGAGCCTGTATTTGATAAGTTCCACCCGCCTGGCTACATCCATGATTCCCTTTATATCCACGCATAAACCGAAACGGTCAAGTAACTGGGGTCGAAGTTCTCCTTCTTCGGGGTTCATGGTCCCTACAAGCACAAAATTTGCAGGGTGAGAGAAAGAAATTCCCTCTCTTTCAACGGTGTTTATTCCCATTGCTGCAGAGTCCAGGAGCACATCTACAAGATGGTCATCCAGAAGATTAATCTCATCCACGTACAGGATACCCCTGTGAGCATGGGCAAGTACTCCGGGCTCAAAGCGCTTTTCCCCTTTCTTGATGGCATGTTCGATATCAAGAGTCCCTACAACACGGTCTTCGGTAGCACTTACAGGCAGATCCACAACTTTCATTTTTATGAAAGAACTCTTAAGAATCCCAGCTTTTACCTTTCCCAGGCATTCTTCACACATTGCATTTACATCATGAGGACTACAATGGAATTTACAGCCTTCTACTACCTCGATTTCGGGCAGGAGATTGGCCAGTGCCCGGACAGCCGTTGACTTGGCAGTACCTTTTTCACCCCTGATAAGAACCCCTCCTACTTTCGGATTAATAGCATTCAGGATCAGGGCTTTTTTCATTTTCTCCTGCCCGACTATTGCAGTAAAAGGGTAAATAGTAACATTATGGTTTTTCATGGTTTAACCTCAATATATTTCAATTTCCGATAAGGTATTCTTCAACACTCATAACCGGGATAGACCACTTAGTAACCGTAGGAAGAACGGAATCCACATTTTCCACCCTGTTCATGAAAGGGAAAAAGGTAACATTGAGATTTTCTCCTGTCTTCTTTTCAAAAGAGCCGAGGTGGATCTCTTCTGTAACCTCGAGGTCCGAACCGAAATTGAG
>DAQQ01000005.1:0-269 GCA_002508465.1 Methanosarcina sp. UBA7 | reverse complement strand
GCTTACACCAGAGGTTCCGTTTCCTTCCAGGACATTATCCACATATACGGAAAGGAGTGGGACTTCAATACCATTTACTGTCTTATTATACAGGAGAGTATGTGTACCTAGATCGGCTGACTTCCCGGGAGAAATTATACTTGAATAAACAGCAACATTATTTCTTAAAACCGTCAGATGGACTTTATCCGACTCTATGTCATCTACTTTCAGAGTATACCCTTCTCCAAGGTTCCATTCTTCACCGGAATAGAGACTTCTGCCATTGT
>DAQQ01000004.1:0-2927 GCA_002508465.1 Methanosarcina sp. UBA7 | reverse complement strand
TTTCTTACCGACATCTGTGTAATCATGTAGGAGAATTCACTCTTTGAGATATAATCTACAAGCAGCCCCTCTCGAAGCCCGCGTTTACTTATCCTGATTTCGGAAAGCCCCATCTCTTCCATAAAAGTTTCAATAATTGCAGCCCCCGCGATAATGATATCAGCTCTTTGCGCGTTAATTCCCGGAAACCTGCGCCTCTCTTCGAGGGGTATGGCGCACATTGCCCTGACTATTTTCTTCAGGTCTTCATACTCCAGTTTTTCAAAACTCTCACTGGCCGTTTTATGCAGGTAGATAAAAGCGATCCTTGCAAGGTTTTCAATTGTTCCAGAGCTTCCAATTGAACAATTTATATCGTACTCGGAAAGGTCTTTTGTTACATTCGTAATTTTATGTCGAATGTAATTTTTAATCTGCTCGTACTGTTCCTCGGAAACAGGCCCTGTTTCTTCCGGCAAAAACATATTTGTCAGCCTGACAGCTCCAAGGTTAAAAGAATAAAGATAATAACACTGAGTCTGATCTCCTACCGATACTTCAGTACTCCCGCCTCCGATATCTATGAACAGAGCCTTTAAGTCTCCAAGCCGAAGCCCGCTTGAAACCCCAAGGTAAATGAGGCGAGCTTCTTCGGTTCCGGAAATCGTACAGACTTCCAGGTTTGCCTCCTCTTTCAACATTTCGAGAAGCTGAACCTTATTGCTCGCATCTCGCGTTGCCGAGGTAGCCACAGCTATAATCTCTTCTGCCCTGTAGGCCCTGGCAAGTTCCACAAACTTTTTACAGACAACAACTGCGCGTTCTATCGCTTTCGGTTGCAAAATCCTGTCTATGAATTCCCCATCCCCGAGCCGGACTGTTTCCTTCTGCTTGGTCAGGGGAAAGTAAGACCCATTGGGATTTATCCGGACCAGAAGAAGTCGGATGGAGTTAGTGCCTATATCGATAAACGCAACAACTCTGCCTTCGGAAATTCTCTCGGGTTCCATTATTATCACCTGAAAGCCCTGTTTTTCTTTTTTCTCGAAGGAGTCGAGAAACTCAAAGTAAGCTTCACAATACTAGTTCATATTTTTATTCTATTTGAGATTATTTAGTAGCGTACCGAAAGTTTGTAATCGTTGTTATTTTCACACAACTTCTTTCTATGTGTTGAAATAATTGATTATTTATATACATTATAAAAAAAGAGTATTAAGAAAGCTCTTTTTCCGGCTTTTTGAATATTCGTTATATGGAGATCAAGCCATTTATCATTGAAAAACATGTATCTGTAGGGATTTAAAATACTTTTTGTGCTTCATGTCGAGGTAGAGTGCAGGAACCCCAGTATTCATATAAACCAGAGACAATTTAAGTTTATAGACACATTGAGGTTGCAAAAAATTTAGTTTTTTAATTTGTCATTTTGTTGTTTTTGGGCAGTGTGTCAGTTTTTCATATAACCATAAATCTCAAAAAGTTAGAATGTATTAATTCCATATCAAAAGCTCAATTTTCCCATCGTACAAGAAATGACTTTAATTTATAGCAAATTCACGGCACTGTCAAGGGAGGAGGCAATGAAAATGAAAACTAAATTTTTAAATTCTTTAGTTTCGGCGTTATTGATAATAGTAATAATTCCGGGATTAATACCCAGCATAGTATCTGCTGCAGATGGACAATTTGCAGACGGTGGAAACTCGACAAATAGTACACTAAACTCCAATCTTATTTTAGAAAAACTCTCCACTGACCCTGAATATCCAAAGCCCGACAGTAAGGTCGCTATTAATTCACTAGTTAAGAACACAGGAACTGAAGCCTCAGAGCCTACGAATATAATATATAAAATTGGTGAAACCGAGGACAAAGAAGAAGTCCCTGCAATAGAGGCTGGATCGGAAACATTAATTTCCCACACATGGATAACTCCTGACGAAGAAGGAACAGTGTCAATAAAAGCCTCTTTAGAAAACGTAGAGAATAGTGAGAAAGAAATTTCTGTGAAGGTAGTACAGGAAACACTTCCGGATCTGATAGTTGAAGACCTGTATCCGGAATCATCAACACAACCTGAAGTCGGAAAACCTTTGAACTTTATCCTAAAAGTAAAAAATATTGGAGAGGAGACTGCCAGTAGTAGTACTGCAAAATATAGTTTTAACGGAACTTCAGAAGGCGAGATTTCTATCCCTGAACTTTCAGCAGGGACAAATACAAGTGCAGAGTTTTCGTATACCCCTGAAAACGAAGAAAACATCAGTGTAACAGTAGTCGCAGATTCTGGGAATATCGTTAGTGAAAGTAATGAGGATAATAATAGAATGTCAAAAACCATAAGTATGAAACGCGAACTTCCTGACCTGAAAATAGAATCTATTTCTCTAAGCCCTGAAAACCCTCATCCTGAAGAAAACATAACCTTTAATGTAACAGTAAAGAATAATGGGTCTGCAGCTGCTGAAAACAGCCAAATTAATTACAATATCAAAGGAAACAATGAAAGTTATACTGGAGTTACATCGATACCAGCCCTTACAGCAGGCGAAACCGGAACAGGCACTTTTTTCTGGACTCCTGAAAACGAAGGGCAAATCGAAGTAAAAGCAACTGTGGATGCAGGAAACATTGTATCTGAAAGTGATGAAACTAATAATGAGTTCACAAAAACCGCAACCGTGTATAAAGAAACGGTTTCAAGCAATTCAGGAAGCGATTCAGAAAATGAGAGTTCAGGGTCTTCAAGCAGTAACTCAGGAAGTAAGAGTTCAGGATCCTCAAGCGGTAGTTCAGGAATCGCCATTCTTTCTAAAGAACCAGTAAGTAATGTAGAGGCAAAGGAGCTTGCCACCGGAAACGTTCAAAGTGGTTACCATGTCAAGTTCGATTTTCCGGAAGGCGTCACATGCATTACCTATATCGAGTTCGACCCAATAAAGACA
>DAQQ01000135.1:0-28431 GCA_002508465.1 Methanosarcina sp. UBA7 | reverse complement strand
CAACAAAAACAGATTATGTAAAAATAACTGCATAAAAGTGACAACAAAACATAATCTGGGTTTTCTGAAACTGAATAAACCTTGGATTGGAAAACGATAATAAAATCAGGGCTAAAGAGGAGTGGGGGAATTATTTACTTATCGAGCCTATCCTAAAACCACGAATTTGAAATAATCACTTCAATGTATAACATAAAAACAGTATAGATTTGGGAATAAAATTGGTTTTGGGATGAGCTCATCTGATAAAACGACCCTTCACGGTTTTCGGGTAAGTGAGGATTCATGATAAATTGTCTGATTTCCTCAACATTTGTCAAATAGTTTACTAAATTATGAGTTGGAGCAGGTATCGATCTATGTAAAGAGGTAAAACCTAAGTTCCGCATTTTTAGGCGCATAAATGCCTCCTGATATTAGAGTATGCGCTTAAATTTAAGCGCATGATCGTTGTAGCAGACTTTCAAAATCGGGATTTATTGACTTTACATAATTTCATTACTACACATGTGCGCTTAAAATTTGGAAACTAAGGGTAAAACTCAAAGCCGGTTTCTAATGCAAAACCGACAGCTTTCAGGCAAGAAATTTCCTTAACCGGTAATCAATGAAAAACATCTATACGAGAGAGAATTTAGTGCTTAACCGATGACCAATGGAATGCATTTGGCAGATACTTTTAAAGAAGTGAGTATCAAATTAGATTACAGATTTTAAAAGCTAATTTAAGACAATCCCAATATAATTCTCTATAAAGTATGTTCTTTGTCTAAAATAAGTGAAAAACTCTGCATACTATTGAAATTTTTGAATCGTTGAGCCTGAAGCCTGATAGTAGAAACCAATATTTTCATTTTTAATTGCCATTTTGTAGCTTCTCTTAATGATAGTCATTCTAACTTTATTTATGTCCGAAATTCCATCATGATCAAATGGTGCCTCTACTGATTTTTGATGATAGCCAATTTTAATTGTTAATTTCATAGCTTCATCGACTTTGGGTTCATTTTTGAGATAATGCAAGTTTTACTCCAATGCACGTGTAAATTCCGGCTTTTCCCCAGTTGATATATCTGCCAACTCCTGGCTTATGTATTATTCTCTCGCCAACGGTTCCGGCAAAGAACGAGACTGCGGAAAAGATCAGCCAGGCCTGAACCATAAAAATTATTCCCAGAAATATCATCTGCGTTGGGACACTTCCCGAACCTATGTTTACAAACTGAGGCAGGAAGGCAAGGAAGAAAAGGGCAACTTTAGGGTTCAAAACGTTCATAAAGATTCCACGCCTATAAAGGGCAAAGACATCGGTTTCCCTGACAGGGGCCGAAGATACCAGTTCTTCACTCTCTTTTAAGGCATGCCAGGCAAGGTAGAGCAGGTAAGCTGCACCTGCGTATTTTACAATTTCAAAAGCAAGAGCGGACTTATATATCAGGGCAGAAACTCCAAGTGCGGCTGCTGTAGTATGTGCGAGTACGCCTGTACAGAGGCCAGAAGCAGTTGCAATTCCTGCTTTTTTGCCCTGTGAAATGCTCTGGGTAATTACGAATAGGATATCAGGGCCCGGAAGAAGCGTAAGTGCTGCAGAGGCTGCAATAAAATAGATTAATTGAGATTGTTCTATCAAGTCTCTCACTTTTCCTTACTTTTCCTTGTTTTCCTTTTATTCTTCCTTACTTTCCGTTTATTTTTCCTTACTTTCCTTCTATTTTCCTTTCTTTCACTTTTCCTTGCTTTGTTTACTTATATCTCATTCTTCAGTGAATTGTAAAATTTCACTTTTGCTTCTTTCTCAATCCATGGCTGATGCCCGCATTTTTCCAGTAAAATGAACCTGAAATCCTTTAAAATACGTGAAAGAGGTTCTTTAACTCCTTCAAAAGGATGGGGGTCATAGTCACCGTGAATCGCAACTACCTGGCAGCGGATTTCTTTTCCTAACTCAAGTAATTTTCCTTTGCTTCTCAGTTCACTGGCTTCTTCCCATACACCTTTAAAACTCTCGTAGTTGCATTCAAGCTCCTCTTCTTCATGAGGAAGAGGATCATAAGTATCGGCTTTCAACATTAACTTTCCAAAGTTGCACAGGGCTTCGTTCCGGTTTTTAGCCGAAGGATCGTTCAGGGTTTCGGTCAGTTGAGCGAAATTCTTCAAATCTTCTTTTCCAAGCCGACTTATCCGAGTTTTAGTTATATTTGAAACGTATTTTTCTTCGTAGGGACCGCTCCCGATAAGTATTAGCTTTTTTACCATATGGGGATGCAAGGCAGTAAACATAAAGCTGAGCATTGCACCCCAGGAAAAACCGATTAACGTAACCGGCAGGTTGCCGTATTTTTCCAGAACTTCACTAAGTTCCCTTACCTGCCCTTCAATGGTTATTGCAGTTTGAAGCGGTTCAAGTACGCCTCCAAAAGCGGAAAGTTCTCTTGCAACAGGTGCCATTTCACCCGGAGCTCCCGGGCCGCCATGGATAACGGTGAGATTAAAAGGAGAGGTACCGTATTTTCTCAAATTATTTATGCCTGGATAATTTTTCATTTTAGCATCAGGTTATGGTTTTTGAGTTAAATTATAAATGGGTATCAAATTTGCCGGGATTTATTCTTACTATCGTAACTGTTATATACAATTATATTCTTGCGGTATCTACACAAGATAGTTACATGTGTAACAGTGTTCCTGATATATAACTTTTAATTTTTAACGACTAACAATAAAGGATCTGGCTATGGCTTTCAAACAACAGACAAACGTTTCTAATCACAAATTAAGAAATAACTTGAAAATGACAGTGCCGCTTCTGGCTCTTCTGTCTGCCTTTCCTCCTCTTACCACAGACATGATCTTACCGGCTATTCCCTCCCTTGCCAAAAGCTGGAACGTCTCTCTATCGCTAATTAACCTTAACCTGGTTTTTTTCTTTGTGACTTATGGGCTTTTCCTTCTCTTCTACGGCCCAATTTCTGATCGTTTTGGACGGCGACGTCCCCTCCTTGTCGGGATTGCAGTGTACATAGTGACAAGCCTGCTAGGTGCCTTTGTGTCCAGTGCACCCATGCTGATAGGTACCCGCATACTGCAAGCTGCAGGAGCTGCTGCCGGTTCCTCTATATCAATGGCAATGACTAAAGATATTTTCATTGGTCAGGAGCGGGAAAGAATCCTTGCGTATATAGCTGTAATCATGGGCCTTGCCCCTATGCTTGCTCCGGTCATTGGTGGGTGGATCCTTCTGTATCTTTCCTGGCACTGGATATTCCTTATGGAGGCATTCATGGGAATTGTAGCGATGTTTGGCGTTCTCCGTTTTCCGGAAACATTACCAGTAGTATCTGAAGCTCCTTTATCTCAGGTCATGAATACCTACGGCAGATTGCTGCTCAATCCTTCGTATGTGATCATGGTTCTAGTCATGTCAGTTAGTTTTTTTCCATTGTTTAGTTTCATTGCAGGTTCTTCTGCCATTTATATTAACGAGTTTGGCCTAAGTGAGCAAAAATACAGTTACTTTTTTGCTTTCAATGCCCTTGCCCTTATGATAGGTGCTTTTTCTTGCCTGCGGTTAATAAGAAGTGTGAACTCAAAGCACTTGATGACAATCGGGTTTGCGGGAGTTTTTCTGGGCGGTATTTTCCTACTTTTTATGGGACAACACGGTCCCTGGAGCTTTGCTCTGCCCATGTTTGTGGTTTCGTTTTCCCTGGGTTTGAGCCGTCCGCCTAGCAATCACCTTGTGCTGGAACAGGTTGACCGAGACATAGGTTCAGCTTCTTCCATGCTGATTTTTACCTATTTCGCCTTTGGAGCTGTGAGTATGTGGTTCATCTCTCTGGAATGGGCGGATAAAATCCCTGTGCTCGGAACCATTGCCGCATGTTGTGGAGCTCTGGTGCTTGCAGCATGGACTATTATACAGAAAAGAAGGGTAAAAGGTATTGCTTAAATCTTATAACGTCTTAGAATCTTTAGATACCGTGGATCTCTAATACAAACAGTTAAATTATGAAAATAAGTTAAATAACCTACTTTCGGCAGGTCGACATAAGGAATTTAACTATTTTTTGATATCGTCTTTGAACATTTGATAAATATACATTAAAGTTAAAGCTGGCTAACGTCTGGCTTAGTTCTCACGACATATACAGTCCAGACTTAATACTTTAAATTCCCTAGGTTCTTCTAATTTTTTCGTTTTTTGAGTTGTGTTTGAAACATTTTTTAATCACTTAAGTCCTTTTTTATAGAAAGCACCGTCATGCAAGCCTGCAGGTTCACTTTAGACACTATATTCTGACAACTGAATGGTCTAATCTATTTTTACTTATCCATTTTCAGCTTTTTGGGGTTGACTTAAATCGATCATCTACAAAGCTAATGTTGTCAAGCTAACAGTACAGTATTTTGCATATAATACTACTTAGTTACTTCTTCTACAATTTAGAGATCTTAAATTTTGTTTTTTTCATATTTTTACCCCGAAATTGGATTGTTTGACAGCTTGTTTAGGGTGGGGCTACTGTCTGTAATTTGGTTTAACAATATCCTCCATAAAGAGGAATAAGTTAGTTAAAGTGATCAATGGAGTACTCTGATATGCCAAGTTAGACATGATTGAAGTTTTAAATTTCAAAAATGCTTTACTTTCGACTGGTTTGTTTTTCTCACACCAGTAATTAATACCATCTGCTAGTTGAGATACCATATTTTATGTATAAAGCCTATTTTGAGGATCTCAAATTAGCTTTTAAAATCTTTAATCTTTTGATACCTACTTTTTGCAACTTCTTTTTACAGCCATTTTTCCGGTTTATAACCGAGCTGGTCATAAAACTCCAGGTTGTTTGTATTTTCATTTTTAAGTTTCCTTACCTCTTCCTGTTTAAGTATAGGTTGAGTAAATATATATTGAGCTGACCCCAAAACTCAAAATTGCTACTCAGAACCCTGTATTCCAAATAATCAATCAAGTTTCCGATCATGGAAGCAATCCTGAAAATTCTTGATGATTAAGAACTAAATGGCTTTTGGGATAGGCTCATTAAATAAAAATAAAATTGCAATTACTAATTTCCTGTAATTTGCTTTACATGCTATTGTCCTGCTGACTGCAGCTCAAACCTGCATATGTAAAGAAAATATCCTACGATAAACCGGTTGGGGAGCCGCGATGTTATGGATCTTAACGAAAAGATAGACATGATAGGGCGTTTATATCTTGGGCTTGAACAAATAGAAGACTGTGAGGAGTTTTCAGCTTTGATTCCCGAAGTTCGAACAAATTTTGTTTATGCCTCAAAAGAATCAGTCACTCCTGAAGATGTTGTTGCTGTCGATGGGAGAATTTCCATAGTTGATGGGTTTCCGAAAGCTACTGGGAGAATAAAATTCGGGGCTTCTAGCTATATGGCACACCTTGTGCTGGAAATCCAAAAAAAAGATTCTGAGATAAGGTCTATTATAGATTTTGCAAATAACCCGGAGATTGCCGAGTTTTTGCAAACCTACTGTAAAGAAAAGGGATGGGACTTTTCGGTTGTAGACAGACGCTTTGAACCTGAGAATATGAAGGATGCAGAAGGGGAGGCCATCTCCTGGATGGTCGAAGAGGCTATTCGGGCTGCAGGAGGCAAAATGCCCAGGGTCTTTTACGAGACAGGTGCAGTTGGAAAAGAGCCTGTGAGTATTCTTGTAGGAAAAGACCCACTCGATGTTGCAGAACATATATGTGAACTTGCCAGGAGTTACCACGAATCAGGACAAAGAACGAAATAAAAAGAAAAGACCATGAGGTAAAAAGCAGGAAATAGAGAAAGTAGGAAGGAATGGGGAAAGGGTCGTAGAACCCCTCTCCTTCCGTGGAGTAGTGAAGGAAACCGATTCTTCGGCTCTTCTATATAAACCGGCATCCAGAGGTTAGGATTGCCGGTTTTAAAATCCATTTTAAGATGTGTGGTTTGTTCGCTTTTACACGATATTAATAGATCTTTGGAATATATATAGCTATGTTCTGTGTTAGTATACTACATACTGACAGACTACACGTCAATGCGACATCCCGAAAAATCATCGATTCCCAAGAGAGCATATATTTGCCAGTTATAGTAGTCTTATAGATATTGTTTAATAATCTGTTTTAAAATCTGAAATAAAATCGGAATTTAAAATGGAAAAGATGGAAATCTAGTCAGTTCTCCTGTATGGAAATCAAGGAAAAAGAGGAACTTTGACACTTTTTATAACGGGCTTGATGAAACCTCTGTCGAGTTTCCAAATTCAAGCGTCCTTCCGGTTCCGTCAACGATTTTCTTTTTTCCATCCACATTGATGAATCTCACTGAGATATTTCCATCCTTATCATATTTTGTCCAGACTGTGGTATTCTTATCTTCAGACCACATGTACTCGAATCTTGAAGTGTTTCCTTCAGTACCGGTTTCTACACAAGCTTTAC
The DNA here is from genome assembly GCA_002508465.1 of Methanosarcina sp. UBA7. Classification (GTDB taxonomy): domain Archaea; phylum Halobacteriota; class Methanosarcinia; order Methanosarcinales; family Methanosarcinaceae; genus Methanosarcina. The sequence goes on along the minus strand of DAQQ01000135.1, from coordinate 21,974 downwards.
AGAGAGTTTCGTTTTCAAATTTTTCAGTTCCGGTAATTGTTAAGTTCAGGCTCTTCCCAGTAGCCGGATCTGTAACTTGAAGCTGAGAACCTACAGGGCACCAGCTGCCATTACCTGACTCAGGAAAACTGACATTTATTTCAGTCTCATTATTTGAAACTGATAATTTCATTCCATCTTTACCAGTGCAACCAAAGCTTAGAAATGCTGCAAGAATGAGTAGGACGACTAAAACTCGTTTTTTTGACAAATCTACACCTCAATTCGTTAATTTCAATTAAAACATTCAAGGCTTTTCACTTTTTAGATATTATTCGTTTAAATTTTAGATTATGTTTTAGAACATATTGAACAAATATTATTCACTGTTAAATAAAACCTCTGATTTAAATTTTAAATATATAGTTTAGAGTATATTGAATAAGTGTGGTCCACAGTAACTTGTATATAGGTTTTTACAGGGTTTTATACAGGGTTTTTACAGAACCGTATAAAGGGTTTTTACAGAATCTTATACAGGGTTTTTATAGAATTGTATACAGGGCTTTTTACAGAGTTTTTGCATCCTACACATGATGCATATTCCTTATCAAGCTATGACTCTTGATATTGCAAGTTCAATACAACAATCATTTTTTGATTAATGAACAAAGTGGTATATTTTAGAATAAGGATAGATGAATTTTAAAGCAAGAATAGAGGATATGCCTTTATTATATCATAAAAGGAGTGGATGGAACGGAAGGAAGTCATTTCAAAAGAGTTCTAATTGCAACCGACGGCTCGGAGAATGCGGAAAAAGCGGCTTCTTATGGAATGTATCTCGCAAAGACAGCTTGTGCTGAAGTGCATGTCCTTTATGTAATTTCAACTCAGCATGCAGTAACCATGCGAACGGTTAAGAGCTGGAGTGAAGGACTGGAAGAATATCTTAAGGACAAAGGGAGAGTTGCAATTGGCAACGTGGAAATAATGGGAGAAGAAGCCGGGTTAAAGTTAAGTCTGTGTTCCTGAAAGGCATTCCTGCTGATAAGATCCTTGAATATGCCTGGGAAAACAATATTGACCTTATAGTAGTGGGAACACATGGTCTTACAGGTATCAAAAAATTCCTGATTGGCAGTATTGCAGAAAAAGTAGTAAGGCATTCAAGAGTTCCAGTAATGATTATTCGGTGAACGCATACATTAGGGGTCTGCTAATTCTTATTTTCGGTGCCGAAAATGTTATTTTCAAAATTTATTCTTCGATTTATTTTTAAATTTGTTTTAGGCTTGTTCTTAGATTTGGTGGCTCTTCGCTGTTTTATATGGGTTGAAAATAATTGTTCAGTTACAAAGTAACCAGACAAAAAAAGATACATCAAGCTTGAATGTCATTTTCAACCACAAATGTTTCTGTTTATATATGTTACTTTGATATTTAAGAGATAGATATAAGTTACCCACTCGAAGCAGCGAAAAGCCGATTTGTTCTTGGATTTGTTCTTGGATTTGTTCTTAATCGTCTTAGGTTACAGCTTCAATCCTCAAAGATTCCTGAGCCTTTAAACACTTTTTTTGCTTCCTCAAAGCTCAGGTCCTCAGGGGGTACGATAATATCGGACTCAAGAATCTCCTCCGCTTTAATCGGCTCCCCTTTTTCCTTTATTTGGGAGACCAGTCTGGCAAGTTCGCTTCGGAATTCTTCAACCTTTCCTTCATTAACCAGATCTACAATCCTGTTATCAATCTGGTTCAACTCGTCACAGAGAGCTTCAGGTGCCCTGTACTGTCCTTCACCCATAATCCTGATTATCAATCTTCAGACCTCCTTTCGTTCTTCCGCGCCTTCGTCTTCGGTTTTTGCTTTTTCAGGCCCTTTTCCGGCTTCGGCTTTAAGTCTGGAGAGTTCGGATTCTACATTGCTCTGGGCACTGATTTTTGCAAGTTCCCGATCTATTTTGTCCTTGCCGCCTGTTAGATCTTCGAGTGTGCCAGCCTCCATAAGCTCATCAATTGCCTCAGCCCGCGCTTTCATCTCTTCGGTTTTATTTTCGGCCCTTTCGAGCGCAAGGCCTACATCTGCCATTTCCTCACTGATGCCAGTAACAGATTCGTTTACTTTCACCTGGGCCTCGGCAGCTGAGTACTGGGCTTTAATTGACTCTTTCCGGGTTCTGAAAATCTCCACTTTCGTTGAAAGGCGTTTTTCCGAAGCTATTAATTTTTCTTGCTGCTTTTCAAGCTCTGCAATTTCCCTGTCTATTCCTTCGACCTGCTGCGCAAGGGCTGCTTTTCTCTCAAGGGCCAGCCTTGCAAGATCCTCCCTGCCAGCGGCAATTGCATCTTTTGCCTGCTTTTCAAGCTTATCAATGTTTTGAACCAGTTTTACACGCTGAAGTTCGAGGCGCTTTTTTGAGCTCGTAACTTCCGCAACTCCTCTCTTCACATTCTGAAGCAGTTCGAGCTGCCTCTCATAGGAATAGTCAAGTGTTTCCCGCGGATCTTCCATCCTGTTGAGAACTGTGTTCATCTTCGATTTAAATACTGTTTCCATCCTTTTGAATAATCCCATGTACTTTCCCCTTTGATTTTTTAAAGACCTCAAGCCGAATAGGTCTGAAGCTTCAGTGTTTTTATTATTCCTGACAAATCTTTTCCGGCATCTCATCCGGTATGTTCTGGTATCCTTGCTGTCTATTTGTTTTCATTAGAGTAATATAATTAGCTTATCTATGTTCCTATCTATAAATTATTCTCCCTAATCAAATATTTCTCTTTCTTGAATAAGGTATATTTCTCCCCAAATCAAGTTTTCCTTTCCCCAAATGAGATATTTCTTTTTTAGGATTTGTTTCTACAAAATAAAGTGCTTTATAAGTTTATAAATATATATAATAAATGGTTATTCGTGGGCATGCGAACGATTTATATATTCTAAGTGCAACTTATCTAAAGATATTATGGCAAAACCTGAGGACAAAACCGAATTTTTTTATAATGATAACGGGCTGGTAGCAATAGGCAGTCCTGTTAAACTTCAGATTCTTAATTTGCTCAGGGAAGAACCCAGGTCGTTTGATGAAATCGTAAAGTTTACAGCAAAAGCGAAATCAACTATTTCCGTACACCTCAATAATCTAAGGTCATGTGAGCTTGTGGAAGAAAACATTGACCCAGAAGACCGTCGCCGAAAGGTTTATTCCCTTACTTCCCGCTACATGGGTTGCTCTCAGGAACCTTTCATAGAACGTTACAGGAGTTTACTGGAAAAAGCCCCTGAATATGGAAATGACAGGTTCTGCTTTGCAGAAATCCTGCTCCATGCTCTTTACTTTGGCTTTGAGGCATACGGAATTGACAATGCCCCGATTATAAAAACGATAGGAAGTGATCTTGGAAGATCTATTTCTCCCATTTTCGAATCCGAAACCTTTGAGGAACTCCTGAGAGAAATCGGGAATTTTCTTGAATTCCAGGGAAAATGCCGGGTTACCACACTTATAAATGTCCCTGCTCTTCAGATTGAAGACGATTTCAAAGCCAGATCAATACCGGTAATAGGAAAACCTTTCTGCACCTTAAGAGAAGGCATTATTGAAGGAATTCTTAGAGGAAAGTTCGAGAAAGAGTACAGAGTTACCGAGATCGAGTGTTACGGGTCAGGGCATGAACACTGCCTTTTTAAGATAACAATCTAAACTTATTTTTCGCACTGGCAGTGCCGCATTTTAATTATTATTAATTACTCCAGATTTTAATCGGCATTCTATTCTCAATACTAACTGGATTATTAAAATTTTTCCGGATCAGCTCTTTTTTCAGACTTCTATCTGTTTTCTTGTCAGGTATCAGTTGTCAGTTAGCATCTCCGATTATGGCTCCCATTTCAGATTTCAGGCGAGGCCCTATTGCTGCAACTATACCGGGGCCGTCAGTATTTTCCCGGCAGACAATTGCATGTTCCAGCAGTCCCAGACGCTCGATTTCATAAATATCTCTTCCGTGACCTGTTTTTTTAATTGCGCTTTTTATTTCCGAGCGGGTTGCCCCATTAACAGTTACTCTATCAGTAGCTGCCTTTTTCCAGCTCCACCAGATATCTAACTGCTTTTTAGTAAAGCGAGCTTTTACATTCTTATTCGCCTCAATAACCTCTATTTCAACCGGTAAATGAGGGATAAGGCCGAATCTGGAGGCAAGCTGTTTTGGCTTTCCGCTGCCCAGAGCTTTCAGTTCCTCGTTTTCAATTCTTACAGGCACTCCAATATTGACCAGAAAAGCATCCTCTAAAAAAGCCTGGAGAAAACCAATGTATACATTTTCGGGTTCAGCTTTTTTCGCAGGTGTCCCATATCTGGCAGTCAGCAAATTCGCAGATACTTCCTCATCCTCGCCTTCAAGGGTGAACTCAGCCCAGTTTTCAGGAGTAATAGAAATCTCAACGTTTACTTCAAGGTCTTTCAATTCATTCTCAACAAGAGTTTTCAAAAGTCCAGCCATCCTTTCCCGGTTCTTTCCGTAAATATGCTGGAGGGTTACAACTTTTATCATATTTTTTCCTACCAATTCTCTCTTCTGCTTTGTTTTTACAGGGAACTGAATTCTCCTCAGCTCCTGAGGTAAGCTTCCAGAAGTTCTTCACTTTCTTCCAGAGCTGAGATTACAGTCTCACTAATGGAACTTTCTGCTCTTTCAATCTGGTTCTGGAGTTTTTTAATGTCCCGACTGTAAGGACCAAGTTTACGGGAAATTGTATCCTTACTATCTCCATACTCTATTGCATCCCTATGAATACTTTCGATTTTGTTCCTGAGTTTTTTAATCTTCTCAAAAATTTCAGCATTAAGAGGGTCAAGCTCTTCTGCCTGTTCAGGTTCTTTCTCGCCTTCCTTTTCTGCAGCTTCTTCCATTTCAGGACTTATGTCTCGGGACTCCTCTTTCTTATCTTTCAAAGGCTCCTCTTCAATTAAGTCCCTGAACCCTTTAAGGGCGGCTTCAACTTCTCTTCCGTACTCGGTAAGTTCGACAAACTTTATCCGCCCCTCGAATGTGAATCTTATAAGTCCGCACTGTTCCATTTTCGCTAGGATCCTTGTTGTATGGGCAAAGGTGGAATCTATCTCTTTAGAAATAACAGACGCATATGTCTTCCCCATAGAACCTATAAACAGTAGCGCACGAGTGGGTTTTTCCTGCAAAAATAACTTTTCTGGATTTTCATCGGACATGATATCACATTGGAATTTCTCTAGCGGGTTACTTCTGATCTGAGTCAAAGCACTTTAAGTATTCTTCAATGGTTTATATAATACGGACTTTTCGGTGGTTTATATAAACTGGGAACTTTTCAGTGGTTTGTACAGCCGGGACAGTTCTTACTTTTACTTTTACATCTGCATTTGTATCTGAAGAACTCACTCTGAAAGCGCTCTGATTATTTCCTTTATTTCTGTAATAGGTGCATCAGTTCGGAATGAAGTGCCGCTGAAATGAGTCCTTGATGCTTCAAATCCCTGGGCTTTAAGGGTTTCAATCAGGATTTCTATTCCGGTTGCAGAAGCCCCAAGTTCTTTACAGATCACGTGCTGGTCATAGAACATCGGGATATCGAGTTCATCCCTGCATAAAGTAATTAACTTTTTTGCTTTATCCTTTGTGTTTAGAGGATGTACTTCAAGTTCGGAAATAACCTTGTCACAGAACGCCTGTTCCCTGAATGGCCCAAGCCACAGAGGGCCTGCAATTTGTGTGAGAGCCCCGCAAACAGGGCATTTTTTTTCGATATGTACTGCAAGCCCATATACAGGCCCTCGAAACCCGCATTTTGGACAATGAATGCTGAAGCCAATTGATTTTAGAGTTCGGTCAGTCTGTTTTGTTCCAGGGAGAACCTCGAGGTATGTGCGAACATAATGACGCGTTACATGGGAAAGCAGGGGCAGCATTCCTTTTTCATGCTTTGCAAGCTCTCTGGCACAGGCTCCCAGGAGAATTCTAAGCCCCATTTCGCTGTGATATTCCGTGTTAAGAGGTACGGCTGCGTATTTTCGTATTCCGGCTTTCAGGTGGGCCCCACATAAGGGAGCCGTATCCGTTGCTGTGACCGAAAGCATACTTCTAACCGAAGCCGATGCTGCGTCCAGGAAGGGTGCAGGAGTGCCAAAAGGATCAATGTCCACGATATGAAATTTTTGTTCGTGTAGCAGCACATTTGCACTCTTGCGGGTAGCCTGGGTTTGTTCTTCAAGCCCGTTAATCTTAATATTTTCCTTTATAAGTTCAAACGCTTCAGGACTCCAATCATTCATTGTAGCGTGGATACCTACTTCGCCTGCGATCCGAAGCCCTCTTATCCCTGACGCTGAAAAAGCGTCCACATAACGGACCTCTTCTCTGAGAAGTTCTTTTCTCGAAAGAAGCCTTTCCACAAATACAGCCGTAGCTGCGACATTAATATCGCGGTTAAGCTCCATCTCCGGATTGTAAAAAACCGGAGCTGCCGAGGGAGGGAAGGTTGCATCCGGAGGCGGCACCGGAACTGAAACCTTTGTTGTGCCTTCGACTATAGTTTTAGATGTCATTTGAGACTGCTATACTTTGGGATCTTATTTTACAGTAATGGTTGCTTGCATTTTAGGATATCCTTTTACACTGAAACTGTAGCTCCCGGGCTCATTGAACGTATACTCCAGGGTACTTCCATATGCAAGCCTTCTATCCTCGAAAAGGTGTTCCCTGCTGGTCAGAGTAAGCACACTTGACTCCTGGTAGTTCTTCCAAATAACCGTATCTCCGGTATTGATTTCCAGGCTTGAAGGGATCATAAGATAATTCTTAAGCCTTACAAATTGTGACGTCGGTGGCGTTCCGCCAGGCTGAACGTCTCCGGTTCTTTTCCGTTCTCCGGTCCGGACTTCTGTTTGCTCCATCTCAGACTCATCCGGTACTTTAGAAGTTTCCGTTTCTTCCGGAGTGTCCAGTTCTACCTGTGTTCCCGTTTCTACAGATGTTTCAAGCTCTTCTTTTGCTATCGTTTCTTCCATTGCTTCTGTTTCTTTCGGTGTCCACATTTCCTCTTCAGTTTCCGTTTTTTCCGATGTCCACATTTCTTCCTGCATTCCCTCGGGTGTTCTCACTTCTCTTTGCCTTTGCGAGCCTCCAGAACTGCCGCCTGCCTCCCGTTCTTCTTTCCCATTCTCCCCCTCGTCTTCCGATTTCATGCAGCCTGAAATTATTATTGACAGGGCTATCAGGATTAAAAGTATTTTTTTTGTTTCCAATCCCCTCCCCCTTGTTGTTACTCTACCTTTTGTATTCCCATTTTAATATAAGCCTTTTATAAATAATAATGTTTTCTTAGAACAGTGTCAATAAGCTAGAGTTATTTTTGAAGCGAAGNNGGATGATAAGCATTGATCCGGAGCATACAGTAAGGGACTAATTTTAGTGTCACTTCGCATGCTGTTTAGGAAAATATCTCTAAAGGCCTTAGAAAAGACTATACGTACTTAAGGAGAAGCAAGTTAAGCTGTACTGTCCAGAGAAATCCTGGTTTAAATATTTAAAAAATAGATTGCCAGGAAATTTTGTCGGCAAAAAATGTATTGGTCTTTCCTGCAAACAGTTAGAGTATTCATCAAACCCGATTTCCCTGAACTTTTTACTCTTTAACCTTCAGAAGCTATTTATCAAGGTTCAGCTACACCAACAGTGACATTCATCCTGGGCTGGCCGACAATACTGAAGTGATAGTCTCCGGTCTCGTTGAAGGTATATGTAAAAGCATGTCTGTACGCAAGATTTGTGTTCTCGAAGAGCTTTTCTTCACTCACCAGGATAAGAACCCTTTTTGGGTTATTTTCCATATTTATCCAGGAGACTGATTCTCCCTTTTTTATTTCAAGACTTGAGGAACTTACTCTGTTGTTGATCAGTCTTAATAGATAGGGGGTTTGCTTAATTTCGGAAGTTGAGATATTGAGTCTTCCGTTCTCTCCAGGAGTTACATTTTCTTTTGAGGTTACATTTACTTCCGGAGTTACATTTTCTTCCGAGGTTACATTTTCTTCCGAGGTTACATTTTCTTCCGGTGTTCCTACTACAGTTGTATTTTCCACAGGAGTCACGGTTTCTTCAGGGGTTGCATTTTTCTCTGTTGAGGGCTGTTCATTCCCTGTGCATCCTGAAAATAAAACGGCGCCAAATATAAGAAGCAGCACAATTATTTTTGTTTTCATCTTATTCCTCACATCTTACGATTGTGAAATTTAGGAAATCATCAGATTAAATAAAAATTTTATCTAAGTTAAGCAAGTATTCAATTTGAAGCTTAACCATTTATATTTTATTGACCTACATTAACCTTTATTGGTTTTTACTTAATCTTAATTTATCTTTATTGACCTTTTGAGAGTTCAGTACTTCTTATTACAGTTTTATCTTTAAGGGAATTTCGAATCTTGTTATTCTTTTTAAGGTAGTCCGCACTTATAAATGTATTTCTTACTCACAAAATATTTTTAGTTTCCCATATTTTAATATATTTTCATATATTTTTCACTTTTCTATCACTTCTTTTATTTTTCAATACACGTTTAATACTTCTTTTACTTTTTAATACATTTTTAAACTTTATGTTGCAAAAATATCAGAATAGGCATATAAATTTATGGTTAATGAACAAAAATCAAAATATATGAGGAAAATATATCAATATTATAGAACTATTCCAAATAATTGGTTTGTCTAACTTCAATATTTTTCGACAATTTTTCCGTTTCTCAGTTAACGTATGGAATGGTATGAACCGAGTCCTTATCGACTGCTATTACTAAACTTATGATTGTTATTACTAAATCTCTGAGACAATAACATGTCTCGTGACATAAGCAAGAATTCGTATCAGACTCCGTTCCACACGAAGTTCCACAAAAGTAAAGCAAGGATTCCGAAAACTGTAATTATCCCGAAAGTCTTCTTTGTAAGAGCGTAAAGACTGGGAGAACCGGATATTTTCGAAAGCAGGATCTTGTTAATCGTGCTGATCAGACTTGCAAGCACCGCAGTATTCGCTGCAGTTGCATAGGAAATATTTCCACTTACTGCAAGTAAGGTTACCGAAACAATCACTCCCGAACTGCTAACAAGAGCACCGAGGGCAGTGACGTAAATTCCGGCAGTCCCTGCAACTTTATAGGCAAAACTTCCTACTATAAGAATTACGGTAAATGCAAAACCGAATTTAAACGCTTGTCCAAGCGAAAAAGGAGATTCAATTTTAAGTTCTCCTCCACTTATAGGGCAGAATTTCTTATCATACCTGAGAGCTGTTGCTACAGAAGCAAGAATGAGCACTGCCTGGGGAGGAAGCATACGCAGAGTTGTCTGACCGGTTGGGTCAACAATCAGGGCTAACACAAGGTTTCGGATGAGCATGGAAATATTACAGAGAAGAATTCCGGTAAGAACAGGGTCGGCCATTTCTTCTGCTCGCTTCGAGAGACCTGCAAGTGCGGCTGTTGTAGCTTCACTGTTCACAAAGCCTCCTACAAAGCCGGAATAGCAGATCCCGCGCTTTGTGCCGAACTTCCTCAGGAGCACATAACTTAAAAAACTGATAAGCGAAACAAGAATTACAATAAGGATGGCAGACCTGAAATTTAGAACCCCATAAAATTCTCTATCAGGCATCACCGGATAAAGTATGAAAGCCACGGCCATAAACTGTATGGCATTGTAGAGTTCTTCTTTTGTCAGGTTTCCTGCAAACTGGTGAAGAGGCTTTTTTTGTATCAGAAGAAAAGCTACAACTATTGAAGAGATAATAGCAAATATGCCGTAGTCATAGCCAACCAGTACTCCCATAACAAAAATGAAGAAGAGACTAATAGGGCTGGTAACTCCTATCCGGTTAAACAGAAATATCTTGGCATAGGTGATTATGCAACAGATTGCTCCGAAAAAGAGCGCAGCTACGTAAGTAAAAACCGGTCCTGTTGCCTCGCTTACAAAAGCAGTTAACATACCTGTTACACAGGTTATGCTGTAGGTTCTCACCCCGGCAAAAATTTCATGCTCAATGCCTCTATGCTCCCTTTCTATACCTACCATTATCCCTATCAGAAAGGCCATGGCAAGTTTTGTCATGAAATCCAGAAAAACCGGATCGAAGCCGAAGTCTTTAACGATATCCGTAGCTTAACCTCTATGATTTTTAGGTCTATGAAGTAAGAGTCAAGTTCCAAGAAACCCTTGTTTAATGTCTCTATCATCTCTACTCAATATTTATACTAAACTTATTTAATTATCTGTCTGCCCATTTGCTTCGATATCTGTCATTTTTCTCCTTGTTTCTCCTTTTATTCATAGGACTTACGCACAATTGTGAATAGTAGAATGAGTTTTTCTTTAAGGTGAAATAGAGAAAGTGAGTAAAGTGAGCGTATAAAATATAATTAGATAGTACGAATTTTCCAGGTAATGAATTTAGCCCCTGAAAAAAGAAAAAGACTCAGAGTGTATTTAGAGCCTTTTTAATTTTATTTAAATATTCTATACCTTCAGATACCTGGGAAAATCCCAAGCCTGATTGAAGCTGATTATAAGTTGAGGTTTGGCTGTTATTAATTTGCTGTTTTACACTTCTATAAATTCAACCTCAATAGATTTATTGTCTTTCTTTTCTCCTAGAGTTATCAGGGTGCAGGACCCTTTACAAGCTTCACCTGGATTTACCACTAAAGTCTTTCCGACCTTCTCAAGGCCCTTTGCCTCATGGATGTGCCCGCAGACGATCAGGTCAACCCTGTCAAGGAATTTCTGGATAGCCTTACTGCCTACATGCCCGAAAGGAAGTTCATCTCTTGCACCGTAAGGCGGGGCATGCGTCAAAAGCACTATGGTGCCGCAATCTTTGTCATTTTCGGCAGAGCAGACCATTCCTTCGAGGACTTTTTCAATCTCTTCTTCGGACAGCTCAAAGGGAGTATTAAAAGGAGTAGGATTTGAGCCGCCTAGACCTATAAACCTGATATTTCCAATCTGTTCGGTTTTTCCGTGCAGGTTAGTAGCCTTAGAAGCGTCAAGGGCTTTTAAAATACTCCTCTGATCGCAATTACCAGGGATCGCAAATACAGGTCTGTCAAATATTTCCATCAATTCTTCAACCTTTTCATCGGGCCCGAAATTGGTAATGTCCCCGACAATGACTACAAGGTCAAAATCCCCTGCCTTTTCAAGCATTTCCTTTATCTTCGAATAATCCCCATGGGGGTCAGTAATAGCGAGTATTTTCATCCTTATCAGGTCCTGTTATTCATAACTGTCAGCAAGAGTATTATCACTCATGTTTGTAGAAGTCTTATTATTCATAATTATTCAAAAAGATTTTACCATCTATTTTTGATGGACCTTTTTCCTAAGACGTTTTTTGATAAACATTTTTTNNCTCTAATTTCTAACATGAAAATAGTATGGATTTGGGAATTAAATTGGTTTTGGGATGAGCTCCATAAATTATTGAGCAAGATTCCATTCGCCATCCTTAACCCATATGTAACCATCAGGTATTCCATGTCTTGTTACTAAGAAATTTGTAGGGTCAAAATCACCATGAATAACAGAAATGAAATCATTATCGCTAAAGAAAATGTTCTGATATTTTTCAATATCGAAACTCTTTCTTCCTCTTATTAAGTCATCCAAGAAACTCGCAACAATTATTGTGCCATATCCATGTACTCCTGCAATTATAATATATTTATGGTTTTCTGTAGTAGTTAACCTTGCAATAATACCATAATCTTCTTGAATTGATTTAGCTTGAAATGGCTCATCAACAGCTAATTTTTTTGCTTCTATACAACTTTCTTCAGATTGTGAGAACAATATTCTCTTGAGCTTTGTTTTGGTATCATATATATTAATAATGAAGCTATCTCCATATTTTGAATCAGGGTATTTTAGTTTACTATCATATGTTGCAAACCAACATGGTAAATTATTCTGGTTTGGTTTTCTTTCATTAAGATCAGTTAGTGTATTAAAATCGAAAAGTTCTCGCAGAGCGATATTCACATCACATAGTAAAATTGCATTACAATTCAACTCATCTCGTTTTATAGAAGTGGCATGTCTTGCAATCGGCCTCAAACGCAAATCTGCTCCAAGAAGACCGCTTATAACGTACATTCCATAAGAATCACCAGCGTTGATTAAGGGAAGTGTTTTTTGGTTAGAATCTCCAGGGAAAAAAAGTTTATATTTCTCATCCTTTTTGTAATTCTGAGGGAAAAAATTTTTTATATTTTCTTGAGTTCTCGCGTTTGTTTGGAGAGCACTAGCAATATCTTTTGTTGCAATAACAAGTTCTTGCGTTTGAGTCCCAACGTCGGTTAATACTTCTGTTGTATTTTGTGTCTTAGTTTCAATTTCTGTTAAGTCGTTCATCTGTGCAGTTTGACGCCTAGCGATATTAACTGAAATTAATAACCCAAATAGTGTTAATGTTGTACCCAACAAACTAATAGAATCCAATTCATCACCACAAGTTTATTTATCTTGTATTCACACATTGAACTGTTTATATTAGCGATCAACCAAAAACTTTTTATTACTTTATGGTTTTTTGAAATATAGTGGTCTTTTGAAAGACGGGGGTCAACCGTCATCGGAATCAATGTCAAATTTTGACGATTCCAGGAGATATTAAGAAGTTTCTGAAAACTTGAAGTTATATATCAACCATTCCTAAAAAGTCTCTTAATTTAATATTTATAAATAAGACTATGAAGATAATCAAAAAGTAAATCATGATCTTTTAAAATAAGGTTAGCATGTTGCAAATATTCCGGTTTAAGTGTGCTTGCGACTGCAACACAATAGATCCCAGCACTATTGGCAGACTCAATACCTATAGGTGCATTCTCAACCACAATACATTCGTTCTTAGTAAGATTGAGTTTATCAAGTGCTTTATTATAAGGTTCAGGGTCTGGTTTTCCATGCTCTACTTCATCTCCAGTAATAATTACATCAAAACAACCTGGAAAAAATTTATTTATAGCTTTTTCAACAATAGAACGACTTGACCCAGAGACTGCCGCGAGTTTGAAATGTGATTTTAAATCCTTAAGACAATCTAGAGTTCCTTTAAAAGGTTCTACTTGATCAAATTTGAATACTTCATTTTTCTTCTTGGATAAGTACTCAATTTGCCCAGGTTTGAGTTCTTTTCCAGCTTTTTGAAAAATAGTTCTTATTATTCCCTTATCATTATTACCTTCTATTAAGTAAATATCTTCGCTAGTGATATTAATCTCAACTTCCTTGAAAACTAGATCCCATGAATCCACATGGAAGCGCATTGAATCTATAAGAACGCCGTCAACGTCAAAAATAATTGCTTTTAGCATAAAGTATGAATGTTGATAATAGATAATAAAGTTTATGAAAATAATTTAAATATTAAATAGTAAATTTTATTCTACAGATCGCGTATTAGTTATAATGTATTTAGTAGTAATAAACTATTTCAAGAAGAGTATAGCGATTATTGTTGTTTCACTATTGTTATAGCGTTAAGTAGCTTAGATGCTTATACTATAAACACTCTCAAAACTTGCTACGGCTTTGTATATTGTACAGCAGTACTTTACTAAGCACTTCGCGATCGCTTGTGTTTAGGATAGTAATATTAAGCCGCTTCTGGCATATTCTCGAGTCAGTGCAGCTTTATTAACTTTCTTGAAGACTTAATTTCTTTTAAAATTCTTAGTCTTTTTTTGAATAATATGTACAAACTAGTTTGCTAAAAATATCTCCGACTTCCTCAGTGTAACAGAAGATTTCGAGATAGATAATATCCATTTATGTTTTCTTCCACTAACTTTTAGACGCAGTTTCATCTTCGACAGTCATAAATTCCACATTTTAACCAATTACTGCGCTGCCTGAATTAAAGTCATGTTGTAGTATCAAGCTCATATTTATTGATCAAAGTACAAATCTCTTCGCTTATTAATCTAAATTTTGATTCTGTTATCAAACCTTTCAATTTAATACAAAAAATAAACAGCGAAAAAAGTACTAATAAAACTCCAGTAGTAAGAAGAAATACAACATCATTATTTAATGGGAGTCGTCCAAAAATTAAAGAATGAATACTTGAATTTGTAGGTTTTGTGTGTAGTATAATAGCTACAATTGTTAGTGTTACGGAAATCAATAATATATCAATAGTAAAGTTTTTAAAGCCAATCATTTTTGCCTTGTGCGCTTGATTTAATATGTTTAAACCAACGCCAAATTTTGACGATAAACATACTACTCCAAAAATAGATATGTATAGAGTAAGCGGCAAGTAGGGATTTATGACTAAATAACTTATAGCAACAAGGCTATAAAGGCTAAGTAATATTGGTAATCCAAACCAAAGAATTTTATAAATCATCCCGTGTAATCCTTCTTTGTTTTCATCTTCCAAATCATCTTCGATTTCTTCTATTTTTTTCATGATTTTTTCCGATGTTGATATAAAGTCTGTGATATCTTTAGTGCCTTGTATGCCAGCAATATCGAGCTCTTCAAGCTCATTAACTAATGTTCTGTAATTTTTACGCAATTTGCTAAAAAGAAAGGGATTCATTACTTGAAACTCAATTTCCTTTATCTTGCGATGTGCAATTTCAGACAAGGCTACCCTATAATATATTTCGAGTTTAGAGTCTAACTCATTAATGTAATTAAAGGCATCTTTAAGTTTCAAAGTGTATATATATTCATAAATAACTTTATCTGACTTAGCTATTACGTTTTCCAAAACAGATAAGGTTGTATTATCTTCAACGTTGTATTTCGTGTTGAACTCCTTGATATTTCTGGTTATCTTATCAGAATGATCTTTAGTTTTAACAATAGCTTCTGATACAGCTATGATATCTACTTCATCATCCTTTTTATTATCCTTGAATGACTCAGTAAGTTGTCTAAGAAGTGATGACATGGTAGCATAATTAATATTAATCGCTATCTTGTCCTGAGGTAACGTTTCATTACCTATGTCTGGAGTTTGAGTTGCTTTATCTCTTAATTCTACATTAGTTTCTTCATAAACTTGTACTATAGTGTTTTTAGGATCAGTTTCTACAGCGATCAGAGGAACTACTTCGCTCGTAGTAAGTTCTGTTATCGGGTGAGACATCGAATTTATTAGAGGAATGATGTCACCCATGAAAACAGGCTTTTTGAGGATACGCTGTTTTATAATTTCGTTTGCATGTTCTCCTAACAGAAGTTCAGGCCCTCCCTGCATCAAGCTTTCAGGAAGCGCCAGAATAAGCTTTTTTGCTTCCGGGGCTTCAACCTTTTTGATGGTTACCTTCTCCCCTATGGAAACGCCTGCATTTTGCCGGATGAAGTTATCAATTCTCACGAATCTCTGGTCCCAGTCATGCCTGTCAGCTTTCCACACTATTGCTGCAGTTTTTTTCCTACCCCTTATTTCCACGATGTCGCCTGGCGAGAGCTGAAGCTTCAGTAAGGTTGTAGGGTCAAGTCGGATAATTCCTCTTCCAAGGTCGACAGGATATGCCCTTTCAACTTTCAACTCAATTTCTTCCATAGTAACCGCAAAAATAGAGTCACTATCTTACATTTATTTGTTTCTAAATTAATTAAGTCGACGACGAAGTAGCAAATTTGGTTTGTTTCGGGATATTTGACGCAACCTAGTCGTATGCAGACTTCGACCGAGTTTCAAACGTAATAAATATCTTGAAACATCATTGAAATAAAATATAAACGTTTAATACATATCGAAGCATAGCGTTTTCGATGGCGCTATCTGATATATTATATAATGAAATCTTAAGAATGCGAGACAAACATCTTGTTAAAGAAGATCGTATACTGACAGCTCAAATTTTAGTGAACAGGGTTCTCTTAGGATTTATTAACGACTGGGAATCTTATTCGACAGCTGATCAAATATATGCAAATGAAGATGCTCAGTATATGATGTTTATAGACAAAGGTAAGAAACTTGAACATTATGTAGATCAGTTCATCTTCGTTGCTAATGAAATTGGTTCTGTTGGCATATTGCCCGATGAAGTACCTGATAAACTAGTAAAGTTCGCAGCTAGAATGCGACCAATAATAGAGCAGTCTAACATTGTTAGTCACGATGCTTGGGGTAGGGAATACCCAGATAGTCTTCCAAATCAGCTTGATCTTCTATTAGCTGACATCCTTGATATGTCCAAAAATATAAACGAATATTGTGGCACTGCTTGATTCTGCCCGGCCCAGTTGTTGGGATATTTTACATATCTTCGATGTGACAACATTGTTCCTTCGGTAATCATTTGGCTCAAGAATATTAGCTTTATTGGCACATTTGTTCAAGCATATCCTCAAAACCCGCTACAACGGCTCTACGTAGCGTACAGTAGTCAGTCTTACAGGTACTTATTGTCAATATTTATTCCACTAGGGGTCACATCATTAGATCTATGTATTCCCAATAGTACGCTGTAGCGATCGCTGATATAATTATCAATATAAGTGCATCGTTCTGTCTTGGCTCGATGTCCACTGTATAGCTTTCCCAGCTGACATTTATATTCCTGACTTTTGCAATTTGAGTTCCTTCTAATTTTATCGAAAGAGTTGATCCCATAAATCCTTTACTTGCTACCATATCTGGTTCATCAGGTATTTTAATTTTCCAATCATAAAAACTAAGACTGAGTAAACCCGCTCGTTTTATTGTTGCAGCTAAGCTTCCATCCATTCGTTTAATATAAAATTTTGTTCTGAGAGTAAGAAACTTTTCATCGATGCTATAAAGGTATTTTCTCTGTGCATCGCGAAGAAGCCATCCTTCATTATAGAAAACTATCTCTTTATTTCCATTTTCAATACAGCTCTTACCAGAGGATACTTTGTAAGTGTGTTTACATTTAGTTTCTTTTCCTGCCACGGTACCTATCTTCTTTAGAACATTGATAATATATTAATACCTTTAATATTTAGTGTAGTTTAAAAAAACGAAATGATGAGTCTGTACACAGAACTCTCTAACATATCACAAAAAATATAGATTATATTTTATAAATAGTTATCGAAATTTTAAGGCTGGTCTTGGGATATTAGGCACAACCCAATCGTATCAAGCTTCGACTGTTTTTCAAGCATGTCAAATATCCTAATGTACCATCGAAATAAAATAGAAATGTTTAACCTATATCGAAGCATAGCATTTTCTATGGCTTTGTCTGATATATTGTATAATGAAATTTTAAGAATGCGAGACAAACAACTTGCTAAAGAAGATCGTGTACTGACAGCTCAAATTTTAGTAAACAAAGTTCTATTGGGTTTTATTAACGAATATAAATCTTATTCGACAGCTGATCAAATCTATGCAAATACGGATGCTCAATGTAGGATGTTTATAGCCATCGATAAGAAAATTGAATATCATGTAGATCAGTTCATCTTCGTTGCTAATGAAATTGGTGCTGTTGGCATATTGCCCGATGAAGTGCCTGATAAACTAGTAAAGTTCGCAGCCAGAATGCGACCAATAATAGATCAATCTCATTATCAAAGCCATGATTTCTGGAGTAGAAAATACCCAGATAGTGTTCTAAATCGATTCGACGCTCTTTTAAAGGACATTGAAGAAATGAAAACAAATCTCGACGATTATTTTCAAGCTGCTTAAGCTTCACAGACCAGTTTGTGGGATATTTTGAGCAGGTGCATCAATATCGTTACAACTTTGCCTGTAATATCCCTGGAGCCAAGGGTCTAAATACTCAAACCTAGACCCATGCGATTAAAATGCGTTAGTTACGAGCTATAAAGTGTATCTACGTGGCTGAAAGGGATAGATAACTGGTCTGAAAATATAGTAGCTCGAAAGATCCGAAAGTAAGGTTATCAACTTCAAAATATTCCATATTTTGACAAAATTAAATAGAAATGTTTATTATAAACCAAAAATTATTACATTTACTGGCATTATCTAATGTATTAAATAATGAAATTCTAAAAATAAGAGAAAAATAACTTATCGATAAGGGTCTTGATTAATGTGGGAATCGATGAACTAAATTTAAGTAACTGTAATTATAGTGAAGTAGAGTCTAAATTAAAAGAAGTAAGAACTAGGGAATTAGAGAATGGTTTAATTCAACATAAAATGGAAATTTGTGAAGATATTATTGAATACTCATTAAATCTGTATCAGGCCACTAACAAAATATATAACGCCAAATATATTTCTACTGGCATAACCGTGAATGAAAAGGATACTTGGATTTCAAGGATGTACGAGAAAAATTGTATTTATTTAATTTCTGCTTATGAATTATGTAGATATGGATTCATTAATCCGGCTTATGTAGTTTTGAGATCTGTCTTTGAAGTGGTAGATCAAATATACTTAATGCGATTAACGGGTATAGAATCAGATCTCTTTTTAAAAATGGAATTGAAAGATCAAACACCATTAAGTGAAGCTGACACTAAAAAAATTAAGCATAAATATAGTTATTTTAGCCCAAGTAAAGTAAAAAAGATATTATATGAAGAAAATACAAAGAAACTAAGTGATATAACGGAATTTTATGGTCTTATATCAAAAAGAGCTCATGCTTGTGTAAACAGTTCAAATTCATCATTCACAGTTGACCAAGGTATGTTAGATGATACTTTAATCGGAATTCTATCGTTAGGTATTGCTAATTTAATAGCCTATTGGGAAGTGCGGTTCGATATTTTTAATGATAACGAAATCAGAAAATTTGATTTTATACTGAAAAAAATACGTCGAGACTGTGATGTGATTCCATTCGATATAATTCCAAACAAAAGTAATATATTAGCAAGTGTCAAATTCAAGAATTTAGAATCAATCGAAAAGTACTTTGAAGCGTGAATATAGTTAATTTTCGAGCCGATTTTTGGGATATTTGTAGCAGCGATATGCCAGAGACACATGTAGTGCTTACTTTTGCTTTAAAGCATTATATACATGCCTTGCAGCATAGTAAGCCAACCCGACGAACATTATAAGTTCATAGGGACTACCGTTAACGATTATTTCCATATGTCAATAACTCCATAGTTTTATGCCCTTTCGAGGAGTATATGAGAGAAATTAAAAGTTATTCATCTCTATAATGCACAAGGTACTCTCTGACATATCACAAAAAACATAGATATAATTATATAAATAAATGCCGAAGTTATAGGCCAGTTGTTGGGATATTTGTAGCTGACCACAAGCTGGATCAATTAAATAGTTATATAAATTGTTACGATTCAATACTTACTTGATGAAAGAGGATATGATAATTGAAGAGAACACTGACCTCAAGGAGTATATGTTGAAAGAGGTCGATTTAATCCAAAACATCATAAAAAGGATGGCCTCTAACTCATTTCTGATAAAAGGATGGACAATAACTCTTGTGATTGCAACTTTATTGCTTAAAGATGATAATAGAAAGATTTTGGTCGCATATATCCCATTGATATCTTTTTGGTACTTGGATTCCTATTTTTTACGACAAGAGAGACTGTATAGAAAATTATATAATTGGGTCATTAAATATAGACTCGAAACAAAAGAATGTCTTCTTGACATGAATGCTTACAGATTTTCGTCTGAAGTTAGTTCGGAATTCCGAATAATGTTTTCAAAGACTCTACTTTGTTTTTATGGATCGATATTCGTTATATTGACCGTGCTTGTAATTTATCTATCTATTAACATTTCAAACATAAAATTTTTAAATATTTTAGTATTATTTAATTAGGCACAAAAATAAAATAAATAAAAAATAGTTTTTAAAATTAGCATTGTTGATTAATTTTCAACTTTAATTTTAGTACACATGTCGTTTACTGGACTCAACAGTTTTGATCAGGCTTTTCGTATCTCAGTACTTGCTTCTAATGCTTATTGATTCTTCCATCCATTCTGCAAAGTGTTGTTTAATATAGTCATATGCATTTTCGCTTGTCTTATAAGGTGGATCGTATACTTTGACTATCGAGGACAAACGTGTTGCTCCATCGGGTTTAACATAATAGAAGGGGTTTCCTCCCTGTATACATTGGTTCCCATTTGAATCTTTAAGATTATGAACGTAGATTCCAAATACACCTCTACCCTCATTCCAGGCTTTGTCAATTTCGTAGTTTATCCACTTGCGATTTGCAGTTTTTGAGCCAATAAGTACAGCCACACCAGATTTTCCAGTCATCTGTTCGTCTATCCATTTCTCAATTGCGGGATCTTTACCATTCTTAACGGTCTCCCACTCGTTATCTGTAGCTGGACGATTGCCTTCAACCACGCCCATGTTTCTTACTTGTGATACTCGCCAACTATCAGGTTTATAGTGAAAGCTGTAAAATACCCTTCGAACCATAAAGTATTCCCTCATCTTTATATAGGCACATTTAATTGTTTATAAAAAATGATTAAGTCATATGATGAGTTACAGAATATTACATATTTCAGTTAATTCTCCACCACGATACTGTAATTATAAAGTTGGTCTCCTTGTTTTCTTGTTTTATCGCAGTACCCTTCGAGTTTAATTCTTTGTTCTTGAGTATCTATTACTCTGGCGGCATATATGGTTACTATGGTTATTTTTTTATTCTCAGGTCGTATGAGCTTAACAAGAAACAGTTTTTTAGTTTTTATAATATTTAACTTTGCGATGTCAATATCCTTTATTTTAAATTCGACTGTTACAATTTCACCGAACTTATCACAAAATGCATTGTCAGCTTTTAGTTGCTTATATTCATATGTTAACTCAATATCCTGTGCTTGCTCGAAATTAACAAGTCTTGCTCCACCAGTAAAAACTTCTATGGTTGCAGATTCTAGCTTTAACAAAGGTTCTGTTATTGTTTGTATACTCATTTTGAACCTATCCATATATTTTAGATTGAATTATTATCCCTACATTAAATTGACAGATGTAGTAAGCGGTTTTATTATACATATATTTCCCATTCAGAATAATTAAGCACTAATTATTTACACATTTGACTATTATTGTTTATCTTACTATTATATTTTGATATTATATTTTAATAATGTCATTAGAACTTACACAAACCCGCCGGAACAAAATTTACTTAGCTAGTTTTCAATTCTGCTCCGCAGTGGGCCAATATCCATCCAACATCCCTGTGAACCAAATGTACGAGGAATACTAGGCTCACATGAAGCTTCTAGTAGGCCTGTAGGGAAAGTTCGGGGATGTGCTTGGAAGTCAACACTCATTCTTCCTTCTCCACCAGCTTATATTTCTGCTCGATCATATTTTTGAGCCAATTGTTGATAGACTCGTTAAGCTCTTTCTTAAGCTTCGGGTAGAACTTCCCAGGCTCTGGATAGGCCTCTTGAAACAGCCCGAGGTAGTCATTCTGGAAAGTCAAAGCCTCCGCGGATTTCGAAGTCGGGTATATTTGCACTTGCGTATCCGAGTCTACCATCACGTCACCGTTCTGGAGACCGTTATGAGCAAGCGAAATTATGTCGTTGGCTTGTCCACATGCAAGTTCATGAGACTAAGAGAGCTAAAGCGCATATACTCACCTGCCACTGTGTCTTTCTCGTCCAATATCCCAAGCTCTTGCAACCTAACGAAAATTGCTCATAAATACTTACCATTTCCTTACCCTCACCTATCTAAGATTATTTTTAAATGTATATACTACCCTTCCTAATGTAAATTTGATGATTTTCGATGTCATGTGCCATTCTCCAAAACTTTTTAAAACTATTATGACGTCAAAATCTATCGATTTCAAAATAATAGGTATTTATATAATCAATTGCAGATAACTGGTTGTAAAAATTTAGTAAAAACTTTTCATACTATAAACAAATTCTTTAACATAATGCTTGGCACCAAAAAACCTTTTTTCCAAAAAGTTTTACGTACATCTTTT
>DAQQ01000046.1:10595-12164 GCA_002508465.1 Methanosarcina sp. UBA7 | reverse complement strand
TTACTGAGCGGAAGAGGAAAGAAAAATTGCTCTATATCCAGAGAGACCTTGGCATTGCACTCAGCACTTCCAGTTCCCTGAACGAAACTCTTGAGAAACTACTGAATTCCTGCCTGCAAATAGATGAAATCAATGCAGGAGGTATTTATCTCATAGATGAAGAAACAGGAGATATGACGCTTGCTATTCAAAGTGGTTTTTCCACTAATTTTGTCGAGCATGCTTCCCATTACAGTGTGAATTCCCCAAATACTAAACTTGTTATGATAGGGCAGCCGGTTTATAAACAGCATATAGACCTGCTTCTCACTTCAAGAGATGATGCACTCAGGCATGAAAATCTCAGGGCTACCGCAATAATCCCCGTAAAATCCGGAAAAAATGTTATTGCAGCTTTTTACCTTGCTTCTAGCCTTGAATTCGAGATTCCGGATAGCGTGCGCACTGTCATCGAAACTATTGCAACGCAATTCGGAGTCTTCATTTCCTGTATCCGCCTGGAAGAAAAACTAAAAGAATGTAAAAAAAGAGAAAGTTTTAAATAAGCTTTCTTTTTACCCTTCACCTCAATCCCGTCCAGATCCAGGTCACGTTCACAGTTAGGCTCACTACTTCCCGAGCAGTCACGGCAGAGTCATAGAGAACGCGGATAATCATAGATTTCTAAAAATAACCAACCCGTTAGCATTTTATGCTGTGCCACATATCAATATTATTGAATTTTTAATGTTATCCCCGTCAACCCCACGGGATGTACCCATGCCCGAGCACCAGCAAATCCAGCAATCCAAAAAAACGAATACTATTTTTCAAAAGTGAACAACTCCATAAGCCAGACTCCCTTCTCTAATCCTTATTCTATCATCCAGCGAGCCGAAATCAACCCGAAATCCCTCACCCATGCTGATATTATGCAGCTTCAACGTACCATTGGAAACAGGGCAGTCGGCAGGTTGCTTTTAAGTATCGGAAATTCTCCCACAATTCAACAATCAACAGTCCAGCGTCAAGAAATTCCAAAGGAAGAAGAAACGTGTTCCTCATGCATGCAGAGGCAAGAAGTGCGTGTGGCTACCTCCTCCAATAAGTTCCAAATAATATAAAGCCCGGAAATGGAAGGATAAAAGAGAATATCTACTGGAGCTTGGCAGGTCTTATCTGATCATGTACGGAGATGACAGTTACTTGTGTGTTCTTTCTCTTAATCAAAAGTCGTTAAGATGCCTAATACTCTGACCAGAAACTCTTATATATTTTATATATTGAACAATTACTAATTTACGGAAAAAGTAGCACGGTGAAAAAGGTAGAACGAACTCGAAGACTCTTATGAGAGCACTATGAGAGCGCTGACAGAAAATAGATATAACTGGCTGCCCATCGAACCTTAAATTTAAAGAATTATTTCATAGAGTGGAGAAAATTATATGACTGTTATAGATGAGCATATCGTTGACCAGAGTAAATATATTGTTGATGTCGCTTTGAAGCTGCGAAATCTCGATCTTGAAATTGCTAAAAATCCAAACTGCTATGAGCTTAAATCGAGACGATTTAAAGTACTGGAAG
>DAQQ01000046.1:0-10458 GCA_002508465.1 Methanosarcina sp. UBA7 | reverse complement strand
CTTGAAGCAAGGGAATTTTAGATTACTCAAGCTCTGCATGGCATTGCAGGTCAAAGTGTTATCACTCATGAGTTAATATACCGTATTGATGAATGAAAATTCTCAT
Organism: Methanosarcina sp. UBA7; assembly: GCA_002508465.1. Classification (GTDB taxonomy): domain Archaea; phylum Halobacteriota; class Methanosarcinia; order Methanosarcinales; family Methanosarcinaceae; genus Methanosarcina. The sequence goes on along the minus strand of DAQQ01000046.1, from coordinate 10,352 downwards.
CCCATCCGCGTTAAGCCAATTAAAGCTCTTACCTTCGGTGAAGCCCTTTTTGATATTATCAAAGGTTCAGCCCACCTTGGAGGAGCTCCGCTGAACCTTGCAGCCCACCTTGCAAAACTGGGAGCAAAACCGGCTGTGATTACGGCAGTCGGGAGGGATGAACTTGGAGAAAAACTGCTTTCCCAGGCTGAAGCGATGGGAATTGACACCTCTTACATCTTAACTGATGAAAAGAGACCTACAGGGACGGTTACTGTCGAGCTACAGGCTGAAGGGATTCCGGTTTTCACAATTAACAAAGGTGTTGCCTGGGATGCGATTACGCCGAGCGAAAAAGAGTTTGAGGCTCTTTCAAGGGAAGAATGGGATGTTTTTTGTTTCGGAACCCTTGCCCAGAGGACGGAAGAAAACCGAAAAACCCTTCAAAGGCTGTTTTCGGAAATAAAAGCAAAATATTTCTTCTATGACGTAAACCTGAGGACAGGAAATTACAAAAAAGAGTGGATACTGTCTTCGCTAGAACACACAACGATTTTAAAGCTGAATGAGGAAGAAGCCACCATTGTTTCCTGTCTGCTTTCCGGCACTCCAGGCACCTGCAAACCTCTTATTTCTTGCAAAGCTTTCTGCCGCCTGGTTACCGAAAAATATCCTGAAATTTCCGTTATCTGCATCTCAAGAGGGCCAAGAGGAGCTGCTGTTTACCATAGAGGAGTTTATGAAGAAGTAGGAACCACTCCTGTCGAGGTTGCAGACACCGTCGGAGCCGGAGATGCTTTTTCCGCAGGCTTCCTTTACACCTTTCTCTCAGGGTACGGAGTTGCAAAAGCCGCTTCAATTGCATGTATCCTTGGAACGTATGTCGCATCAAAACCGGGTTCGGTGCCCGAATATTCAAAAGAGCTTATGGAAGAACTCAGAGCTCAAGGATTAAAGCTGAGCTTGATCAAAATCTGAAACTGATCAAAACTTGAACTGATCAAAACCTGAAACTGATCAAAACCTGATTAGTTATGAAGGATCAAGTTGAGTAAACTTGATTAAAAATTAAAAAAATTATAAAATAAATTGAACTTCTTGACATCACAGTTTTTAGAATGGAATTCCCCAAAGAGGATACCACTTTTCTACATTTTCTTCGATAGGCATTTCCCTTTCCATTTCCGCCCTCAACTTAAACTCAAAGGGATTGTCCCTCTGCTTGCCAGAAAGTGGAATAAAGGGGTAATAAGTTCCCTGCTTAAAATTGTAGATCCAGTAAACGGTTTTTCCGCGGCCGGAGTTCCCAGCTTCGGGTTCGCTGTCAAACCTGTAAATAGCACAGAGAAGCTGCCCGCCTAAGCCATGTTCTTCAAGGGTTTCACTTACAAGGTTAATGTTTGCAACAAGGTCTTCGAAATCCGGGTCTTTAAAAATAGCCCACAGAAAGTTGAACTCGTCTTTTTCCAGCCTGAATTCGGTTTCTGTTTCCTTTGAACTGTACTCCAGAAGCTCCTGAATCTCCGTTCGTGCAGATTCGTACGCTGAAGCCCCTATTGGCTTAAAGCATATCCCTGCCGATCCTGAGGGTTTTAAACCAAGATTGCTTTCCAGAGTAATAACGGCTGTAGACATTGCAAATAGTTTTTCACTTTTTGCTTTCGGAAGCGTACTCTTCCCGAGAACTGCGTCCACTAAATCGCGAAGACCCATTTAGTTTCTCCTTTTTGGTCGTGTACTTAATTCATGTTATGAATTCGTTTTCTTTATTAGTGGCCTGTTAACTGAGATTTTATGACCTGAATTCATCCTATAACTAAGATTCGTCCTGTGGCCAGTATTTTGCTCGTATACCAGGTTAACCCAGATCCTGCTGCATTTTTTCAAGCCTGGCTATTCTTTTTTCTACAGAGGGATGAGTGGAAAAAACATCCATAATAGACGAACCCGAGATTGCAGGGATGATGAAAAAAGCATTCATTCCTTCTACTGACCTGAGGTCTTCGCTCGGGACTCTGGACATGACTCCGCTTATCTTCATTAAGGCCGATGCAAGGTTCGACGGCTGTCCGGTAATAACAGCTGCACCCCTGTCTGCAGCATATTCCCTGTAGCGTGAAAGGGCCCGGGTAAGTAGAAAACTGACAACCCAGACTGCAAGTGAAACTAACCAGACAAGCAAAATTCCTCCGCCATCTTTTCTCCGGTCTCCTCCCATACCTCCAAAGTAGATAATATTACGGACAAAGTAAAAAGCCAGGGTTGAGATGAAACTGGCAATTGTCATGACAGCCATATCCCTGTTTTTGACATGAGTAAGTTCGTGAGCAAGCACGGCCTCGAGTTCGGATGGAGAGAGTTTGTCCATAATTCCTGTAGTAACTGCAACAACAGCGTTGTTCTGGTTCCGGCCTGTTGCAAAGGCATTCGGAACCTGAGTCCTGACAATTGCCACCTTAGGTTTCGGGAGATCAGCTATTGCGCAGAGACGCGTAATTATCCCATGCAGTTGTGGGGCTTCGCTTTCAGAAACGATCTGTGCGCCGGTTGACCACAATACCAGCTTGTCCGAATAAAAGTACTGAATGGCCATGAAAGAGCCTACAAAAAGCATTATAAATACCGTTGGAGTCCCGTTATACGAGAGAAACGCCAGGAAAAAAAGGTAAACTGCTGCCAGAAGAAACATCGTGAAAATCATCCGTCCCTGAAGTCCTAAATCTCGTTCCCACTTTCGTTTCATTAGTTACTGCTCCTGAGTATGATTTATATATCAAATTACGTTTAGGTAAAACTTCAATCGATCACTCGTGAAGTAAAGTGCTGTTGCTGAATTGCAACTAAAGTAAAGTGTGTTAAAGTGCAATTATAGTTAAGTGCGATTATAGTTATATGCGGTTAAAGCTGAGTGCATTTTAAATGATAACTAAATTTGAGTTTAAATTATAATTAAATCTATGTTAAATGAAATATTAAACCTACAAATATTAAACATACTGTATTAAGCTTACAAATATTAAATCTGAAAATATCAAACATACTGATATTAAACTTATAAATATAGCTTCCGTTAAAAGGAAACCAAAATCTTGTAAGAAAATACTTACAAGATATGAGTAAAAGAAATACACTTTGAAATTGTAATGTTAGCAGTAAGTAATAATGAGGTTACAGGAGTTTCAGGATAGGTTCTCAAATAAAAAAAATAAATTAAAAGTGCTAACATAAACAAAGAAATTGTAAGCCATTTAGGTTGAAATTAAGGAATTCCACAAAGTTCAGGAAAGGACTTCTTCTCTGTACTTATCAATACCAAGCCTGTCAATGAGTTCTCCTAACCTTTCCCCATCAAGGCCTTCTCTCCTGTAATACTCAAAGGTTTTTTCAAGAACTAAGAACAACTGTTCCTCGTCTGCAAGCTCAAGAAGTTTTATCCCTTGCATGGGCTGACGTCCTGCCTTGCCCCCTACAAAGATCGTGCATCCGGTTTTTTCTGCCCTCAGTGCATCTTTCCGGCAGGCTGCGATACATGCTCCGCAGAGGATACATTTTTCAGTGTTTATAGAGGCTTTATCTTCCAGAACTTTTATTGCTCCCACCTTACAAGCCTTTTCACAGCGTTTGCAGCCGACACAATTTTCCTCGACGGTTTTGGGCCTTACAGTACCCATGACTCCAAAGTCATTTTCCTGAGGCCTTACACAGGCGGAAGGGCAACCTGTTACTGCAATTTTGAGCTTTTTGGGGACAGATTCCCCGAAATATTTCTCATCGATCCTGCATGCTATGCTCTCGCAGTTAATTAACCCGTTCCTGCAAACCCTGTCTCCCTGGCAGGCAACCACAGCTCTTACCCTTTTTCCTGCAGAACCTCCAAAAATACCCTGCTTTTCAAGTTCTTCGTTTGCTGCTTCCGCATCTTCAAGTTTAACAAAAGGAACCTCAATCTGCTGTCTTGAGGTTATGTGAATGTAACCGGAGCCATATTTTTCGGCTGCGTCCGCAATTGCCCGCAGTTCTTCGGCGTCCAGATTCCCACTCACAACCTTCAGCCGCATGGAAAACATATTTTCCTGCCTCTGAGGCAGAAATCCTTTACTTTTAAGTAAAGACACATCGATTTTTTTTTCATTCATATAAGGTCACTTGTTGTAAAAGCAATATTATTAATATGTATAAATATTTTTGTTTTTCTCAGTTGTCTTTTTAATAAATTTTCGGCTTTTAACAGAATGTAGCTTTAACCGAATCCCGGTGTATGAAGAATTTGAAAACATACCCCTATACCAGAGAAAAACAGGAGATTTNNTTTTTGTCAGAGGAAAGACAAAAGAATCTGATCACTAAAAGGCAAGAGACTACTGAAGACAAAAGAATCGGATTAATGAAGACAAAAGAACCGGAATACCGAAGACAAAAGAATCGAATTACTAAAGACAAGAGAAAAAGTCAGAGAAACGAAAAAACGTTAAACTGCACGAGTACCATATAAAGCGCCGTCCCTGTAAAGATACTGAGCATTGCATTTCTTTTCCAGAAGTGCAGCCCGGCAACGACACCTATGGTGAACAGTTCCGGAATTCCGTAAGGGGCTGTAAGCCATTGAACGTCTTTCAGGCAATAGATTACAAGCAGCAGGAGAATCATAGGAGGCAAATTTTTCTCGATAACCGCAAGCATTGCAGGTGGTTCCCTTGAACTAAAAAATAGGAACGGAAGAGCTCTGGTTGCAAAGGTTGCAAGCGCTATGACCGCAATGGTTACGAGTATTTGAAGAGTGTCCAGCATCAGTTTTTCTCCTTGATTTTGTCCTCAACAGGCTGTATAGATGTATCAATCGACCAAATTCCGTTCTGTATTTCTGAAACTACATGCATTTTCTGGTTTTTCTTCGTTACCTGTATTTTCTGCATTCCCTGCTTTCTTTGTGTTCTCTGTACTGACTTTTCCCTGCCAATCAGGATCAGCGTCCCGAGAATGATTGAGGCAAGCAACATATTGTCAGAGCTGAATAGAATAAGAGAAAGGGCTCCCGCACCAACTGCAGCTATGAACGGAAAGCGCGCCTCTGAACTAAAGTACTGCTCTATAGTCAGCACCACAAAAAGCGCAGTCAGCACGAAACTCATGCCCTCAAGATTAAGATCCAGGACAGAGCCGAGTGCAGCTCCAATAATTGAACCTGTGATCCAGTAGAGGTGGTCAAGGGCTGCAATATAAAAATAAAATTTTGATTTTGAGCTGCCCTGCGGGAGATCTGTTGTGGTCAGGAGAGCGTATGTCTCGTCGGTTAGCGCAAAGATCAGGTAAGGTTTAACCCTGCCGATCCCGGAAAACTTCTCAAGGAGAGACAGCCCGTAAAAAGCGTGCCTGAAATTCAGAAGCAACGTGGCTATGGCAAACTCAGTTAATCCTGCACCTGCAGAAAGTAAAGCTACTGCTAGAAACTGCCCTGAGCCTGCATAGACAAAAAGGCTCATAATAAAAGCATAGATCCAGTGATATCCTGCACCGTCAAGCAGAAACCCAAAAGCCATTCCGAGAGGTATGTACCCAAGAAGCACAGGAATTGTGGTTTTGAAGGCGATGGTGAAAAGGTCTTTATTTTGCTCGCCTGTTTCCTTTTTCTTCTCTCCATTTCTGACCATGCTATCTATCTTCTGCTACCCGTGCCGTTATTCCCTTTTGAAAATGAAAAACAGGAATTATATTTATCATATATATCTTTTGTCAATATAGAACTACTTTAGGGAATAAGAACTGTTAGCCTGCTCACAGTTAAAAATCAAATTTGTACTGGCGTACTCCACTGCAAGCAATGAATGTATGCTCGTACAATCTCTCTAAATTCTGTCAAAAGGAACAATAAAAATAAATAGTTTCGTTTGAGTAAAAGTTGTTAATCAAAAAATGCAATTAATAAATCATATAGGACTTACGCAGTCGGATCAAAAATCAATAACATTAAATCTCCAACTGTATAAAACACTAAGCCATTCATAATTCCGAATGTGCTTGATTTTGTATTTCAAGTGCGTAAGTCCTATCATATTATCGTCAACGATTCTAGAGGAAATTTTCCATCTCCGCAGCAAGCTAGCTGGGCATTCGACTGAGAAAAATATTGGCTGTATTAAGATTGTTTTTTATATTCCATATAATATAATCATCTCTAGGGAGGAATAAATTTCGGGTATCGACACTGAGGAGGTCATGTTGATCTCTTTTAATTTACAAAAAATAGCCTTGATCCTTATCATAATTGGGTTCATCATATTAAGGGCAGGGAAATTAAGTAAAGGAAAATTAAGTAAAGGAAAATTAAAAAGACATGATATGATATCTACATTCGGATATTTAGTAGTTGTCTTATCTGTCCCATATATGATTAATTTTACATACGACGCTATAGTCTTGCAAACAGTTTCTTCTGTAATTTTAATTCATTCTTTAATAGGAATTGTAATTTTACTCCTGGGATTTATTATTATTATTAACAGAAAAAGCTGGAAAATCAAAAAAAGATTGAAAAATAAAGCTAACATGCAAATTCTTTTAGTTTTATGGCTGGTAAATTTCATATTAGGGTCATATATCGCTTTATTCACTTAATATAGTTGTATATGACTTTATTTTACTTAATACATTTGTGCATGACTTTATTTACTTAATATAGCTGTTAATTTCATTACTTAATTACTTTTATTGAATTTATAATATGTTCTGGCGGGAAGCTTATCTCAAAAAGAGAAAACGGATTATGGCAGATCTCAAAGATTTTGAGTATAAAATGCTCCTGAAATAAAATGCTCCTAAACAAAAATGTTCCTGTAACCATATATAGAACAAAAACAATAATTATGAACATTATGACCCCAGTAGACAGGGAAAGTCCCACTTGCCCGGAATTCTTCCCGGAATTTATCATAGGCATCGAACCGCCAGCCAACAGGACGGAAAAAGCACTCTGGTTTATTTTCCGGGGCCGAGAGATTCTAATCAAGCTTAATAAAAATCCAGGAGCAATTCCAAAGCTTCTGGACCTTGGAGAACTCGGGCTTTCGGGAACTCGGGAACAATATCTCGGAGCACTTGATGGAACCCATTGTTATTCCGTGGAACTTCCTGAAGATGCACAGGTACCTGAGGGAATGAAATTTGCAGATCTCAGACAGGCGTATACGGAAATGAATGAAAAGTGCTTTACGCTTGTGAATAAAGCTGTCCAGATCATGGAGTGGGACAGAACTAACCAGTTTTGCAGCCGCTGCGGGACAAAGACTATGCAAAAACCCGGCGAAAGGGGAAAGGAGTGTCCCGACTGCGGGGAGCTTTTTTACCCGAGAATCTCTCCTGCCGTGATCGTACTTATCCGAAAAGGGCATGAGATTTTACTTGCAAGGTCCCCGAATTTCCCGACAGGAAGGTACGGTTTGATAGCCGGTTTTGTTGAACCGGGAGAATCAGCCGAAGCCGCAGTAGTCAGAGAAATCAGAGAAGAAGTGGGAATTAAGGTCAAAAATATCAATTATTTCGGAACGCAGGCCTGGCCGTTTCCGAATTCTCTTATGATCGGGTTTACTACGGAGTACGATTCAGGGGAGATACAGCCAGATGGGTTTGAAATCGAGGATGCAAGATGGTTTTCGGTTGAAAATCTGCCTGATCTGCCTGGAAAGATTAGTATTGCGAGAAAGCTGATTGATCATTTCCTTGAAGAAGAAGGGCTGGAAGTTTAAAGCCAGATTGAGAAGTCGATTTTCAATTCAATATTATATTTTTCCCATTATAACCTTTTTAAATTCGTTTTATTATTTTCAGGATGATTTATAGTTGAAAATCAGATTCAAGCTTGATTTTCCCTTTTCGGCCCAGCTACTTTCTAACTGAACAATTATTTTCAGCCCATACAAAAAATGAAGGGCCACTTTCTTTATATTATAGATGTGTTGTATCCTGAAATTATTTCGCAGATTCAAAACCAGTTGAAAATTTAATACGCAATACAGCATTAGGCGATACAAAAGATTAAATGTTGAGTAAATTTAAGCTCCATTTTGGTAATGTAGAATGATTCTATAAAATGAAACAAATTTGAAGTTGAAGTGAAATAATGGGTTACACGTATATAATAGTGGGTCACACGTATACGATACATAACTGTAATAAAAGAAAATTTAAAAGCGAAAGAATTTTGGGATAAAACACAAAAATTAAATAAGTTACGGATAAAGGAAAGTGAGAATCATCGATCAAGTCTGACTAAAAAAGCAAAAATACTCTTTTAGTCAGACTTGAGAACTGCCTTTTTTTATAATTTTCAGTAACGAACTCTCATAATCCAATTTATTAATTTATTTTCAGCTTACTTAGGATTTTTCAAAACTCTCCTCCTACTTCTTTGTGCCAATGCAACCAAGTATTTCTTTCATATTTACCTCTCTTCTATCTTTATTCTTTGACAAACTCATTATAAAATTTTTATTGCAGTTGCCTGACATTATAAAGTTATTATTCAAATGAGAAAGCTTAAGAATATAAATAAATCAAAAATATTAACATTTTTTATATGAAAACTATATAAGAGAAAAGGAGTAGGAGAATGAAAATTAACAAAAAAATGTATTCAGTAGCCCTAGTATCAGTAATTCTGATTTTATTTTTAGTTCTGGTTTCATCCATGGCATCAGCAGCTTCTTCATCTGCAATCACTGAAACTCGGATAACCACCCATAGAACGGCAGCCAATCCAGATATTTATGGTGACAAGATAGTGTGGCAAGATAACCGAGCTGGAAACTGGGATGTTTACATATATGATCTCTCCACTAAAACAGAAATTCACACTACCAATAAAACAGATCAGATAAATCCTGCTATTTATAAAAATCTGGTAGTTTGGGAGGATGAGCGCAACGGAGGTCATGACATTTACGTGGAAGACCTCTCTACAAAAAAACAAACTCGAATTACGAAAAGTGGAAAAGCATCGACGCCTGATATATATGGAAACAAGATAGTGTATGTCAAATCTGCTTCTAATGGGGATGAAAGCTGGTACGAACTTTATATTTATGATCTCTCTACCAAAAAGGAAACTCAAATACCAACGATAACATCAGCACACGGTCCTTCCATTTATGGCAATAAGATAGTGTGGTTGGACTTTGACTCATTCAACGGTGGAGACTACTATATCTGCATGTATGACCTTTCCACAAAAACCCAAACTCAAATAGCTAAAGGCGACTGGATATATGAAATGATTGGCATACCTGAGATTTACAATAACAGGATAGTGTATGACGCAGATCGCAATGGAAACTGGGATATCTACATGTATGATCTCTCTACTAAAAAGGAAACTCAGATAACCAGCGATCCAGATGTTCAGACATATCCTGCTATCTACGGTAACAGGATAGTGTGGGAGGATGATGGAGAGAATAATGGTAATACAAATCATGGTATCTACATGTATGATATTTCCACTAAACAGAAAATGAAAATTAGCGCCAAAGAATCAGCATACTATCCTGCTATTTACGGTAACAATATAGTATGGCAATATAGTGATCTTTATGAAAACGGCGACATTTACATGTCTACTCTCAGTTCAAACCGTCCTGTTGCTGCATTTTCTGCATTTCCAACCTCTGGAAATGTGCCCCTTAAGGTGCAGTTTTCTGATAAGAGTACAGGCTCTCCAACCTCATGGAAATGGAACTTCGGAGATGAAAAAACTTCAACAGCCAAGAATCCTGCATACACGTACACTAAAGCTGGAAAATATACCGTCAGCTTAACAGTAAAGAATGCAGCTGGAACAAATACAAAAACGATGACGAACTATATAAATGTAAAAACAACCCCTGTAAAACCGGTTGCTGCTTTTTCTGCAACTCCAACCTCAGGAAAAGCCCCACTAAATGTGCAGTTTACTGATAAAAGTATCAACAGTCCAACTTCATGGAAATGGAGCTTCGGAGACGGAACCTATTCTACATCCAAGAACCCTGTGCATAAATACAGTAAAGCAGGAAAATATACTGTCAGCCTAACTGTGAAGAATGCTAAAGGTAGTAACACTAAAACTATTTCCGGATATATTAAAGTCAGTAAATAATGAATATCCTAAATTAAACGTTGTATCCTGAAATTATTTCTCAAACTCAAAACCATTTTAAAGTTAAATACGTGATACAGCAGCAGGCGACGCAAAAGATTAAATGTTAGTAAATTTAAGCTCCACTTTGGTAATGTAGAACGATTCTAGATATTGAAACAAATTCGAAGTTGAAGTGTAATAGTGAGTCCCCTGTATACGATACATAATTGCAATAAAAGAAATTAAAACCTTAGTTTGACAGTAT
>DAQQ01000018.1:2034-11191 GCA_002508465.1 Methanosarcina sp. UBA7 | reverse complement strand
TCCTCATCTACTTTCATGCTAAACAAGAAAAAGAACAGAAAAAGGCGATCTTTGTGCTTGCCTTTTCTTTCACATGTATGATAATGGTGCTTTTTATGTTTATGTTAAATAAATACTAAGATTTGTCCAAAGGATGAAGCCTTTGTATTCAATTCTTCAAATTACGATGCCTTATTAAGAGATTCTGTTAACTTCCATTAAATGCATAAGTTGTGCCGACCGTATTGAGCAGAAATTATTCTGGCAGTACTTGCGCAAACCGGTTATGTTTTTCTTGCAGCTATCGCTATCCAGTCTCCACCTTTCAGGTATGACTCTCCGGATAGACTATTCCATGCCTTTTCAACTTCAAACCTTCTCTTTTCAAGAGTCCTGCTTATAGTTTCAAGGGAATAGTCATGCAGCCATAGCCTGTAAACCTTTACAGTCCCATCTTCTTCTACTATTATATATTGATTTAGCCAGGCATCATTTTCCGGATAATCAAATCCCTCTTCCAGCACAAGGTGCCTGCCTGGTTTCCAGAACCCACCTTCTGAGAAATACCACCTGTTTTTGAGTCCTTCCCGCATGCGTAGCTCTCTTGTGGACACATCAAAGATGAAAACTCCGTTGTCTTTAAGTGCCCTGTGAACAAGGCTCAGGAGCAGGTCACGTTTTTCATCGGAGAATGTACAGATTTCCCCATAGACCTGAATAACGGCATCAAAGGTCCCTTCATAATCGATGTTGAAAAAGTCAGCACAGATATAATCGATATTATGACCATTTATTTCAGCCTGGGCCCGTGCATAATCTATAGATCTTCGGGAAAGGTCGATACCGGTTACTTTCATGCCTTCAAAACACAGCTTGCTACTGTACAGCCCTGGCCCGCAGCCCAGATCAAGCACTCTGTCTCCGGCTTTCAGGAATCCTGAGGTTATGAAATGGCAAACTGTTTTTTCGATCTCAGCATTTCTTCGGCTTGCTCCATCATGAGTCTGGTTAAGGTGGGATTCAAGCATACTCTTCGAAATGTACGGGTCGTCCCAGAAGCGGAGTTCGTCAGGTTCGAAAAGAGGAGGTTTTAAAGGTTGAGAGAATAAGTGGAAAAGATTATGGAGCATTTACATGATTATTTGAGTTCTGACATATAAAGTAAAGTAAAGTAAAGTAAAAGTTTTTATAAATCTACAGTAAGTGTTTTTATAAAAATCTACAGTAAGAGTTTTTGTAGATCTACAAAAGAATTTTGCTGACTGTCTGCTGAGTCACAATACACTTTTCTACGTCTAAGGTTTATGTTCATACATTTATCATTATAATGACTGTCTTGTTGATAAGTGTCTTGATAAGTGTCTTATTATTGTAATAAATATTATTCAAATGAAAAAGATATGGGAAGCTAAATTCGCACTCATGGGCGAATTCTTCCTTTCTGTATAGTAATCCAGCACCTTGAACTTAAAATATAACAGGATCAGATTGAAATAAGAGAACTGAGTTTGAAATAAAATTTCCCGGAAAATTAACCACTCTTCCGGGGAGTTGGGGTAATACCGAACTGTATCGAATTCTCCTCACAAAGAATAATCACTCTAAACCGAACCACATGGAACTGACACTATGGCAAACAATTTTAAAGAAAATAGAAGCGAACGACTAGGAAAACCGGATAGAACAAACAAGACTAGTAAAGCAGATGGAGCAGGCAAAATAAAAGGAGTAGGCAAAACAGATGGAGCAGGCAAAATAAACAGAGCAGGCAAAACAGGTAAAAGTGACAGGACAGGTAGAACAGGCAGGGGAATAAGTAAGAAAAACACAGGCAGAACCGATAAAGCTGAAACATTTTATGACCGTCTGAGTAAAGCTCTCAAACCCTATGAAAAAGCCCTTGAGAAAAACCCTGAGGATCCCGCGGCCTGGGCTGGTAAGGCAGCAGTGTTTCTAAAGTACAGAAGGTACAGTGACTCCTTAAAGGCAACTAAAAAAGCTCTTGAAATCGAGCCTGAAAACCCTCACTACCTTTACGAAAAAGCTTTTGTGCTCCTGCAGCTCAACAGGGAAGAAGATGCGTTACAGGTCTTTGACAGGTTGCTCGAGATAAAACCTGACAGTGATAAATCCTGGAATCTCAAAACTTCAGTCCATTGCAGGCTAAATCAGCACGAAAAAGCCCTAGCAGACTCTGAAAAAGCCCTTTCTGCCAATCCGAAGCTTGCAGGAGCCTGGCACGCAAAAGGTTCTGTGCTTGCGGACCTGGGACGATATGAAGAAGCTATAGAAGCCTATGACGCCACACTTAAGCTTAACCCGAACCTTGCAAGAGCCCTGATGGATAAAGGTTCCGCCCTATATAACCTGAACAGGCCTGTGGAAGCCATGATAGCTTATGACGCTGCCCTCAAAATAAACCCTGACAATGCAAAAACCTGGGTAGGGAAAGGACTTGTCTACCTCAAACTCGGCAAATATAAAAGAGCACTTGCAGCCTGCAGCAAAGCGATTTCAATAAAGCCAGATTCTTCCGACGCCTGGTACTGTAAAGGCATGGCGTTTTCCGGCCTGGATAAAAATGAAGAAGCTCTCAGAGCCCTTGACAGAGCTCTCAGGCTCAATCCAGACAATATCGAGGCTAAAAACGCCCTGGCTTCCGTAAATTCTAAGCTTGGAATAGCTCTCGATGAAGACGAAGAAGAAAGAATGGAAAACGAGAATCTGAAAGTGAAGCGAAACGTGTGGACAAGAAAAAAGCCAACAAGCGAAATTATAAAGAAAAGTCTGGGTCAGGAAAAAGAGAAAAGAGGAAAAACTAGCAGGAAGAATTTACGAGCAAAGAAAGAGTAAAAAACCGGTGAACCTGACAAAAGCGTAATTATACCAGGAGAGAGAAAAAAGAAATAGTTCATCTTCTTTCTCCTTTAGAATGAGGAATTAAAAGATATGAGCTCATCCCAAAACTTGAAATTTGCTTCTTGGGTCTTGTATTTTGAAGAATCAATCAAACTCAAGATCATGAAAACGACTTTGAGAATTCCCAGCGGTTAATAATAAAGTGGCTTTTGGGATAGGCTCGATCTCTAATTTGAGGGATGAACAGGTTTTTCATATATTTGTAAACTAATTTGTCAGCTAGCTTAATCGCGTTTTTCAACCGATTTTAAAGTTTTAAACCTTGGTTTCGGATATCATCATTTCTGAAAGATAAGATAAGTAAGAGAGTGCCTGCAAATTAACCGAACCTTATGGTAAATTCCGTTCCACCATCTCTTTTCAGTTCAAGTTCGCCATCTAATTGATCTGCCAGAGAAGTTACCAGCTGCATTCCAAGACTATCAAGGTCTTCAATATTGAGATTTTCAGGAATTCCTACACCGTTATCGGAAATGGTCAGAATGAAACTCGTACTGGTACTTTCACGTTTTTCTATTTCAAGTTCTATGGTTTTTTCCCTATGAAGTTTGATTCGAATCTCTCCTTTCTCCCTGTCAGGAAATGCATGTTTAAGGGAATTGGAGACAAGTTCATTGACAATTATTCCTAACGGGACTGCGGTATCGATATCAAAGAAAAGGTCATCTTCCAGATCCATACTTAAACTGATATTGGTATTCCCAAGCCTGTATGTATGGAAAAGAGTACTGGTGAGTTCTTCAATGTACGGCGAAAAGTTAAGTTTATCAAGCTCTTTACCTCTATATAGTTCTTCATGAATAAGAGCCATAGATATGACTCTGTCCTGGCTTTCTCTAAAGGCTTCGAGAACTTCGGAATTCCCAATACACTCTCTGTTTTTGAACTGTTCAGCCTGCAGATCCAGCAAGGAAGAGATTACCTGAAGGTTATTCTTAATTCTATGATGAATTTCCTTTTTACGGGCAGTTTCAAGATTTGCCAGAATTTCTTCAGCTTTCTTGCGCTCAGTAATGTCAGTTAACATACCCAGATAGCCTATGAACTTGCCTTCCTTATTGAAAAGAGATTTAGCGTTTATAAGTCCCCATATAAATGAACCGTCCTTACGTACTAACTTCAATTCATAACTATCATCGATGCCTTTCCGCTTCTTTTCAAAACTCCTTTTGGCAACAGGCTTGCTTTCCTCACTAATAAAGTCCCATATAGGTCTACCGATAATCTCCTCCAGAGTGTATCCTGAAGTTTCCATTGTTTTATTAGCGTAAGTAATCTTAGCTTCATTATCTACTAAGTATATACCTTCGTTAGAAGTTTCAACAATGTTGCGGTACTTTTCCTCACTTTCTCTCAGTTTTTCTTCTGCTTCTTTTCTTCCAGTTATGTTCGTAGCAATGACCGAGACAGCGGTTATCTTTCCCTGGTTATCAAAAACCGGAAAAATAGTAAGTGAAACATTTATTAGCTTCCCGTCCTTTCTCAATCTTAAGGTCTCATATTGCCGGATCTTTTCTCCCCGTTGAACTACTTTACATAATTTTTCTGTTTCTCCTGTTAATGTAGGTGGCTCTAAGATTAATATGGACTTTCCTATAACTTCTTTCACCGAATAACCATAAACTTGTTCTGCTCCTTTGTTCCAGCTTGTGATAATACCGTCAAAAGACTCAGTTATAATAGCTTCAGCTGATGATTCGACAACGTTGGCTAAATTCTGAATTTTTTCTTCAGCTTTCCTATGCTCGGTTATATCTTGAACTGTTCCAATAATTCGAGCAGGATTTTTTCTCTCATCAAAAACAACTTCAGCTTTCTCATGGACTATGCGCTCTTCCCCATTGGATGTGATAATTCTGTAATAAATATCAAAGGGCTTTCCTTTTAATGCATCTTTAACGGCACTTTCTATAAGGTCTCGATCTTCTGGACGCACGTAACTTAAGAAGGTATTGTAATCTACTTTTGACTCCTGTGGTTTAAGTCCAAAAATACGATATGTTTCATCAGACCAGTGAAGTTCATTAGTTGCAAAGTCTCGCTCCCAACTTCCAATATGAGCCATTTCTTGAGCTTCAGCAAGATTTCTTTCACTTTTTTTCAATGAATCATAAGCTTTTTGAAGCTCTGCTGTACGTTCTTTAACCAGTTTATCTAAGTTATCCAGTGTCTCTTTCAACTTAGCTTCTGCTTCTTTGCGCTTGGTAACATCTCTGATGATCAGCACTCCTTTAGTGAGACCATTCTTATCTTTGAAAAACGAACTCGATATCTCACCTGGAAAGGTTGTTCCATCCTTTCGTTTGTGGTCAAGTTCCCCTTTGAATTTGCCTGTCCTGGCTCTTTCCTCCAGGAAAGATTTAAGCTCTGGATTAGATGCACCGACAGTTCCATTTCTTCCGGCCTGAATAAGTTCTTTCTCTGTCATCCCAAACATCTGGCAGGCAGCTGGATTGGCTGCAAGAATAGTTCCGTCCGGGATTGTAATAAAAATGCCATCGAGACTACTATCGAATACTGCCTTATACCTATCCTCACTTTCTTGCAGTATTTTTTCGGTTTGCCAGCAGTTATTAGTGTTATTCCCTGAACTTTCTATTTTCTCCCACTTACCTTCTTTCTTAGTCAAGGTAAACTGGTGATCTGTAATAAGATCCAGAATCTCAACTGCACCACACCTGTCAACTGGATAGGTGCAAAGAGCCATTATCGGGTGTTTGCTTATGACAGAGTCCAATAATTTTTCATGGCTCATAAAGTCATTTCCACTATACCTCAAACCATCGTATCCACTGGCAAGAGCTTTACCGGTTTTTTCAATCAAGTAACTTGATATCGTTTGTGGATCTAAAGCATTCTCTTCTGTGTGCCAGTAAGTATAGGAAATAATCTCGATTTGCCCATTCTGTAAATAAACGTCAATATTCGGAATATCTACTTTTAAAGCTTCTTTTGCTTCATCTTCATCTATAAGTTCTGATACGATCCACAAGCAAAACTCATTATTTTCCAGTCCTGCTTTAAAATAGGGGACATTTATGTCAATTAAGTCTTCTTTTGTCTGGCAGAACTGGCAGAAATGTATTCCCCAAGGCACGTCCCCAATAATGTCAATACCAGAAATTCGGTTGCGGTTTTTCATATTGCTCTCTAATCTGATGTCAGTCGAAAGTTTCTTTTTTCAAATGTGATTTATCTAACCTTACTTGTATTGAAATTTTTTTTGAGGAAAGATTTCTTAATTCGGTAGTTATATAAAGATTTGCTTCTATAAACTTTTTATTATAAAATAATCTTTATCATAATACACTTAGAAATCGGTGTTATACTTTTCTCACAAATTAAATATTCTTGAGCATGAGTAGGTCACCAGGCAGTGTGCCGAAAATTTTGCAAACTGTCTAACTCTATATTCTTTTCCCCCCTCACGAAAAATCAGGATATAGAGCCGGGTTAATATGATCTCAGTTATAAAAATGGCTCTACGCTGTTTTGTGTGAGCTAAAACAACTGCTCAGTTGAAACTTGGCCATCCTGAAGACTCAAAGCCCGATAATTCCCGTTATCTTGTGCAAGTCACAAAATTCCGATAATTCCCGTTATCTTGTGCAAGTCACAAAATTCCGATAATTCCCGTTAATCTTATGCAAATCATAAAATTCCGATAATTCCAGCCGTTTTAGCACGTCAGTAAGCATAAATACCATAAATTGCATAAATTTATTTAAAAGTTAACGGATGTTAATGAATGATAGGTACAAGTGAAATTATATTGATCTTTGGAATTGTCATATTTTGGATTCCTGTTATTCTACTAATTTATCTGTCAATCAGAGATCTTATTAACCGAAGCAAGAAAGTACATGAAGAAAAAACTGCACTGGATATAGTAAAGGAAAGATACGCAAAAGGTGAAATTACTAAAGAAGAGTTTGAGGAAATAAAGAAAACTCTCGATTCTGCGTAACTTTGAATACTATTTATATCCAGCCTGAAATCTCTCTGACAATACACGCTGTCACATAACACGGGAAAAAATATTCCATTTAAATATGCCATTTATCCATCCTGGCATGTCATTTGAGAGGCACCTATCTGAGCAGGTATACTCACACTTCCTGCCTTTTATACCTCTAGAAGTAAGTCAATTCCTGTGATTTCCTATCTCCGTTTTCAAATAAGTATCTGTTTTTTTGGAAAATGTTAACAGGGATAAAACAAAAGAGTAGGAATTAAGCTGAGATCACTGAACTTCCATAAAAATCACTGAACTTCCATAAAATCATTGAACTTCCATAAAATCATTGAACTTCCATAAAATCATTGAACTTCCATAAAATCATTGAACTTCCATAAAGTATTACGCAATTATTTATTTGCTATTTTGACCTTGTGAGCTGCAGACGAGAGCGATCTGCAGCCCGTAAGGAGATCTGTCTGGAAGTACAAGTGCATCGATTGAGAAAGAGGTTACTTTCGAGACGAAGTATTTTTGTTGAAAATAAGAGTTGTATGGATCCTGGGTTATTTGTTTGAATCGAACCACTTAATACCTCCAAAATATAAAGAAACTTAGTTTCTTATATATCTATCGGATGTATTCTATATAGTTCGACATTTGCTATTAAGAAAAAGTAATAATACTTATATAATAATTGTGTGAATTTTACTCATAAAATGAACAAGGGCCACCTATAAGCGGTTCAAAGTATGATAGAGTAAATGGTCAAAAGAAGCCAAATATACTCATAGTTTCTGGAATGAGAGACTTTTAACCCAATTTTCAATATACGCAGAAGTTCAGACTCTCATGATAGAAGCGTCATTGTATTAGTGTCAAATTGCTTATATTTTTAGTGAGTATTTTTAGTGAATTTACTCAAAGGAATTTTACGGAATCTGCAAATTTATTCTAAAATTTTACTCGGAAAACAAATATGATATTCCTTGAATAACATGCACAACTGTATGAAAATGCATGCTGATGGCAGCATTTTCATGCTAAATAAGATATAATAGACGGAGAGACAGAACCCACCAACCGGCTTGAGGCAAAATAGACCTAACCGATTATCCGTGTAATAGCGTCAGTTTTAACATTAAAATTTTCTTGGTATTTAACTTTTATTTCAAATCTTAGCTATCTCTCGTGTAAGGAATAAACCAGTTCAAGTATTGTCCTCTTAATATCGTTTTTCCAACAGAGTTTTGCATGTTTTCTCTTTTTTCCTATTACTTTCATATTCCCTAAAATTTTTATGTTCCTAACGTTATCCATTTTTTGGATGCCGGAATTTATGAAACAAACTAAGAAATATGGATAAAATTTATTCCCTATAGGCACACGTATGAGTAATTTTTACATTTTTACTTATTTTTAAATTCGATATCTTTAGGCTCAAACATTAATTTATTATCTTTATCTTCGTTGAAATAAACTGATAAATTTTAGACTATGTTTTGACAATTCTGAGTGAAACATGATCAAGAGCATATTATTGGAATAAAATGTTCCCTCTTTACAAAGTTAAGGCTTAAAGTTCCTCGCCTAATTATTCAGTCCCGATCAGGTGAGAAACTTCAAGAGTAGAAGGACTCTATTTTTCTTCTTTATGAAAATCCAGTGCATTCAGTGCAAATCGTGAGTATGCAGCCGCTGGGCCACCTCCCATTTCGATGGCAACGTCTATAGTCTCATATATCTCTTTATCTGATGCACCTGCTAAACAAGCCTGTTGAACATGCCATTCAATACAAGGTTCACATTTAGTAACAATAGAAATAGATAAAGCCATTAGTTCTTTATGTTTCCTTGAAAGGCAACCGGCTTCAAATGCTTTCTTTTCTAATTCAAGAAAAGAGCTATAAGTACTGCAATTCTCCGAAAACCGGAAATGATGTTTCTTTCTATCACTTATGCTTTGATTTATTTTATCTTTGATGAACTTATCCATGTAGTCACGTCCTGATAGATAGGATCACTCTAACTCTACTTAAGTATGTACTAAGTTTAAACACTAAACTCATCCTAAAACTAACTTAGATCTAATGTTAATAAAACTTTCAGAATTGGTCTTGTAGAAAATCAATTTACAATTTGAATACAAGATTTAGAGAAACAAGCATAAGTTTTGGGAATGATTTCGAAGCAAGATGACGCTAATTTGGTGGATGAACAGGCTTTTAGTCCACTTGTCAATATGAAGAAACTTAAACGCCTACGATGAAATTGCCGTTGTGTAGTGTCAAATTACTTAGT
>DAQQ01000018.1:0-1961 GCA_002508465.1 Methanosarcina sp. UBA7 | reverse complement strand
GTCAAATTACTTAGTGTCAAATTGACTAAACTTTTTATTGAGTTTAATTGTAGCGACTTTACTGACTCTTAGACTCTTTCCAATAAACGTTATTTTTAATCTGAGATAGCAGTTAAATAGATTCACTCTTCATTCTGTTAATGGTGATTTCTTGACCGACAATATCAAAAATATCAAAGAAAATATTTCAAACGCCGTGCTAGACAATATTTACCAACGGCGATCTGTGCGCAATTTTTCTGATAAAGAGATTTCCGACGAAATAATCAAAGAGATTATAAAAGCAGGAACATATGCCCCTACAGCTGTGAATAAGCAGCCATGGCGGTTTGTTGTCATAAAAAATAAGCAGCTCATCGAGGAATATGATGACCGTGCTAAGAAAGCTTTTCTTGCTGCATACAAAGATACCGAAAACCCGGATCTGGCAAAGTTTGTGCAATTTTTATCTAAACCGTCAACTCGAATCTTCTATGGTGCGCCTGTCCTTATTTTAGTGTTTGCGTCCCCCGATGTTATCAATGAGCATGACTGTGCTCTAGCTGCTGAGAATATGATGCTTGCAGCCCAATCTTTTGGAATTGGAAGCTGCTGGATAGGCCTGGCTGAAGGTTTGGGTTACGATATGGAATTCCTGAAGGAAGTTGGAGTGCCAGAGGGTCATAAGCTTATCGCACCGCTAATTTTCGGATACCCGGCAAAGCAGAACTTTAAAGCACCTGCTCGTAATGCTGATGTCATATTAAAATGGATAAATTAATCTCAAAATAAGGACATATTAAAAATTTCCCACTATCTCGGGTTTATAATCTATTTAGAGCCTGTCCTATGCGTTTTTATTCACTTATTTTTTTGGAAAATATTAAAAGAAGTTTAATATATTCTATGCTAGAGGATCACAGGTTAAAAAGAAATGAAAAAATTAGAATAAGAAAAATACGAAAAGGTCTATAAATCCAATAGCAGGGACAAGCTAATGTTTCTTAAACGAATGGCGAAATGTGATTAATGTATCAACTGTTTCGGCTTTAGTGTATTGTTTTGTATTTGTATCGTTTTGTATTTGTATTGTTTTGTATTTGTATTGTTTTGTATTTGTATTGTTTTGTATTTATATTTCTATCTGTATTTGTATCTTTTACCAGCAGCAAAATGGGATAGTAATCCTCCGTTGGACTGGCATGGAACGTTCCGTGCCTATTCCGTGTTGCTTTTCCTGCCCTTCGGGATCCAGGGACAGGGAGCTGGATCTGGTCAAGTTTCTTCTTTTTTTACCTGTAGTGGAGTGGAGACGAAATTTTCATAGAAACTCTCATGCACCCGGTTACGCTCCCTGTTTATCTGATCCGGTGTTGCACCAAATTGTTTTAAAATCATTTCCGTAACCGAGAGCGCCACTTCGCCCTCATCGGAAAAGATGACATCTGCCCCTGCAGCAATCAGTTTTTTCCGGTTGGACAGGTAGATAGTCCGTGCAATGATCCTGATATTGGGATTCAGTTCCCGTGCCTGCCTGACAATCTCGCATTCTCCCTTAACATTGGAGGCACTGAGCACCAGTGCATGTGCATTCTTGATTCCTGCCTCGGAAAGTGTATTGAAACGTGCAGCATCCCCGTATACTGCTCGGTATCCCTGGGAACGGAGAGACTGGATCGTCTGGATGTTCAGTTCCACAATCGTCGGACAGATATCGTTCTCCAGGAGCAGCCGTACCACGGTCTGGCCTACGTGCCCGTACCCGATCACAATGACACGGGTCTGTCCGGATTGCTTGTTCTCCTGCCCGTTCGTAGCCGGTGCTGGAGCACACCTGGCATGGATACAATTAGTAAGACCTGGCATGCACCGATTTAGCCAACTTTCTATCTTTCCACCGGCCCGGTAAAAGAGCGGGTTGAGGGTAATTGAGATGATTGCAGCTGCTACGAGGATATTCTGGGCATTTGCAGGAAGAATAT
>DAQQ01000138.1:0-4752 GCA_002508465.1 Methanosarcina sp. UBA7 | reverse complement strand
TTATATTTCAAATGTTCCTTAGTTCAGAGAGCATTCGTGCTTGCTCCGCTATTCGAAATTTCCTTGTAAGAAGTAATCATCTGAAACATAGAAACTAAGTAAAAACTATAGAAAATTTAGTAAAGTTACTTTTTTCCCTTTCTGAAAACCTGTTAATTTCACTGGAAAGGTGCTGTACTTCGCTGCGCAATTCTTCAATTTCTCTTGAGGCCGATTCTTTATCTTTTTCGATAAGAAAGCTTGCCAGAGCTGCAGTTATGTATCCGAAGATTGAAAAAGCATAAACTGATAATAGAAAGGCCAGTACCCTTCCCTCAAAGGTTTTTGGCCAATAATCGCTCCCTATAGTAGTCATGATCATTGCTGTCCACCAGATAGCATCCCAATAAGAAGTAAGCCGTGGTCGCTCAAAATCGTACATGCCTGCTGCTCCAAGGAAAGTTATCAAAATCGTAAGCAGCAGAACGTATCTTAAACCTCGCTGCCTCATTACCTGTCGGACTGTTCTCAGGCTTCGATTAAAAGAAGAAAGAACGCGGGCCAGATTAAGAGATCGAACAAAATTGGCAAACTTGACTAGCCTGAACACGCTAAATAACGTTAAAACCCTTAACGCGGGCAAAAGTAGGGAAAGGACTACAAGCCAGTTTTTCCTTAAATAATCCTTCTTTTCTGGTGAAATTTCAAGTTCGATAAGAAAATCGATTATGAATATACCCCAGATAACCAGACTTAATGTTTGCAAAAATGGAGAGAGGCCGTATGCGAAGTCGATAATGATAAGAACTAACCATAAAATTGATAGCAATACTAAAGGAAAATCAAGTAGAGCGTTAATCTGGGAAAGCAACTCTACTCTTTCTTCTTTTGATTGTTCTTTATCCATTTGTTTACTCTCATCAAGATGTATTTCAATATAAATTAGGTTACATTTCATTGTTAAAAAGAGCTGGCAAATCAGATAAACATTCTTAAAGAATTTACATATAGGTTAATAAGATGAGATAATGCACCGATTTTTCTGTAAAATCACAAATCTCAAAAAAGTACTGGATCAAAAGTTCCATATCGGAAGATCCATTTTTTTCACATTCCACAAAAAAGGTTCATTTTTTTCACATTTCACAAAAAGATCCGCTTTTTCCATATTACATACTAAAGGTCCATTTTTCCATATTACATATAAAAGTGACTTCAAATTTACAGCAAATTCAAGACACAGCCTATCTTTAAAAAGGAAGCAAGAACTGTAAACTGCAGAACTACAAGCTTACAGCCTTACTTTATTCCGAAATCTCTAAATTGATAATTGTTTGTTTCTTTACTTATGCTTCATTACACAAACATTTTGCAATCAATTACCTCGATCTACCCATTCTGGCCATGTTTATACGTGGAATTGTAGTCGTGTTTTCAGTAATGTTGCATGTAATGGTTTTAGTTGTTATTTGAGTCTCATCATCCATGTTTTTGATTATAACCATTTTTCCAGTTATATTATTCATATTTTCGGGCATTTTACTCACATTACCCATTTTTCCGTCCATTTTATTCATTTCCATATCTTCGATCATAACCATATTTCCTTCCATTAAATTCAGAGAATTCATTTCTTTGTCCATTCCAGTCATATTATCAATGTTTTCGGACGTGTCGGTCATATTATCCATATCTTTGAATATAATCATGGTTCCGGTCATGTTAACCATCGAACCAGTCATGTTCTCTAATCTTCCAGACAGATTCTCCATTCTTCCGGACATATTTTCCGTTCGTCCAGATATATTACATATTTTCTCGGTGACTTTATCCATATCGCCTATGTTTCTGATTATAATCATTTTTCTAGTCAGATCACATGTAATAGTTCCAGTCACATTTCCAGCCTTGAGTACAGTCATATTTTCCAGTCTACCGGCCATGTTTCCGGACATTCCGGTCATATTTTTAGTATCATTGGTCATATTGCATGTCATGGTTCCAGTCATGTTTCCAACCATGACTATAGTCATATTCTGCATGTATCCGGCAATTCTAGACGTGTTATTCATTTTTTCGGCCATTCCGCCCATTTTACTCATGTTTCCAAACATGACTACTTTTCCAGGCATTTCATCCATTTTACCGATCATAAGCGCTTTTTCTGTCATATTGCCCATGTCTTTGACTATGACTACCTTTCCAACCACATTACATGTAACAGGTCTTCCGGTCATGGCTTCAGTTTGGTTTGCTGCCATGCTCTGATTCTGACTTCTAGTCATATTCTGAGCTTGAGTTTGAGACATGCTCTGATTCTGGCTTCCAGTCATATTCTGAGCTTGGGTTTGGGACATCCTCTGATTCTGGCTCATGTTTCCAGTATAATTTTCACCCATGGCTCCAGTCATGTTCTCCATTTTACCGCTTACATTGTCCATGCCAACAACAACCGCGTTTCCGGTCATGTTGAAGGTAACGGTTTCACTTGTATTTCCAACCAGGATTATACTCGTGTCTTCCATATTTCCGACCATGTTAGTCTGCGCTTGCACAGATCCAATAGATAACGCTAGGCATAACGCTAACAGAGAAACTGTTAATTTTAGATTCACTCTTTACCCCCCATGTGTGAGTCCGACCATTGAGTCGATCACGTATTTTGGCAATTAAATAAAAATTATTTTAATATAAATAGATTAAATAATAAATAGTAGGGTTATAAATAACTAATCTCTATCAACTATAGAGGTTAGTCCGGTTTTAAGTGTTATGCAACGTTTTAAAAAATAATAGTCCACCACATATTTATCATATTTAATAAGCAGATATTATAAAGTGTAACTTCAAAAACTGTAATGAAAATTTATATTTAGTACTCATTAATGAAAATTTATATTTAGTACTCATCTTAAATTTTCTATAATCCAGTCCCTTACTTCGCCGTAAACCTTGTTGGATGCTTCTTTTAAACCATGCCCCGCATTTTCGTATATCTTGATTTTTTTAGGTTCACGTGCCAGATTATACGCGTATACTGAACTGCTCGGAGGTAAGGTTTCATCTGCCTTACCATGAATTAAAAATACAGACGTACTTTTTGGAAGGAGAGAAATAGGACCAATTCCATAACTCTGGGTAGCAAGCGTAACTACGGTTTTTACGCTCTCTTCATTAAAGGCCGCCTGAACAACAACCGCACCTCCAAAAGAGTACCCTATAATGCCAAAAACTCTGACACCTTCGGCTTTTAAAAATTCAAGTCCTACAAGGACATCTACTACAGCTTTCGTCAGGTCCGTAGGATACCTGAAGCTTACCCTTAGCGAAATTACCCGTTTTCCTTTAAGCCAGCACATAAGCGAGGATATAAACCCTCAGCAGGAGTGTCACAGTTTCCTCCAATCCCCCCAACCATAACTACTCCTTTATCTGCTTTTTCTACCCTGTAGTAATGACAGTTAACCCTGCCACGGCTGGTGTCTATTCTGATCAGTTCAAATGAGTCTCTAGGCTCTGTATTTATATAGAGAATAGCAACTTCCAGCGGTTCTTCCCCTACTTTACCCTTCTTTATGACCTGCATAAGTATAATCTAAAACTCCTGTTTATTAGGTATTTGTGTATGCTAAATTATTTTGGAATAAGCCAAAAACCATAACTTTAATTAAAATATGAAGAATAGAACACGAATTTACTGACAATAACTGGAGTTATTATATGGAAAATATTAAAGAATTTCTTAAGAATGATAATTTTGCTGCAATTTCAGGAATTGAACTTTTAGAAGTCTCTCAAGGTTATGCAAAAGCCATCATGAACATAGAAGAAAAGCACCTTAATGCCCTGAAAACCGTTCAGGGAGGTGCAATATTTACCCTTGCAGATCTTACTTTTGCTGCAGCGTCAAACGTGTACGGCACTGTTACCGTTGCTATAAATGCAAATATTTCTTTTGTAAAAGCCGCGACAGGCAAAAGTCTCACAGCAGAGGCAAAAGAAACCTCAATAAATCCCAAAATTTCAACATATACTGTAAATGTAACTGATGATAAAGGAGATCTTGTAGCAATATTCCAGGGCATGGGCTACAGGAAAAAGATTTCACTTGATGAGCTTTCCTGCGTTTAAGTCCAGCAGGATGTATTTCAACAAATCAGCGGATGTTAGTAATACGATTCAGAAGGAGATGTATACTCAAAAAAGAATTGTATTTTTTAAACTCAAACACACATAAGGATGACAATAATAACCTGAAAAAGTTAGGAAATTCTAGTGTCAAGTCAATTATCAAGGATTCAATGATTCCTAATAACTGCACTCGATTTTATACGACATTTTGTGTTTGACTCGACACTAGTCTCATATCTGGGCACGTAGCCTGCAACTCTATTTTTGGTATTGTTAACTAATTATAGCTCTCTTTATTTCCATGTTTCATCAATAGAATAACAGAGTACTTTAGCATTTCAATACTCTTCGTATAACATTTTGTCTTTCGTCTCAACCTTGCCAGAAAGTGTCTCAATATTCCATTATATCCTTCAACTGTATACGTTTCTGCTTTGGATTGAGTATGAATGTTTTCTGGAAGAAATTCTGCATATGCCCTCCAGTGATCTGTCATCACTTCTCCAATCTTTTTCTTCTTTAATTTTTCCCGTATTAATTGTCCAGTTTCCGTTCCTCTACTACCAAAAGAGCAGTTGATGAACTTTTTCCCAGCTCTATCAACAGCAATCCAGATCTAGCAATATTTTTTTTGTTACCTAT
>DAQQ01000272.1:0-4445 GCA_002508465.1 Methanosarcina sp. UBA7 | reverse complement strand
TTTCAAGTTGTTTTTTATTCTTTTTTGCTAATTTTTCAAACTTTTTATCAAGTTCTGCTCTGATCCTCAACGTATACATAAGGATCAAAGACCATAACGTTTTCTTAAGTTTTCAACTGTCCCAACTTCTAATACTTCCTGTTTCTGTATTCTTCTCAATTTTTCAATGTACTCAGGTTTTAACTCTGGCTCCAGAATCACTTCTTCATATTCTTCAGCCATTTTATTAATAGCAGCACTTTTGTCCTTTAAACCATACTTTGCTTTTATAATATTCAGAATCCGGTTGGTGTTATCATCAATGTTTATGATTGCTTGAACCATATATATCATATTAACAAAAGATTAATTCCATATTAATACGTATCGTTCCGCAAGATTTTAAGAAACTTATGAAGACCTTCGAGTACCCCGTTTAACATTCCAGTGAGAGCTACTGGAATTGTCAATATCTCTTAAAGGTTACTTATTGTGTTCTCCTGTAAATGCTTTTATAATAATATTATAATTTCTCATTGGTCATCAGTTAAGGAATTTTCTTGTCTGAAAGCTATCGATTTTGCATTAGAAGCCTGGCCTTAATTTTGACCTATTTATACGAAATTGATATCCTATCCCAGCTTGTAATTTATTAAAATATTTGAAAGTGTTGAGTTAATCGATACAATTTTTCCCGCTTTCTTACTTAGCCAAAGACGCATTCTTTCTTTTTAAACTCGAAGATATATCCTAATTTTCTCATAACTCAAGTTATAATACTAATCTCTACTAAGCTTTCATTTTTCGCTTATTCTGAAGCTTCAAGATAGGGCAAACATTACTGTAGTAAAATATTAATAGCGTCGTGTGTTAATAACTTACTAAAGTTCTTGAGAGTGGTAAAACATGAAGAGATTTAGATTTATCAGACATGATGAAAAAGCCATGGAACTACCGATTAATATCGTGGTCATGCTGGTTGTCGGGATGGTTGCGCTTGCAACGCTGATTTCGATCATGCCGACTCCTACAAAGGATATGTCGGTATTTGTGGAAAGCACGGCTCTTAACGGAGGTAATTCTGTAAAAGGAAACTCAATAATAGTGAGTGCCAGTACTGCAGAAAACCCTTTTGCCGTAACCGCAGTTGTAAAGATAACTGACAGCGATGGGAACCCTGTAAGAAATGCAAATGTTATTTTGAGAGGGCTTGGCGGAGCAGCATCAAATACTACGGATGCTAACGGAGTCACTTTCCTGACAACACCGGAAAATGCAAGGGTAAGGCTTGACCCTAACCAGAATGAAGGAACAATGGACCTGAAAATCGTTGCTGACGGTTTTTATGACTACGAGAAAAAAGATGCAGTTATGATCATCAAGACCAGGTAATTGCGCATCTCCAAAAAGTAAAACTGAATGGAGGAGCCGTACATGCTGCGTGAAAAATTCAAACGCGATGAAGCAGGAACTTTGGGACTTCCGATAAGGATCGTCGTGCTTACGGTTGTGGGTCTTATAGGGTTTTGCACGATTCTTACGGCCCTGAGCAATGCCCCTGCTCCTCCAAAACCTATGTATGCTACAGCAAATATGAGTGTACTTTCCTTACCTTCCACTGAAGGAGGCAGTAATACGGAAACAAACCTCAGCTTGCCTGTAAAAGTGTTTGACAGCGAGAATCGCGGTATAAAGGATGCAAATGTGATTGCCTGGAGTCCGGATAGGAAGAAAGCCTATTCAGGCGTTACCGACCTCGAAGGAAATGTAATATTGAAAATTTCTAATCCCGAACTGCCTCCGGGAAAAGCTGAAGGGTATATTAAGATAAAAGTAATGAGAGAAGGATACAGAGATTTCACCAGCAATTATTTTCTGAAGGTGATTCGGAACTGAATTGATCTGGATAGATTTATGCTGGAAGAGTCTGAGGCAAAAATACCGGATCTTGTTTCACCTGGTCTTGTTTCTGCCTCGTTTCTCCGTACTTCCTGTTCTCCGGATTTTCTATTTTTATTTGTTACTTTAATGATTCTTACCCTTTGTGTTACCTGTGTGCAAATATTAGGTCCGTGTTTCCTCTACTATTGCAAGATCACTTTTGTTAATATTGCTAACCGAGTTTTGAGCCTCGTACACATACTTTTGTCCCCTCATTGCTGACAGCACTGCAGCTATACCACAGAGTACAGCCCCGATGATGAACGAAATCCGCAGCGCTGGCATGAATGCCTGTTGCAATGTCTGCGGGAACCAGTAGTTGCTTGTCAGTGTTGTCACTGTTTGTTGCGGTATTCCACTGACGACACTCGAATTCATGGAGCTGAGGATTGAATCCATAGGGTTGTAGCCTAAGAAGGCAGAGAACAACGCATTTGTCGGTGACATGCCGGCTAGATAACTAGCGAGTTGCTGCAAAGCCGGGTCAATCTGTCCAGATCCAAGACTTGCAAACGAGCTTTGAACCGCACCTGGAAAAGCTTGTTGAATTCCCACAATCACGATAGTAAAGAATACTGACATACTCAATGTACTTGCCGAGTTTCCCAGTGTTGATAACATACCCGATGCCACACCCCTGTTCTGAGGTGGCACAGAATTCATTATTGATGAGCTGTTAGGCGAAGCAAACATACCGTTGCCTATACCCATAAAGAAGATCAATATTCCCAGTTCCCAGTAGTCGAAGTTATATGGCAGCAGAGCAAGCCCTACGAAAACAAGCGTAACTATAGTCATTCCTGCAGTTGCAATCCATCTAGGCCCGTATTTATCCGAGAGCATTCCGGAAATCGGCCCCATGACCATAAAGCCGATAGTCATAGGTAACATATAGATACCTGCCCATAACGGTGTGTCCTCAAACTTGTAACCATGAAGCGGCAGCCAGATTCCTTGCAGCAGAAGAATGAGCATGAACATAGCACCACTTCGTGCAATAGCTGACGTGAAACTGGCAAGACATCCATATGCAAAGGCTCTGATTTTGAAGAACTCCAGTTTGAACATAGGGTACTTCACTTTGCTTTCTACGAATGGGAACGCGATCAGCAGTACAATTCCGATGCCTAACGCTGCCATTACCCACGGGTTGTTCCAGCCCATTGCGTCGGTGATACCATCATGCTCGTACGGCATCAGGGCATAAGTGACACCTATCAGAAGTGAGGTCAGCCCACCAACAAAAAGTAAGTTTCCCACAATATCGAGGCTGGTCCTGGCTGCCTTGAATGAAATATCTTTCATTTTCCAGTAAGACCATACTGTACCAAGAATAGCAAAGGGAATGTTGACCAGGAAAACATAGCGCCAGTTGTATGTTGCCAGTACGCCACCGAGCAGCAAGCCAATGAACTGGCCGGACATGAAAGCAACCATATTTATGCCCAGGGCTTTTCCTCTCTCGCTGACCGGAAACGAGTCCGTAATTATGGCTGAGCCGTTTGCTATAGTAAATGCACTGCCTACAGCCTGTATTAGCCTGAAAATTATTAGCTCAAGTGCACCGGTATTGCCTGTGCCAGGCGTCAGATAGAGTAATATTGAACCGATGGCGAATATCAGGAAACCTATTCTGAACAGTTTTACTCGACCATACATGTCAGCCAGACGACCAATAGTCAGAAGCAGTGTAGCAGTTATCAGGCCAAAACCCATAAGGAGCCACAGCAAGTACTGAAATGCACCTGGAGACATAGGGTTCATCTGGATGCCTTTGAATATCGCAGGCAGCGATATCAGGATGATGCTACCGTTGATAGAGCCCATTAATGATGCTAAGGTCACATTGAACAGTGCAATCCATTTGTATGCAATGCCCTTTCCATTGTGATTTTCACTCAATTTATTACCTTCCGTTTTTATCATTTTCTTTTTCTTTTTCTTTTTCTTCTTTTTCTTCTTTTTCTTCTTCTTGATCCTGGAAATCGCAGTCATGCGCCGTCTCAGACTTCTGTTTGCCATTCTGGATGTCGTCGTCTTTCATCTCGGCATCACTGTTATCGTCACCTTCAATCACATTGTTGACGATTCGGGACATTTCGTTCAGGAGTTCAAGTTTTTCCTGTGTCATCCGGTCCAGTCCTGCTACTCCCTTGGGGGTGATCGTGTAGACTTTCCTGCGTTCTATTCCTTCGCTCAGGATGAAACCTTTTGACTCCAGTTTCTCCAGGATTGGGTAGATCGAGCCTGCACTCGGAGTCCATCGCCCGTTTGAGCGAAGTTCGACCTTCTTTATGATGTCATAGCCATGAGTAGGATTCTCTTTAATAATTTTCAGCACGACATACTTGAGAAAAGCTCGCCTGATTTCCGTACACATTTTATTATTGTCGGTACTTTCTTCCATGACTCGCACTCCGATATATTGGTAGACGATATATCGGTAGATGACATAGTATTTATATCTTTTTGGTAACTGCCGAGTCGTCTAAAAAGAGTCGGATTATAATGGTTTTGAAGTGATA
>DAQQ01000280.1:2486-2644 GCA_002508465.1 Methanosarcina sp. UBA7 | reverse complement strand
GTACTTGGCAGATTTCTTAATTCTTAGATAAAGTTACCTAAATTTTGTAAATCATTAAAGCAAAGAACCATGCCCCTTGGACATGAGAAGTTCAGTCTTATCTTCAAGTTTGCCTGAACTCCGTATACATAATAAAAATGCATTGGTCATCGGTTAAG
>DAQQ01000280.1:1211-2404 GCA_002508465.1 Methanosarcina sp. UBA7 | reverse complement strand
TTAACCGAATACAAATGAATAAAAATGTAATTACACTATATGAACTTTTTTTATTTTCACCTTTGTAATACTTATTTGTTTTCGGTTAAGATAAGCATCACTACAAACGTGTTATTTTGTCCCATCCGAGCAAGTTGATGGTCTTGTATCTGATTGATATTATACCTCATATCCACAGTATTTTTGAATACCAATATTTTTCATGATAGCGTTTTTGGAACAGATGCAAATAAAATCGCTCCAAATAGGTTAGATTCTTGTAGAACAAAAACAGCGATTTTATGATATCAGGCTGAACTCGCCTGTCTCGTATGGAGTAGGCGAGAACCAAAAATATGAAATGCAATAGAGGCAAAAAAATTTAACCTTGCATTCCAAAAAATTTTAAGATTTTAAGATTTTTCTCTCTTTTTCTTCTCAGGTGCCAAAGGCTCGGTTAAAAAGAATCCAAAAGATGCAAAATCTTTGACATCCATTTTGTGAGAATTCTCACCGGAAGAGATAGCAGGAGTGATGATCCGGAAAAACTCACTGGCAAACTGCTCGTAGCTGAATCCTTCCGCTTCGATCACCAGTTTCCATTTATTTTCCATTGACAGGATACCCATGAAGGAGATCATAAGGTACATAGAGGTCAGGAACGGATCGATATCTGCACGGATTGTTCCATCATCGATACCCTCCCGAATCGCATCCCGAAGGATAAGACGGCAGGTACCGTATCCCTTTCCAATCTCTGCAGTACACGGGTTCTCTTTGGAAAAACGCTCAGAACCGTAAAAATGGATTATCCGAAGATAATCGGGGTATTCCTGCGCATACTGGTAATAAGCCTGGCCCATCAGGGCTACCTTGACAATGCCAGGCACCTGTTTCTCCATGCATTCCGTGTATTTTTCTTTAAGGATCTGGATACCACGGAGTACAATGGTTGCAAAAAGCGTCTCCTTATTTTTAAAATATAGATAAATGGTAGCCTTATTCAGTTCTACTTCGCGGGCGATGTCTTCCATGGAAACATCTTCATAACTTCGAGAAAAAAAGAGACGTTCGGCTGCATCGATAATCTCTGTTTTTCGCTGTTCTTTTTCTCGTTGCCTTCTATCGGCGATTCCCATAGTTCCACTTCACCTGACCCATATTTATAGGCTCATATTAATATTATGACTGTTAGTTATATGATTTAGTTATAT
>DAQQ01000280.1:0-1141 GCA_002508465.1 Methanosarcina sp. UBA7 | reverse complement strand
TTATATGATTTAGTTATATGATTCAAGGAATGAACATACTCCAATTTTCTGCTTTTACCAATCGGGACATATTCCGGGGTATATTCATTAGATAAAACATTCAGGCTCCTTTCGCTGGCTATAGAGCGTATGGAGACGCACTGATGCATCTTTAACCAGCCCGGGTTTCATCGATCTGGCACTTTGCGGGCAGTTTTTGATACACGCACAGCAAGTAATGCATTTTTCTATATCAATCAAACGGGAATTTTCCGCATCAACAGCACCAACAGGACACACCTCTGCACAGATTCCGCACTGTGAACACTCATTACTGACTGCAATAAAATCAACAGTCCACAATTTTGTAACTCCTCCATAAGGATAAGTGCCAGGCACATGCATATCAGAAACCTGAGAGATTGATGAAACAGATTGCAGCTTTTCACGTATTTTCTGTCCAAATACTTCTGCATGGTGTAAATCATCTTCATCGGGACGTCCATGTGCCGTTGGCGTCTCGGAATTTGAGAATGAATGTTCTCCGAGATATGCTGCACAGGCAATGGGAACACACCCACATTTCGTTATAAGATTTTTTAGTTCGAGTAATGCATCTTCATATGCCCGATTGCCATAAACAACAACACAAACGGTCGGTGTATTACGAGCCTGAATTGAATTCAGCCATTCATTTAATAATGCCGGCACTCTTCCCATATATACGGGAACTCCAACAACGAGCAATTCATTTTCCGAGGCTAGTAGTGGTTGTTTTCTTGCGTCAGGTTTGGTAATATCAATTAATTCCACGGTACCTGGATTAATGCCATGCGCAATGCCCTGAACAACTGCTTTTGTTGTTCCGGTAGGTGAAAAATAAACTAATTTCACAGATTTTATTTCCATTTCATTTACTCCATCAAATATATAACTCTAAGTGGTAATATAACTACTGGCGATTAAATAACTATTGGTTAATAAATAATTATTAGTCACTAAATAACTAGAAGTTAGGTTAGCAAAAATGGGTCGTGAAACTAAAAAAGAAAATAAGTAACAACTCAGATAACTTGGAAGGGTTCACACTTATTCAGCAACAAGTATAATTATTTTAGATTTTCCAATATGTCCAACAATAATAACCTTGCGTCTTTATTAA
>DAQQ01000180.1:11620-14767 GCA_002508465.1 Methanosarcina sp. UBA7 | reverse complement strand
TTATGAATTGGATTCTGGAGGAATGACTGCGATCCGTCTCCAAAGTCCCATACCCATGAAGCTGGTGATCCGGTGCTCTTGTCAGTAAAGGCAACATTTAATGGTGCTTTTCCTGAAGTTGGGGACGCCGAAAAAGCAGCAACTGGAGCTTTCAAATCGTTTACGACAATATAGTTCTTTATTGTTTTAGTGTCACTGCCCTTAGCATTCTTTATTGTTAAACTGACAGTATAGTTTCCTGCTTTACTGTAAGTGTGTGAAGGATATTGAACTGTTGAATATGTGCCATCTCCGAAGCTCCATTTCCATGAAGTTGAAACTCCTGTACTCTTATCAGTATATGGAAACGGTGAACTTTTATCAGTAAACTGTACCTTTAGTGATGCTTCTCCTGAGGTTGGAGCTGCCGAAAAAGCAGTAACTGGAGCTTTAAAAGGCACTGTAGCATTTCCATCAGTAATAATAATAGTCATATGAACCCATAACTTCTGAGAACAACAACTATTTCTGGTGGTCATACAAATAATATAATAACCATTCTTTGGAAACGTGTGTACCGGATTTTTTAGTGATGGAGTAATATTTGTTCCTTCGAGAGGGGTTCCATCTCCAAAGTCCCATCTGATATATGTCTCATTACCTGTTGATATATCCTTAAGTTGTACTATTCGTGGATCGCTCGAAACCGCTGTCGCTGTATAATCAATGCAACTATTCCCGCAGGAGCAGGTTATACGAGCTGTTGCTGGAGGAGTTCCTGCACCAAGAGGGGTAGGAAATACAGTAACTGTTGCAGAAGCAGTAGACGTGAGAAAGAAGATAAGTATTAAAAAGATTGGTAAGAACTTCATATTCTTAATTATATAAAGAGATATATTAAATTTTAGATATAGTGATGAAAGTGTCGTAAAGATCTGGAGTTTCTAATTATATGCGACTATTAAGCTTCAGTTACATAAGTTCATAACAGAATAAATTAATTTGTTAATGCATTAGAAAAAATGACTAAGTTTTGATTCATCTTGGATTTTTACTTCATTGAACCTATCTGCAATATTTACTTCATTGAACCTATCTGCAATAATTCCTCTGTCTTTTACTTTTATTTCACGGGAAATTTTCCTGTGATTTCAGGCAATTAATGATTTTTCCCTGACACTCAGAGCGGAAAATATCCTCGCAATTTATCTTATTTGAAATAAATTTTTCAGGTATCCTGGCTGTTATCTTTCAAAAACCATAACTATTCCGGTTTAAAAAGAGAAAATGCGTCTATATCATCTCTGCCTTCCGGAAGAAATAACTGCTGGCGCAGACCATCAAAACTGACAGTGTTAAAAGAATAGATATATTCATAACAATTGAGAACTCACAATGACCAATCAATATTCCCCGCAAAGCGTCAACACCATATGTCAGAGGATCAAAATAAGATAAAATCCTTATAGGAGCCGGCAAATTTGAAACCGGAAATAAAGCTCCGGATAAAAGGAACAGAGGAAATGCAATAAAATTAATAACCGTACTGAACCCATGAAAGTCTTTCAATAAGGATGACAAAATTAATCCTATGTTTATAAAGATCATAGATATAAGAGCCATTATCACGATAGAGAACAGAACCGCATGAATCAAAGGCAGCCTGAAACCAAGTAATACGGACATCAACATAATAATAAGTGCCTGAATAATTGATGTGGTTGCACTTCCGGAGATCATTCCAAGAACAATAGAGATTCTACTTGCGGGAGTCACCATAACCTCTTTTAAAAATCCGAATTGCTTGTCCATTATGACACTCATACCTGCATAAGCAGCCGTAAAAAGAAGAGTCATCCCGATAATACCAGGCACAAGATACTGAAAATATCCTATTGATGCAGGCAGACCCGGAAATTCCACTTTTCTAAAGCCCATACCCTGAAAGATCAGCATAAAAGCCGGCATGCCAATAGCACCCGCTATTCTGGACCTGACCCTGAAATACTTTATCATCTCACGCCGCCAGAGAACATATATAACTCTTGCCTGAATCATCGGAGCATCCTCCTTCTCATTCTTTCCTGTCTTACTGACTTCCTGCTGCCTTCCTGTTCCCGTATTGTTGAGCCTGTCAGGCGAATAAAAACATCTTCAAGGCTTGGTTTACTGAAATTTATCGAACTGATCCCGACACCCAGGTTGGAGGCAGTCTGAAAAATTTCAGGGATATTTTTCTCATAATCCGATAAAATGAGATCAAGCGTTTTTCCATCAGGAATAACTTCCCTTACCCATTCTTTTTCCCCAAGTGCAGTCGCGATGAGATCGATCCTTCCTTCAATAGTCAGGCTGACACAGTCTCCAAGTAAACGGCTCTTCAGACCTGACGGAGTATCGAGTGCAATTATCTTTCCATGATCAATTATGGCAATTCTGTCACATAGAAAATCAGCTTCTTCCATATAATGAGTAGTCAGAATGACACATGTACCGTAATTTCTATTCAGGTTTCTTATGTACTCCCATATTGATCTCCTGGTCTGTGCGTCAAGCCCGAGAGTAGGTTCATCCAGAAACAAAACCTTTGGATAGTGAATAAGCCCCCTTGCAATTTCAAGCCGCCTCTTCATTCCGCCCGAATAATTTTCAACAAGAATTTCAGTTTTGTCAGTCAGCCCCACAACATCAAACACTTCCTGAATTCTTTTTTTCCGCTCATTTGAACGGATGTTGTACATCATGGCATGGAACTCAAGATTTTCTCTCCCGGTAAGCCCTATATCAAGTGAAGGATCCTGAAATATTATTCCTATATTAGTCCTGATCGAATCAGGATCTCTTCCAAGATCATATCCTGCAATTTCAGCTTCTCCTGACGTAGGAAGAAGAAGAGTAGTCAGCATATTGATTATAGTCGTCTTTCCCGCACCATTAGGGCCTAAAAGCCCGAAAAGTTCTCCAGGCTCAACCGAAAATGAGACACTGTCAACGGCAGTAAATTCTCCAAATTTTTTTGTCAACTCTTTAACTATTATTGCACTCATGTTAAACAAGACCCTCAAACCTGAGTAAAACCTTCATACCTGAGAAAACCTTCAAACCAGGATTTTTAAGCAATTTCCAGAAATTTATATCAGAAATTATATTAGAAGTCATATTAGAAGT
>DAQQ01000180.1:0-11511 GCA_002508465.1 Methanosarcina sp. UBA7 | reverse complement strand
TAGCATATCAGAAATTAGCATATTACTAACAAAAATAAACAGTGCTGGTTTACGAATGTTAAAAAAGATCGTGATGCTTAATGAGTATGACAGCACAATCCTATTCTCGAACCCACAAGCCTTTTTGTATACTCATCAGAAGGTGAAAGCATCACATCATGAGAATTTCCTATCTCTATAATCCTTCCGGAATTCATAACCGCTATCCTGTCAGCAATCTTCAATGTAAGGGAAAGATCGTGTGAAATATATATCATTGCAAATCCTCTCCTGTTCTGAAGGCCCTTTAAAAGACGCAATATATTTGCAGATGTTGAAACATCCAGAGCCGAAGTTATCTCATCGGCAATAAGGAGTTTTGGCTCCATAACCATTGCCCTTGCAAGTGCAACCCTCTGCCTTTGACCTCCGCTGAGTTCACCGCAATACTTGCGAAGAAAATTATCATTAATGGGAAGACGAACAAGTTCAAGGGCACTTTTAACCATTTGCAGTCTATCTCCGTTTGACCCGATCTTATTGATATAAAGAGGCTCTTTGATTGCATCAAGCACAGTAAACCTGTTGCTGGTTGAACTGAACGGGTCCTGGAATACTATCTGAATGCCATTGAACCTGCTTCCATAGTTTCCACCGAAAACATTCCCACCCATAAACATTACATCTCCGCATTCAGGCCTTATTACATCTGCAAGGATATGCGCAAGGGTTGATTTACCCGAACCGGTCTGTCCGACAATTGCAAGAACTTCTCCTTCCATCACTTCCAGGTTAACATTATTAACTGCCTGAAGATATTCTCCATCTGACAGACGATAGCTGAAATTCAGATTTTTAGCCGCAAGAAGACCTGCTATGCCACCTCTATGGCATGCAATTTCTCGCCCCTCTCCTGCAGGTACCAGAACCGGGGAAGTTTTATTGCATATATCGATTCTCTGTGTACATCTCGGGCTAAAAGGACAGCCCTCAAAATCATCTCCTGCAGGTACATCGCCGGGAATTCCCCACAAATCTTTATAAACGAAAATATCCGGGGTCGAATGGACAAGACCCCTTGTATAAGGATGAAGGGGAGATACGAGAATATCCCTTACAGGTCCTGTTTCAATAACCTTTCCTGAATACATAACAACAATTCTGGACGCAACAGAAGACACGAAAGTGATATCATGAGAGATCACTAACATCGTATATCCATTCTTCTGAAGATCGACCAGAAGGTCCCTGATTTCCTTACGGGTAAATGCATCAAGGGCAGAAGTAACTTCATCGAGAACCAGTAATTTGGGATCACATGACAGAGCCATTGCCAGAAGAACCCTCTGCCTCATACCTCCGGAAAGTTGATGCGGATATGAATCCATCCATTTAGGGTCAAGGCCGACAGTCCTGAATAGATCAGCACATTTACTCTGTGCTTTTTCAGGGCTGATATCAAGGTGCTTTATCATTGGTTCCGTTACCTGAACGCCTACTTTCAAAACAGGGTTCATTACCTCCAGGCCATTCTGAAAAACTATTGCAATATCCTTCCATCTGAATCTGTCCATTTCAGGTTCAGGCAAAGAAGAGATTACCTCATTCCTGTAAAGAATCTCACCGGAAACAGCTGTATTTTCCGGCAAAAGCCCCATGATCCCGAGTGCAACAGTGGTCTTGCCACTTCCTGATTCTCCAACAATACCCAGAATTTCTCCTTCTTCAATCTCAAAAGAAATGCCGTCAACAGCCTTAACAGTATCAATATCGGTTAAATAGTGGCATTTAAGATCATTTATTTTAAGCAGACTCATGATCAGAAACCTTTCTTAATTTTTAATTTTGGATCAAGTATTCTCTCCATATCCCTGCTTATGAACGTAAGACAGAGAAGAAGGAATATGAGCATAAATAACGGAGGTAGTAACCACCATTGCCAGTAAGGTGTAAAATATATTGAACGGAAACCGGTTGCGTGATTGAGCATCATTCCCCAGCTCTTGGAAGTAGGGTCTCCGAGGCCCAGGAAAGCAAGTCCTGCTTCGGCTACGATTGCATGTGAGGATATACCGATGACAAGCACGAAAAGAACAGGCAGAATTTCAGGAAGTATATGTCTCCAGAGCAGGTAAAACGGCTTTGCACCGTAATTCCTGGCGGCAATAATATAGCTGTTTTTCTTTAACGACAGCGTCTGGGAACGTGCAATGCGTGCGGGCTTGGCCCAGCTGAAAAGGACAAGGATAAGAATTACGTTAAGAATACTTGGCCCTAGAAAAGCAGATATTACAATCAGAAGAGGAAAGCTTGGAAGAGCCATTGTCACATCAATTACTCTCATAAGGCTCTGATCAATATACCCTCCAATATATCCGGCAAGTATTCCAATGGCTCCTCCTCCAAAACCTGATATAAAGGCTACTGCAAGACCTATTGTAAGGCTCATTCTTGCACCGTAACATATCTGTGACCAGATATCCATACCAAGTTCATCGGTTCCAAGTATGTGCCCGAAACCAGGAGGTTCAAGTGAATCGCCTGTAATTCTCTGAGGAGAATAAGTTGTTATCACAGGAGCAAAAACTGCCATTAAAATTATGCAGAGAATTCCAAAGATACCAATTTTACCTTCAGTACTGAACCTGGAAAATGGCTTAGATACGCTGCTTATAATTTTATTAATTCTGTTAACCCTATCAATTCTGTTAACTCTGCCAATTCTGTTAACTCTATTAATTATATTAGTTTTATTAATATTTAAAGCCTGAATAAAAGAGAGTATTCCGGCATTTCCAGAAGCATCAGTATCCTTTATCATATCAGAACCCTCGGATCAAGTTTCCCATATATTTTGTCAACCAAGAGGTTGCAGATAAGTATGGAGACTGCAATTACCAAAAGAATACCCTGAATAAGCGGATAATCCCGGCCGACTACAGCACTTCTGAGTGTCATCCCTATGCCTGGATAAGAAAAGACATTTTCAACCAGTACAACACCCCCCATCATTATGCCAATCATAAAACCTGTTCTTGTGACTACCGGGAGCAGTGCATTTCGGAGTGCATGGCGGATCCAGACATTTTTTTCACCAAGGCCTTTAGCTCGGGCAGTCCTGATGTAATCCTTTGTGGTCACTGTAATCAGTGTGTTTCTGGTGAGCAGGTACACGCCGGTCAGCTGTGAAAGTGATAGAGTCAGAACAGGAAGAAAGGCATGGTACAATATATCCAGGACCTGATCTGTCGGACCATTATAATGTGCGAAGGGTGTAACAGCACCTGCAAGTGGAAAAAGCCTGAAATATACACTAAAAATCAGAAGAAGGATCAGGCCGAGCAAAAAAGAAGGAATTTCTGCAAAGGCAATCATGCCCGTCATCATAATTCTATCACTCCCCTTCTTCCTGTTCTTTGCAGAAAGTGTTCCGAGAACCACACCGGAAATTGTACTGATTACTGTAGCACTCACGACAATTAATATAGTCCAGGGAAGATGGAGCATTATTACGTCACTGACAGGCATTTTGTAATAAATACTCCTTCCAAGATTGCCAGTCATCAGGTTCTTCACATATGATAAAAACTGTTCATAAAGCGGCCTGTCAAGTCCGTAATAGTTTACGTAATAGAGATGCTGCTCCTCTGTCATTACAATAATCTCTTCCCCTACTTCATCTGC
The DNA here is from genome assembly GCA_002508465.1 of Methanosarcina sp. UBA7. Taxonomy (GTDB): domain Archaea; phylum Halobacteriota; class Methanosarcinia; order Methanosarcinales; family Methanosarcinaceae; genus Methanosarcina. The sequence goes on along the minus strand of DAQQ01000180.1, from coordinate 7,848 downwards.
GGAAGTGGTTGAGAATGGGTCTCCAGGCATCATCCTTGGTAGAAAAAAATTAATGACAAGAATTACAAGAAGCGTCGATAATGACCTGAAAATAAACGAATTCCTGTCATTTACCATCCAATCATCTTATCCCTTTACTATCCAATCATCTGCCATTAACTTCCCAAACCATCATACCGGTATATACATCCGACTCAGAACGGTAGATTCCATCCGGAGAGACATTTTGATAATAATCCATTATTTTTTGCTTAGTTTCATCATCAAAATCCAGTCCTCGTCCAATGAACCCTATTGCCTGTTCTGCCGTTTCTTTCCAGTTTAGTTCTTCCTTCCATTCGGAATGGTTGACCCGAAGCGACGGCCTGTAGCCTGAAAGGTAAAGATACATGAATGGATAAATTATGCCGTTCATGTTATTCTCGGATTTTTCACCAAGTATCGAACTCCTGATATCACGATACGCCCTGTCCTCTTCTCGTCTAAGAAAGTTACTGTAGTAACAGAGATTTTTTGAGCACGCCATCATCTTGTCAAAACTCTCGATATCCTTTACTCCAGGTGTCATGGACGCAATTACCAGGTCATACTTATTCCGGAACCCAAGGTCATCTATGTCTGCGGTCCACCAGGAGCATTCAATGATATCTACCGGAAGAGATTCTTTTTTTACAGAATCTTTCAGTCTGTCAAGCATCCCGGATGAGATATCAAGTGCTGTCACCTCTGCTCCGAGCTTTGAAAGAGGAAGAGATAGAGTACCGGGCCCACATCCGATATCCAGGACTCTGGAACCTTCAGGATTAAAGCCGGCCTCTTCAAGAAATTCGAGAATCTCATCGGTTCTCTTCTTTCTGTTATCTTTTTCAATATTATTGGCATAGTTACCAGAACGTTTGTTCCAGAACTCTGCCATCCTGCCCTCATCCTGGATCAGACCATTACCTGTAGCTTTTTTCCAGCATTCGATCAGGTTGTCAATATTATCTTTTTGCTGCAACTCCATCCCTCTCTAAATAAGAAAGAATACACTGTGTTCTTGCATGGTGGTCATACCTGTTCATCCAGCCGTCATATTTTGAAATACGCCATACATCATATGATGTAGTGTAATAGAGCGGTATTGCGGGTACATCATTAGCAAGCGTGGTCTGCATATCGTATACTATTTCTTTTCGTTTACTATCGTTCAATTCCTGTAATTCCTGAGTGCCAAGAGCATTCAGGGTATCATTGTGGTAACCAAACACTGATGCGCCAGATGATACACTTCCTGACTGTGAACCTGTATCGCAGTATCTTGTACGGAGATAATCTGCATCCTGTCCCCAGCCACCAAAGCCGCTGATTGCAAGTTCAAAATCTCCATTCTTTAGATTGGCATCACGGGATTTGCTCTCGAGGGCTTTCACCTGAACATCAATTCCCACTTCACTTAGCCTTTCTTTTATAAGTTCACCGATACGGACTTCGCTACTGCCAAGAGATAATATATATGACAATTTTTCCCCGTTTTTATCACGTATTCCATCCCCGTCTGTATCGGTCCATCCGGCCTCGTCAAGCAATGCTTTTGCCTTATCCGGATTGTAGTCATACTTCGGCTGGTCAGAGTTATACCAGATGTGATCTTCAGAGAGTATGCCCATTTTACCGGCTTTCCCTGCGCCTCTTGCGATCTTTTCCACCAGTTCGTCACGGTTAATGGCATAAGCAAAGGCCTGTCTTATTCTGCTGTCATTTAGTTCCGGACATTTTTTCATATTGAAATAAAACTGGTAACCCCAAAAAGCCGGCTGCTGGACTATTCTTATATCAGAGTCTGATTTGAACCTGTCAAGAGTATCAGGCGATATACTTGTGAAATCAATTTCTCCCTGTTCAAAAGCTATTAACGAATCACTGACCGGAACAAACTCGACGACTTTAACTGCTTGTTTCGGTCCCCAGAAGTTCTCATTTGCCACAAACCGGTATGTCCCATGCTCTTTATTGTACTCATCAAGAATGTACGGGCCAGTACCGATAACGGCCTTTGGATCAAGGAAACTGGCAGGATCTGAGACATTTTTATATATATGCTCAGGTATGATTTCAAAGCTCGTGAGTTTATAAATGAATGTGGAAACAGGCTGGGCAAGTACGAACTTTACGGTACTTGAATTCACGACCTGAACATTGTCTATAATACCGGCCTCAATTCCACCTGAAACGGGTACATTTTTCTGCTCATAATCGAAAGTAAATTTAACATCATTTGCCGTAAAAGGTATTCCATCGCTCCAGTTGACACCTTCACGAAGATAAACCGTATATTCTGTTCCGTTTGAATTGACATCCCAGCTTTCAGCCAGCCAGGGAATTATACCTTTTTCATCCCTTTCAAACAGACTATCAAAGATCATTCCAACTTTTGATGATCCAGGACCCCTCGGATATATCGTAAACGGCTGTGGATAACCACAATCTCCGCCGCTTAGATTAACAACATCCACATACTTTGATCCGTCTGAAGAGTTCTCAACCAATGTCCCGGTTTGACCGGAAGCGTTTGCAGCCGGTGTCCCGGCCTGAGCACTGTCCTGGTCAGTACAGCCCGCCGTCATTAAAATCAGGGCTGTCAGGAAAATAGAAAATAATAACTTCTTCTTCATCACAGAACACCTTATTTGTGAATTTAACCTACCTAATCACCTGTAATATGAATAAAGATACTAACGACACATAGCTGATATTACCTGAATATATAAGAGTGTTACTAAATGTACTCAAGCTAAAAAGACTTTATTAACTAAAATACTCAAATAGGAATATTAATTTGAGAAGAATACCCAAAAGTCAACTCATCAAAAATACAGTTCTTGCCAAAAAAGAATTACTTTCCACTGAACTTACATCCAGAATTATAAGTCCATCTACATAACCTAAAGAATACTTCGGGCTCTACAGAAATCTCTGAAAAATACAAAACACAATAAAAACTGTAGAAGTTTTGACTGTAATCCTGGAAAAAACATGGAAAGAAGATGCTCTGAATAACTTTCAAAGCCAGCTTATAAAGTTTATGATTTAAGTTTATGATTTAAGTTTATGATTTAAGTTTATGATTTAAATTTATGATTTATCTCGATGTAAAGGAATAAAATAGCCTCAACTATTTTTCTCTTTTTTGAAGAGATATTCCTGATAAAAGGAATCTTTACATCTTTTTTAGATAATATTAAATTTCGTAATTTATAATTATATAATAGTATATTTGTCTTTTTAAAGTTATAACAGAAAATATATATGTATCAATTTCTAATTTATTTTGGTGCTACTATGAAAATCGGCAAGATATTGATTCTATGCACCATTACAGGATTGATAGCAGTTCCTACGGTTTCTGCTGAAAAAGTATACTTACAAAATCCGAAGAGCAAAGTTATTTTAGATTCAATGGAAAAAAATTACATTATTAGTACTTTTATATCCAAGTATTTTGTTACATAAAAATTTGTTTCTTCTTATGGTCAACACAGTCCATAAGCCAGGGGCAAACAATAACTAACAATGTAAATGTGGGATCAGGAGTGAATTATCTCGAAGTTGATTTAAACTGGAGAGATACCAGTGATTCCCTGACTCTTAGTGCTTATACTTCCTCAGGAAGCAAACTCGGAACTTACCGCGATAACTCTGACGGAAGCGTAAATGGTAGGATACATATCAATATAGACCCCTCCCAGGGATATGTGCAACAGGGAATCTGGAAGTTCAAAGTTTATGGAGAATCGATTAGTGGAACCGAGGACTACACGTTTAGTGTTGCAATGCATTAATTGTAAGAGACTTTGTCTCTTTTGTTTCCTCTCTTTATTTTTTGTATTGACAGCCCAGGCTACTGAATATATTATAAGTCCTGCTCCAAACGATGAATTTGGGGTGTCCGTAGCTGGAGAAGAAGTAACACAAGTTAGAGACTTTACAATCTACTGGCAGTTTCTTCTCTGGCTAGCTGCAATGCAAATATTATCAATAATAGACGTAATTTTATACTTTACAAAGTTCATTTTCATAATACTAGGATTTCGAGCTGCTGACCATCCAAGTACTGTTGGAACTCTAAAGAGAAAGTACATATATGCTTTCATCAAAGCTTGTCCAGGGACGTGTATCAGCGAGATTGCAAGTGATATGAGCCTGAGTAGAGGATCTCTTCGTTATCATCTCGATATTCTCGAAACAGAAAATATGATTGAAGCCCACAATGACTGCGGAAAGATCCGGTATTTCCAGAATAATTCTACATACAGCGAGGAAGAAAAACTGGTTATTTCAGTCCTTCAAAATGAGATGACCCGAAAAATAGTTCTGAAAATATTAAAGGAAGAATGCAACACCAATGGAGACCTTGCCCGAATAACAGGAGTTTCCAAAAGTGCAATTACCAGGTACATGAAGCAGTTGAATGAGTCAGGACTGATTAACGAAAATAAGATGGGAAAGAGTACAATATACAGTATAAATCCTGTTTATAGGGATGCAATTGAAAAACATGTTTGAGATCTTTTAAAAATGGGTTTACTTCAGGATAAAACACCTAGAAACGGACTCAGATAAATGAAGATAATGAAGATAATTAAACTTAAACCTCGTCTTTTACTTAACCTATAGTTCTCCAAAATTTGTTTCCTGAAACCTCTCGCAATATGGGTATAGCTTTGTTTCTGCAATTGGTTTTTGTTTTCCTGACTTTTTTGAGGAATTGCAACTAATTGAGCAAATGTCTAAAAGCAATAGCAAAAAAAATGTTATTTTCTTCAAAATATCTGTGGAAGGCCGGTTATAAGCAAAAATCAAAATATTTAATATGGCACATTCTTTCAGTTCAGGACATTATTTATATTCCAGGATATCAACGATTTGTCGTATTAAGTATTATTATTATTATTATTATTGAGAAAATGAGATCAGAGATTAAACATCAGATTTGATAGTTTAATGATCTGGCTAAAAACTTTGTATTTTATATAGAGTGTGTTAGTAGTGAATTATGGAGTTCAAATTTTCCCTGAAAAACCAATTTGAAATCCAAATGCAGAGGCTTAATTAAGTTGTCTTTGAAAAGATTTAAGGTTTACTTAATCCTGCCTCTGGAGTTAAATCACGGGGTAAAAAGAAATGACAACAAGAGAACACTTAGAAATATGTACTCTTGTTGCGTTTCTCCTGGTAAGTGTTGAGGTTGCTATTGCGCATAGAGAGAGTCGCTATAGTACTGTGTCTACAATTACTGTTCCATGAGGAAGTTATTACTGTTTTGGAGAGTACGCAAAATCTCCGTGATTGGAGAGGTGAAATTTATGCGGAAGGCACTGAAGATGTGTACAGGAATCAGATAACATATTTCATATAACAGAGTTTGCTTAAAAATTTTTTAATAGATTTCTCTTGATGGTTTTGAAACCAGCATATTTTTTGAAATGTGATATTATGAAAACTAGGAATTCATTGCTTATAGGAATAGTGATTGGGCTTGTATTATTCGGATTTTTTGAATATTTAGGGCTTGATCCAACATACGGAGGAATTATAGGTGCACTTATTGTAGGTACACTAATTGGTAAAACTATATGCAAAGGCTCGGAGAAATATGCTTTTTTTTCAATATTTACGTATAACCTGATTGGCTGGATTCTAGTATTTTTGCTTACTCCCGATGGAAAGATTGCGCTACAATATGGTGGTATAGCTTTATCTGCTCTTGTTGGCTTTTTGCTTATTATGGTCTTTTTCTATTCAATAATTGGATCCTTTGGGGCATTTGTTGCCTCCAACCTGAGTAGGAATAAAGAGGATGAAGGATTATGAATTTCTCGGAAATACAGATAATTGGGGAAGATGAAACTTTCAAAGGTTCAAAAAGTAGATATGTATGGTTCTTTGGTGGAATTTTTGTATTTCTTTGTTTCCTAGCAATGCACTATAGTACTTATATATCCTTTTTATTTCCAATTTCCGAGGGCATTCCATATTCTTTGATTTCGTATATAGTGGTATTGTCTATCGGACCTTTTATTATTTTGATAACGTCTTTTGATATCGTAAGCAGTGAAACCGAAACGGGATCGGTAAGATACATTATCTCCAAGGTTCATAGATCATCTTTCATTTTAGGAAAGTTTTTCTTTTTGTTTCTAGTATTTATCTCTGTTTCCACTGGAATTGCACTTATAAGCTTGATATATCAGTATTCTGAGGGTAATGCCTTTCAGCTCAAAAATATCGTTTTGTTCTGGATTTTTTCAAGCCTTTATTTGGGCTGCTTCATAAGTATTTTTTTATTCATTTCGACACTATCCGTAAATAACAAAATTTCATTTACAATGTCTGCGGTCTTTCTTGGAATTTTGATATTTTTCTTTTTACAGGGACAGGATAACTATCTAAAATATCTCACTCCCTTCTTTTATGGTGTTAAAAATATGGAATTCATGAAAGGCTTCCCAGTTGGAGCTGGATACCTCACGGTTTTTAAAAGCCTGTTTTCAATGTTCCTGTACATGCTGGTCTTTTTGTCTATGAGTTTGCTGGCCATTAAACGGAGGGATTTATAATTACCTTGGCTATTTCTACCAAAAATCTGTACAAAAAATACGGTTCTCGCTTTGTTCTGGAAAATCTTTCCCTGAATGTAGAAAAAGGAAGTATTTACGGCTTTTTGGGTCAGAATGGTGCCGGAAAAACGACTACAATAAAATTGCTGTCAGGACTTTCAACACCTGCGCAAGGACAGATTTTTGTTGAGGGTATGGATTTGTCTTCCGACTCAGGAAAGATTAAACAGATTTTGGGTCTGGTGCCCCAGGATTCCGGTTTTTACGACGAACGGACAGCCTTAAGCCACATGGTCTATTACGGCAGATTAAAAGGTCTGAGTAAAAAAGAAAGCCTGGAGCAATCCAGGGTTTTATTGGACCAGGTTGGGCTTGGCAATGAAATGTTCAAAAGGGTGGGCTATTTTTCCCATGGTATGAAAACACGATTAGGGATTGCACAAGCTCTTTTGAATGATCCAAAAGTACTGATTCTTGACGAGCCTACAAATGGCCTTGACCCTGTTGGGATCCGGCAAATTCGGCAAATTCTTCGTGAGTGCAATAATGAAGGAATCACAATATTTCTTTCATCCCATAACCTACTGGAAATACAGGAAATGTGTACCCATGTAGGAATTCTGAATAAAGGCAAACTTATAGCCGAAAGCACAATTGAAAAAATCCGTCACCTTGAGTCAAATGGGGTTATTACGATTGGGGTCTACAATCTCTCTTCTGAGATGATTTCTTTAATCGAGAATATGGAGTTTGTCGTAAAAACCGAATTGAAAGCCGAACATACTCTTGAAATTTTCGTAAACTCCAGGACAGATGTCAAACCGGAAATCAACAGGTTAATTGTTGAAAGTGGAGGCCAGGTTTTCAAACTTATAGAAAACTCTCTCTCATTGGAAGATGCATTTTTTGATGCTACCGGAATAAAACTTTAATTTCAGATCGGAAGCCTATCTTTTTACATTTAAAGACCAGTCGATTGATGCGGAGTCAGGTGAAATGAAAAAATTTTGCTACCACATTGGCAAAAAGAGAACAATCAATAGGCATCAGTTTAAAAAATTAGTTCATATAGATTCGCTCATTTAAAATTAAGACGATAATGAATGAAGTAGTTTCATATAGGCCGAATAGTTATAACTTTTCACCATATTGAATAAAGTTGAGAAGCAAATAAATTTAAATTTGCAAGGGATTACATGCCAAGAATACTGAAAATAAACTTGCTCTTAATATTACTAATCTTAAGCAT